>NZ_CP100463.1 GCF_024228675.1 Salinigranum marinum | reverse complement strand
GCCCCGAACGGACGACGCAGGGGCCGACTCGCCGGAGGACTCGACCGACCGGGACGGGACCGCGAACGCGGGCGAGGCGGCAGCCGAACGCCCCACGATGGACTCGATCCCGTACAAACTCCGTCGGAGCAAGGTCAACGAGGGGCGCGAGCAGGTGCCGTACTTCCTCCGCACGGAGGTCATCGAGGCCGAACCCGACCTCAGGGACACCCTCGAAGAGCGCCTCGGCGAGAACGTCTACAAGTCCGACTACCGCGAGGCCGCGATGATCGTCGCACAGCGACACCCCGACCTCGTCGCCCGGGTGCTCCGCGAGTGGGGCTACGACCTCGACTCCGACGCCGACTGATCACCCTCGCGATCCGGCGTCGCGGTTCCCGTCTCCGCGGTCGAGCCTCGAACAGTCACCCGGGGGAAACCCGTCGACTTCTCCGAGCGCCTCCGTCGCGGCGTCCCCCAGTTCGCCCGCTTCGATGTGGGAGTACCGCTCGCGGACCATCTCCTCGGAGTTGTCGAGGTAGCGGGCGGCGACCGTGTAGCCGAACGCCCGGACCAGCACCTCCCCCATCCCTCGCCGGCCACCGTGCGGTGCGAGGTACGCGTGTTTCGGGTGGTCGACCCTGACCCCCGCGTCCGCCGTGAGCCGCTGGAGGACGGATCGAGCCCCGCCGGTCGTGAGCGACGGCGGGCGAACGTCCTCCTCGAGCGCAACCAGAAGGTCTCGCGCGCGTTCCTCGCGCCGCTCGCGGACGGCGTCCGGCCGCAGGCCACGGTCGGCCAGTTCCTCACGGACCAGCGTCGCGAGCGTCCGCTGGTCGAACGTGGGAAACACCGGCCAGCGTCCGGTCGGCGGCTCGATCAGCCTCCGGTAGCGACGCAGCGGGGCGATCACCGGATCGGGGAGGCTCGCGGCGTCCCACTGCTGTTTCTTCCGATAGACGTCCATGCTCCCGTCTTCGAGGTTCAGTTCCTCCCAGCGGACGCCGCGTCGGCGTGGGTCGTCCGGGTCCCGGAGCAGTTCTCCGACCCTGACGGCGGTGTACGCGAGGACGTAGACGAGCGCACGGTCGCGCGTCGCTTTCAGCGCCGCGTACCGCGCGCGCTGGCGGTCGAGCGGGGACGCGTCCGTCGGAAGCGTGGCGAACACCTCGACGGCGTGACGCGCCGCCTCGTCGACGTGTCGCGTGAGCGCGTGGCGCTGCTCCGCCGTCCAGGCCTGCTGATCGCCCGGCTTGCGGCCGTCGTCGTCGGGGAGCGGCGCGGTCGCGCTCGCCCGCTGGGCGTAGTGCGCTTCGAGGTAGCCCTCGTTGACGCACCACCCGCACCACGCAGAGACGTAGGCGTAGTACGTCTGCACGGTGTTCTGTTTGAGGCCGCGGTCGCCGGCGAGGTGTCGCGCGTACTCCCGGAAGACCCACTCGTCCAGATCGACGAACGCCGGTGCTCGGTCGGCGTCGTCGGGGGTGATCCCGGTCCAGTCGTCGTCGCCGCGGTCGCCGACGGTCCACTCGTGGAACCGCTCGAGTTCGCGGCTCGCGTTCCGACGGTAGTTTCCACCGTCGCCACCGCGACCTTTCCCTTTGTCCTGGAGGTACCGGTCGAACGTCGACCGGAGCGCCGTCGACCGCGTGCGTTCAGTCACTGTGCCCCCCGTCCTCGTTCTCTCCACGCCTCGGCGGCGCTCCGGAAACGGCCCTCGCAGACGATCGTCGCATTCGTGCCTCGTAGACGGCGCTGGGGTACTTCAAACTGTTCGTGATTACTATACTAATCACGAGCAGTTTGTCTGGCGGCCTCGGCCGACGAATTCTAGCGTTTTGGGTCTCGAAACGGCTGAATTCGTGTTTCCTCTCGATTCGTATATCTTATGACGCTATACCTATGTGTGTTGGTTGGAAGTTGAGACTACAGCGGGTTTAGTGAGGCTGTGATGCGTGGTTTCGGCCGAATTTCGTCACAGAACCTAGCTCAGGATGCCTCTGAGGAGATAATTCTTGTCCACCGACCAACTATTTCGGCAATTTTCCAGACTACACCCAGTGTTGCCACTCAAAACAGGCATTCTGAGGACTTGAGTGGCTGTCTACCCGATTCCCGTCTCCTTCTTCAACAGCGTCAGCGCATTATCCGCCGTCACAATCGGTGAGTGCTCGTACTCACCAGTCAACTCGACCTGCACGAGCAAATCCACCGCTCGCCAGATCGAGTACAGCAGACACGCGAACGCGAAGTAGAAGAATCGTAACCCGAAATCCTTGGATGTCGTTGCAGCCATGAACCTCTTGATCGACCGATAGCCGCTCTCGATTTCCCACCGATAGCCGTACTCTGCGAGGTGACCACTCCCGCAATTCGTCATAAACACCGAGTACTGCCGGTGATCGTCGTGCTCGGAGTTCTCTTTCCGGCGGTAGATCAGCGTCGTCTCGTGCCACTCGTTCTTGCCGAGGTGGAGTTTGCGGTCAGTCTCGTAGCGGTCTTGGTCGCGCTGGAGCAATCGCTTGGCCTGGGCTTTCTCGCTGGTCTGCATTCGCTTCGGCACGACATAGGAAAGCCCGCGCTGACTGATCATCTCCAGAACGTGCTGGCTATCGAACTCCCGGTCCATCAGGACGTTATCGACGTGAACCAGCTCCTCGGCTGAATTCAAGAGGTCCTCGACGATTTCTAAGCGGGACTCACCCTTCCGAACTGGCCGTGCGTCCAGCACAATCGGAACGGCATTCCCTACTAACTGGACGGTGGCCCATTGATAGGCGTACTCGTCGGTCTTCTCCTTCGTCCCGATGATCTCGTCCTCGTGGCCGGTGCGGTCGCCGGTAAAGGGGTCATCCTCGGTAATGTCAATCGCGACGATACCCGCTCGGAAGAGCTCCTCCGTCTCTGCGAGTTCGTTGATGAGTTGCTGGACTGCCTGTCGGTACATCTCGCGAATCTGCTCGATAGAGAGATCCCGAATCTGGTCGCGATGACCGTGCCCGAGTGGTGTTCGATCACGCGTCGACTCGTAGATAAAACTCAGTACTTCACGAAGCCGGTTAGTTGAGACGTCTGCTTGCGGAAGGTGTGCTTAGAACCCAGCAAGCAGACAGTAGACTCCATGAGGACCAGATTCTTAACTTCCTCGTCAACACCCTTGACGAGGAAGTTTCGATCACTCTCGGTGAGAACGCTCAGATAACGTCGGAAGAGATCTGTGAGGTCCTCGTCGGCGCGTGCGCCGACGGGACCTCAATCTCGACACTTTGTGAGAATAGTGCTAACTCCCCTCGTGCCAACGCCGTCCTCTATCATCTTCGGACGAAGTTCGAGCTGGAACAGCTCGAACGAGTCGGAAACACACTCCTCCAGCGAGATATTCTCGATGCCCTTCCCAAGCAGGTGGAGGTCGTCGCTGACCTCCACCTGCGTCCCTACTACGGTGACGAAGACGGCACAGAGGGCCTCTACCACTCGGAAGCCAAGCGTGGAACAACCGCATTCCACGCGTACGCGACGCTGTACGCACGCGTGAAGAACAAACGCTACACGCTGGCGGTGCGCCGTCTTGTCGACGGCGACACCGCCAGCAGCGTCCTCGCCGAGTTTCTCGGTATCCTTGACGGCCTTGACCTCGGCGTCAAGGCCGTCTACCTCGATCGAGAATTCTACGACAGCAAGTGTCTCACGCTGCTGCAGGCGCACAACCACGCGTACGTCATCCCGATTATCCGGTGGGGTCAGTCGATCAAGCAAGAACTCTCCGAGGGCTGGAGTCGCGTGATTCACCACGACATGACGGCGAAACTCGACGGTCACAGCTGGACCGTCGAGTTTCCCGTCTACATCGACTGTACCTACCAGAACGGACGATACGACGAACATGGCGTGGCGCGTCACGGCTACGCCGCTGACGCGCCGTTCATCAATTCTCCTCGCGACGCTCGATACCACTACGCGAAACGCTTCGGTATCGAGGCCAGCTACCGACTCTCCGAGCAAACGATTGCGACGACTACGACACAGGATCCGGCGGTACGGCTGCTGTACGTCGTAGTGAGTTTGCTGTTACAGAACGTGTGGCGGTATCTGCACTGGGAGTATGTGGCGACGCCCCGCCGAGGCGGGCGTCGCCTCTGGGAGTGGTCGTATAAGGAGTTCACCAACATGATCCGACGGGCAGCGTGGACGGCCCTCGCGACGCGTCGGGCCGTCCCCGCAAACCGACCGCCGGACGACCGGTTCGTCCGGTAACGACCGATCGAGTACGCCCCTGCGGTGAGTGGCAAGGCTGTCGCGTCGGCGGCGGATCGCCGCCGACAGCGACGATCTTCTCTTGATCTTCCGGTGACCCCCTCGTCAAGATCGATAGTGGAGTCGATTCGACACGGAACTTAAGCTTCAGAGGTGGTTAGCCGAGGAAGTTTCGTGAAGTACTGAAACTGCGCGCGCCCTCGTTGGCGGCCAACTTCTCACGAAGCCCGAGATACGTCTGCAGGTCCCAGTAGGCATTCTCGGGAATCTCACAGCTCTCACCGCGCTCCAAAGAGAACGCCGGGAAAACGATGCTGTTGACGTAGTCAGTAATCTTTTCTGCCTGCTCCAAAGTAGCTTGATCGTCCGGGTCTGACTCACCAGACTCGTTCCCGTGGTATCGGAGCTTTCGTTCCGGTTCACGCGGAGTCTCGACACCCGCATTCTGGGCTTTGATGAGGATCGTTCGAGCCGCCGTCTCGACTGTTTCCCTGAGGTCAGCGGTGAACCGCTCGTGCCAACTGCGCCATAGTGTCGACTGGTCCGGAATCGTCTCGAACCCCAGCTGCTCGCAGAGCGAGGGGTGGTGGTGAAGATACTCAACGAGCGCTGTTTCGTGGTCCCAGCCATAGCATTCTTTCAGCACGAACAGCCGACAGAGGGTATCCATCCCGTAGCTGGTTGACCCTGTGTAGTGGTCGTGTCTGCTGAATTTGAAATACGCCAGCGGAAGTGAACAGACGAACTGCTCAATAGCGGTGTGATCGTCGTGTCCGAACCACGTTTGTGCGACGGTCCGAACGTCCGCTTCCAGCGCAGGGAGCGAGGTGCGATCGTACAACGGCGTCGAATCGTATACTGGCCAGTCAGCGTACGACTGGTTGGCGATCTGTCGAAATACAGTCCGATGAGAATCGAGAGTCGAAACCACTACGAGACGCTGGCAACCACACGGTCAAGAATCAGTCTAACTGATTAGTATTGGCCCCAACGGCGGTGTCACTCATATACAACAGTGTACCCAGAGTCCAAGACGATGCCAGCCGGACGAACACTGCTTGTATGATTCAACTACTGTAATTTTCAGTATGAGATAGCCAGAGAGTCCTGGATTTTTGTGTCACTCTCCCGATTACTGAACCATGTTCGATCAGATCCTCTTTCCAACGGATGGAAGTAACGGTGCGACGGTCGCATTCGATCACATCCTCGATATCGCGACCACCCACGACGCGACAGTCCACATTCTCAACGTTGTAGACACGACACAGGAGAGCGTCCTCCAACTCCGGAGCGATAGCGTCGAGGTCCTCGAAGTGGACGGAAAGAAAGTCGTCAGTGAGGCGGCAGATCTCGCCACTCAACAGGGCGTGGACACCGTCACGGAGGTACGTCAGGGCGAGGCGTACTGGACAATCATCGACTACGCCGAGACACGGGGAATCGATCTCGTCGTGATGCCAACACACGGTCGCCGGGGACTTGAGCGGTTTCTCCTCGGTAGCACAACCGAGCGCGTCGTCCGGCGAGCGGACGTCCCTGTACTCACCCTCTCACCGAATGACGACGCCAAGATCACCCACCCGTATCAGAACGTGCTCGTCCCGACCGACGGGAGCGACTGTGCGAACCAGGCACTTGCAATTGGCGTTGACGTGGCAGATGCTGAGGGAGCAGCACTACACCTCCTCTCGGCCATCGCCATCCCAGTTCTGGGCGTCGACGTTTGGACAGATAGGCAGATGGATCTGTTAGAAGAACGTGCGACAGAGCTACTCGACGAAGTGGCGAATTTCGCGGACGACGCTGGCATCGAATCGACTTCCAAGACAGTCGAATACGGCCCATCGATTCACAAAGTGATTCTCACGTACATCGAAGAACACGACATCGATCTCGTTGTCGTCGGCACTCACGGGCGAACCGGCTTCCATCGGTACGTGCTGGGCAGCGTCACCGACTATCTCGTCCGCACGTCTCCCATTCCCGTGTTGACGGTCCGGGCACCTGCGACCGAAATGTAGCATCTATCGCCTGTCTCTCGTGACTGGAACTGGTGCGAACAGGGAGGTGGGAATCACGCAGCGTATTTTTTATGATTATCGACCATAGCCATTCTCAGGGTCTTTTCCGCTGGAGATGGACGAACATCCGATTCAAACGCCGTGGGGTAGGTCGTCGGACGAGATCCTCGATCACTACGAGGTTTCAACGGACAAGGGGCTGAGCGAGGACGAAGCCGAAACGCGGCGCGAGCGGGTCGGCCCGAATGCGTTGCGGGAGGCGGAACAGCGGGGCTGGTGGGGGGTTCTGGCGAACCAGTTCAAGAGCTTCATCGTCCTGTTGCTGGCGGTGGCGGGAGTGGCAGCCTTCGCACTGAACGAGAACGTCGAAGGTGTGGCCATCTTCGTCGTGCTTCTCATCAATGGGCTCATCGGGTTCGTCACCGAGATGCGGGCCATCAAGTCGATGGAGGGCCTTCAGGAGATGACGGAGATCGAGGCCCGCGTTCGCCGGGAGGGAGAGGTCGAGGAGGTGTCCGCCGAAGACCTGGTGCCGGGAGACGTCGTGCTCCTCGACGCCGGGAACGTCGTTCCGGCCGACCTTCGAGTGATCGAGCCCTCCAAGCTCCAGGCCGACGAATCGGCGCTCACCGGCGAGTCCGTTCCCGTCGGAAAGACGAGCGACGTCCTTGAAGGAGACGTGCCCCTCGCCGAGCGGGAGAATATGCTCTACAAGGGGACGAGCGTGACGCGAGGGACTGCGGAAGCAGTCGTCGTGTCCACGGGGATGGACACGGAACTGGGCAAGATTTCGGCGTCGCTGCAGGGAGAAGCCGAGGAGAAGACGCCGCTCCAGCAGAAGCTCGACGAACTCGGGCGGAAGCTCGTTCCGTTCCTGCTCGTCGTGGCAGCGATTGTCCTCGTCTCGGGATGGCTCAGGGGCCAGGATCTGTACCTGATGGTCGAGACAGCCATCGCACTGGCTATCGCGACCGTTCCGGAGGGGCTTCCGGTCGTCGCCACGCTCGTACTCGCGCGCGGGATGTGGCGGATGGCGGATCGCAACGCCCTGATCAACAACCTCGGCTCCGTCGAAACGCTGGGTTCGACGAACATCATCTGTACCGACAAGACGGGCACGCTGACGGAGAACGAGATGACCGTCAGCCAGTACGAACTGGCGAACGGCTCGGTTGCCGTCACTGGGACCGGACTCGACACCGAGGGGACGTTCCAGCATGGTGACGAAGAGCTAGACGAGCCACGAGATCCTGCCATGCAGGAGGCCCTGGAGGTGGGCGTCCTCTGTAACAACGCTGCCGTGACCGTGGAAGATGGCGAGACCACTGTAACGGGTGATCCGACGGAGGCCGCTCTCCTGATAGCGGGATTGAAGGGCGGCATTGGCCGGGATGAACTCCTCGAGTCGATGCCTGAGGCTCGCGAGGTGTCCTTCGACCCGTCTGTCAAGATGATGGCAACCTATCACGAGTTGGATGGAGGATACAAGGTCGCCGTGAAGGGTGCGCCGGAGGCGGTCCTCGAGTCGTCTACCCGGCTGGTAACGGATGACGGAACCGAGCCCCTCTCGGAAGATGACAAAGAAGAGTGGATCCAGAAGAGCGAGAATATGGCCGAAGACGGATTGCGGGTTCTCGCTCTCGCCAGGAAGGAGGCCGAGAGTACGGACGACCCGCCGTACGAGGAGCTGTCGTTGCTCGGGTTGGTCGCTATGATCGATCCACCACGCGAGGAGGTCAAATCGACCATTAAGAACTGTCTGGACGCGGGGTTGCGAATCGTCATGGTGACCGGTGACCACCCCGGGACGGCTAGAAACATCGCCCGGAGTGTCGGGTTGATGCACCCGGAGGATGACGAAGTCATTCAGGGGAGCGAACTCGACGACCCCGATAACCTATCTCAGGACGAGATGGAGCGGTTCGTGAACGCGTCGGTATTCGCGCGTGTCGCCCCGGAGAACAAGCTCGACCTGATCGGAATTCACCAGGCAGTCGGGTCGATCGTGGCCATGACCGGCGACGGGGTCAACGACGCGCCGGCACTGAAGCGAGCCGACATCGGCGTTGCCATGGGTCAGCGAGGAACGCAAGTGGCTCAGGAGGCGTCGGATATGATCCTGCAGGACGACAACTTCACGAGTATCTATCATGCCATCAGAGAGGGGCGGATTATCTTCCGGAACATCCGGAAGTTCGTGCTGTATCTCATGTCCTGCAACCTCAGCGAATTGCTGGCCATCCTGATCGCCGCACTGCTCGGCTTTCCGCTCCCGTTGCTCCCGCTGCAGATCCTCTTTCTCAACGTCGTGACTGACATCTTCCCGGCGTTCGCGCTGGGCGCCTGTGGGGGAAGCAAGGAGATCATGAATACACCGCCGCGAGACGCCGACGAGCCGATCCTGACTCGAACGCACTGGACCGAACTGGGGCTGTACGGGACGATGATCGCAGTCGCGACTGTCGGCGCCTTCGTGATCGGGGGGAGCATGTACACCGGCGGCATGGAGGCCGACGAGGTCGTCACCATGTCGTTCCTCACGCTAGCGTTCGCCCAGCTCTGGCACGTGTTCAACATGCGAGAGCTCACGTCGGGCATCGTGCGCAACGAGGTCACCGAGAACGCGTACGTCTGGGGTGCCCTCGGCCTGTCCGCTCTGCTGGTGATTGGCACCGTCTACCTGCCGGGGGTTTCGCTGGCACTGAGCACTGCCCCCCTCGGTCTCGAAAGCTGGCTCGTCGTGTTCGGAATGAGCCTGCTTCCACTCGGCGCCGGCCAGATCGTCCTGGAGTTTCGCCGCCGGTTCGGGACTCCGAAGCTGGGGACACGACTCGAAGAGCTGTTGTTCGATTGATTACGATCGGTTGGTCAGCCGACGTTTTCCTCGTCGATCTGGGACCAGTTATCCAAGCCGACGCGAAGAGCGGCTTTGAGTGCGCCGAGGACGACGGGACCGAAGAACAGTCCCATAATCCCGAATGCGTACGCCCCGCCGAGGATACCGAGGAGGATAACAGCAGGATTGAGCTTCGCGTACCTGTCGACGGCGAATGGGCGGAGATAGTCGTCGGTGAGCCCAACCACGATGACGCTGTAGACGAATAATCCGACGGCGAGTAGCGGTTCGTTCGTGAGATATAGGTAGACCACCGCCCCACCCCAGACGGGGATTGCACCGACGAGCGGAACCATCGCGAGAACGATCATGACAGCCGTCCAGAACAACGCATTGGGAACGCCAGTAACGACGAGCCCGACTCCGGCGACGACCCCCTGGACGATGGCGACGAAGACGTGTCCGAAGAGAACGCCCCAGATCACGTCATTAATTTCGGTGTAGAGATCGCGCTGGCTGTCCATTGGGAGGGGGACCGTTCGGTGGAGCCAGTCGACTAGGTCGTCGCCGTCTTTGAGAAGGTAGTAGACGAGAAAGAGTGCCAACGCGATCCCAATGAGGTGGAAGGTAATCGTACCGAACGCTTGGGTCGACCGTTCGAATACGATCGTCCCGGTTTCCCGCCCTGAGCTGACGAGTTCGCCTGCGATATCGACCTCTTGTCCGGTGAGTTCCTTGAGCCGGGATTCGATCACCTCGATCTGCACTGGGTCAGTGTCGAAGTCCTCGAGGATCCGTTCGGCATTATCCACAACGGTCGCGAGAACGACTACGAACGGTGCGACGAGTCCGGCAACTGCCAGGACCACGAGTGAGAGCGCGGCTACCATCGGCGATACGTACGCTTCGAGGCGGATCTGCAGCGGATAGAGCACGTAGGCGAGGAGGACGGCACCGAGGACGTACTGGAGAAACGGCTGGAGCAGCATGGCCGATAGCACGAGGAGGGTGACGACGAGGGCGAGGAGAAACCCCTTGCTGAGGTTCACAACTTCGAATTTGTCGAGCGATGACAAAAAGATTCGATATCTCTCACAGCTGTAGACCACTTTGACTGCACCCGACTGCCAAGGTTATTCGGACCCGAATACAAGTCAGGCGGCCACAGTCCCACTTATCCGTCTGTGTGTCCAACGAGATACCGTATGCCCGAAGAAGTCCTCTTTCAGTCAGAGGGATCCCAAAGTCGATCGGAGATCGCGTCGTATCTTCGTCGAGTCGCAGACAAACTCGATGCTGGTGACGATATCACCCTGACCGCCGGCGAGCAATCAGTGACGATGACACCCCCTGCCCAACCGACGTTCGAGGTGAAAGCCGAGCGCGAGGGACCGACCGATAGTCCTGGTGAGCTGAGTATCGAGTTCGAGATCGAGTGGGGTGAAGATGGAGACGTCGGAAACGGTGAAAGCGGTGGTGGGTTGGAAATCGAGTGAAGGCGGTTCTCTGTGGCGAATCGGTATTTTTGCGGAGATTACCGGCGAGAGTAGAGATCTCCTGGCTTGTATGGATTATTGTTCTGTCTCCGATTCCAAGACAACATCCCCGCTTGGCGGCATTTCTGTCTGACCCAACTGCCAGAGATGTCCCGAATGAGTCTCCAAGTCGGATTCAACAACCACAAGCGACGAAGCACCCGATCACGACTCGATCTCTCTGATGATTTCGTCGGCTTGCTCACGGGCTTTTTGTTCACCCACGTTTTTCTTGATCAACACAGACTGGACTATCCAATCATCTGTGTCTTTCCGCTTCCCCATCCGCACCTCGCTCCCCTCCGAGACGGAATCAGAGACACGGTCCGCCCAGTCTGGCGTCCGGATTTGATCGAACTGGTCAGGCTCCCGATACCGGACGTGAATGTACTCGTCCTCTGTTGTAATCGACTTGACCTCTGAAATTCGTGCCATGGCTGTTCGTAGGACAAGGAAATGTAAAAATCAGTGTGTCAACTCGAAACTGAAGGGTTATGAGAAGTACTCGCCAGCTATCCAGATCGCGAGCCTTTGTTCTCTGTGATTCGCCGTTTCAGGGGCGAATATAGGGGCACAGTTTGCGGTCACCTGACGACAGTCACAGGCACTGATGCACGCTTCATCACCGTTTCAGCGACCGAACCCATGAGCATTCGAGCAACACCCGAGCGTCCGTGGCTCCCGATGACGATCACGTCGATGCCGTGTGTGTCCGCGTACTCGAGGATCTCGTCTGTGGCTTTGCCAACCTCGCTTTCCGTCTTAAGTACCCGGTCGTGCTCGTCTGCCCTCGCCTCGGCCTCGGTGAGAAGATCTGCTGATCGTTCCTGGGCCCGCTTCTGGAGCGTTTCGTCTCCGACCAGTGCTTTCGCGCTATAGCTCTCTTCGATGTAGTCGATAACGTGAAGGACGGTAATCGATGCATCCGAGTACACGTCGAGCGCGTGCGCCAGCGCCTTCTCCGAAAGCGGGGTCCCATCGAACGCAACGAGCACCTCGTCGACGGAGGCCATACGCAGAGATGTGTGTCAAAGCCACATATAGACACGGGAGTACACGAGTCTGGGGAAAGGGGCGCCACCCGTATTGGCAGATCTCTCTCGATAGAACAGACTGTCTCGGCCGCAGAACTAGATCGGAAGCAGGAGCAGAAGTATCGGGAGGACAACCAAGGAGATGAGAAACCCAGTCAGGTACCGGCGGTTGGTAACGAGTCGGTTTTGGATTGTCTCGATAGCTTGGAAGTACGTCGAGAACCGAACCAGTGTTCCGACCGTTATGATCGTCCCGACGGCTACGAGTGAGAGCACGATAGCCACGCCCTGTGGGGATTCCAGCAGTACGGCGATGACGATCGTGTCGAAGAAGGTGCCGATATTCGCTCCCAGAACATAGGGAACGATCTCCTTCCGTTTGATGTAGTTGCGATTGTAGAGGGGGACGACTACTCCCAGCGAGAACGCAACGCTGGTCGTCACGCCGGTAATGAGGACGCCGAGTCCGAACGGGGTCCACTTGTGCTGAAATCGGTGAAAGAACCGCTTGCGGAGCCATTCCGTGTCGATCCGCTTGAGCACCCCGTCGAAAAGCGTGAGGCTGCCGAACAGCACGAGAACGGCGACCACGAGTGCCAGACCCACGCCGACGGTATCGACGACGGCCCCCGTCGCCGGATCGAAGGCCGCCAGCGGGTCGAACGAGAGTTCGATCCGGTTACTGACGCCCCCGAATCCCGTCTGGAGTCTCGGCAACAGGAGATATCCGAGGACGGTGGCCGGTAGATAAATCGAGTGGGACAGGAGAAAAGTCAGTATCCCCAACTCAGTCGCCTCACCGAATGAATAGCGCCGCTTCTGGAAGTAGTCCAGCATTCCTATCAGGAGGACGATTGCGGCGCCCCCGAGGCGTGACCCCGCGAGCATCAGGAACAACTGTGAGGACGTGAGGATCCCGGTCTTGAACAGCGAGACGGACAGGGCCGCTACTACTGATCCGTTGGTGAGCACGTACGTGGCGAGCCAGCTTGCACCCAGGGCTTGCCCACTCCCGGCGACGTACCGCCTGAAGAACTGTTCGAGTGGAGCAGCTGCAGCCGCTGTGGATGCACCCAGCAACTGGACTGCGAACAGGAACAGTAGCAGGGAGACGAATGCGCCGAGGACTAACGGGCCGGATTCACGCCCTTGTGGCAGTATCTCGTCGACGCTCGAATCCACAGTATTCTGTCTCTACAGCCTCATGGCAGGCGTACAAAGGTTACGCCATGAGAGGGGAATGCCTGCTATGCGGACGTGTTCGATATTGGGTGGCGTCCTGTTGATATCACTTCCTCCGATGTTCCTCGTACTGTTCGTGATTGGAACTGGTATATTGAGAGTGATACAGATTTGTGTGGTCGTAGCACTCGCAGCAGTGATACGGCATCTCGACATCGTCGTCGGTACCCACGGGCGCACGGACTTTGACCGATACGTCTTTGGTAGCGTCACCGAGTATCTCGTTCGGATGTCGCCGATTCCGGTGTTGACGGTCCGGGATTCAACCCTGAGACAGGAGATATCGAGCCTTCGCTCCGTGAATTAGCTCGTCCCGGTGAGCGAGATGACGAAATTCTTGATATCACGGGAAATAGCCCTACGACATGGATGGTCTCGAACTAACGCTCCGTCTACTCAGCGGTGTTTTGCTCATCCTCGCAAACGGATTCTTCGTCGCGATCGAGTTCGCGCTCACTCGCGTGCGACAGTATCCCAAATCCGAGTTCGACGTCCCGGGACTCAAGCGAGCCTGGGAGATGACACAGGACCTCGAAATCTATCTCACGAGCTGTCAGGTCGGCATCTCTGCGACGAGTATCGCCGTCGGCATCGTCGCGGAACCGGCCCTAGCTTCGTTGATCGATCCAGTGTTCGAGAATACGCTGCTCACGTCGATCGGTGCGGGTGGCATCCTCGCGTTCGTCATCATCAACCTGCTCCACTTGACCCACGGTGAACAGACCCCCACGTATCTCGGGGTCGAGCGGACGAAGTTCGTCGCTCGGTATGGCGCGACACCGCTGTACTGGTTTGCCAAACTGCTCTACCCGGTCATCGTGCTCGGAGACAGCGTCGCCAAATGGACACTCGGGCTGTTCGGTGTCGAGATGACCGGCGCCTGGCTAGAAACCGAAACCGGCCGGGTCGAATCGCGGGCGGACCTCCGCCATCGCCTCGGGACCTTGCTCGACCGAGGGAACCTCTCTGAGGAACGGCAAGAAGAAATCCTGAACGCCTTCACTGTCGGCGAACGGCCTGTCAGCGACATCATGACCGATCGGGAGGACATTATTTTTCTCTCGACAGCCGTCTCTGCGCAGGAAAATTTCGATCGAATCGGAACAAGCCCGCACACGCGATTTCCCCTGATTGGTAACGATCCAGCCGACTATCGAGGGGTTGTCTACGTCCCTGCGGTTGTCGATCGGATCGACGAGCTCCGGCGTGGCGAGGTCACGTTTGAGGATATCGCCGCTCCACCGATGACGCTTCGAGCAGACACGCTCATCAGTGATGCCGTCGACCAGTTTCAGGACGAACACCAGGAACTCGCGCTCGTGTATGATGAGGACGAGGAGAACGTCGTGGGACTGATCACCGCGACGGACGCCCTCGAAGCGGTGATGGGTGAGATAGAAGACCCACTCGACATCAAACTCAAGGAACAGAAAAGCGCCCCCCAGTGAGCTGGCCATACGAGTCCCAAGCCGACAGAATCTCCACGAGCTCCTACTCAGAGCAATACCCCTCAACTTACTGATTAATGACGACATTCTCAATCGCTTTATTTGTCCGGCTACAACTGCGGATATGGAATTTGATTTCACGCGCTCGGTGGTTCCGCTCGCCGTAATCGTCGCCGTCGCAACGGTCGCGCTCACGGCCGTGATGGCTCCCTCTACGGTCTTCATGATGGTTCTGCCCTCAATGATCGTCTTCTCGATTGTCGCGTTCTTCTTCGGACTGAAACACGGCGAGTTCCGTGCCAGTCCGTAGCGGTCCGGTTCACTTCGTGATGTCCGCGGGGAAGGTCCACTCCCGCTCTGAGTTTCGCTGATTCCGAGCAACTCACGCGCCAACGAGGCGGACAGTCTATGGCCAGGGGATCCACAGGACCAACTCACTACTGACAGTAGTCGATCACCCGCGACTCCTGTAGATGGTTTTAGTAAACGGAACGAGATGCATAGCTATGGACACACTACAATCGAACGGCAGCCCGTTCTGGGAGTACCGATGGTAAACGTCGCGCTCTCAGTGGGACAACTCGTCTTAGCGCTGTTTCTCGTGGTGCTCAACGGCTTTTTTGTTGCTGCAGAGTTCGCCTTCGTTCGGATTCGGGGGACATCGGTCGACCAGCTCGTCGAGGAGGGGCGCCCGGGTTCGGGGACACTCCAAGGAGTGATGACCAATCTCGATAACTACCTCGTCACAACGCAACTCGGCATCACCATCGCCTCGCTCGGGTTGGGGTGGGTCGGCGAACCCGCCGTGGCGGCGCTCATCGAACCCGTACTGGAACCGATTCTCCCGGCGGGTCTCATCCATCTCGTCGCTTTCGCAATTGGCTTCAGTCTCATCACGTTCCTCCACGTCGTCTTCGGTGAACTCGCGCCGAAGACGCTCGCGATCGCCCAGACCGAGCGACTCTCGCTGTTTCTCGCCCCGCCAATGAAATTCTTTTATTACATCCTCTATCCGGGAATTGTGGTCTTCAACGGGGCAGCCAACGCGTTCACGCGGTCGCTTGGTGTGCCGCCCGCGTCCGACGGTGAGCGAGAGCTCCTCCGAGTACTAACACGGTCGGGCGAGGGAGGGGACATCGACGTTGCGGAAGTGACGATGATCGAGCGGGTCTTCGATCTCGACGACATCGTGGTGCGCGAGGTCATGGTTCCACGACCGGACGTGGTGAGCGTTCCGGCCGATGCCCCCCTCTCCGACCTCCAGTCGATCATCCTCGAGGCTGGGCATACCCGCTATCCAGTGCTTGATGCCGACGACGGCGACCAAGTGATAGGATTCGTGGACGTCAAGGACGTGTTACGAGCTGAGGTGGAGGGCGGGGACGGTAGGTTAGTTGGCGACATCGCCACGCTCAAAGATCGGTGTCCCTTCTTCGGTCACTGTTCGTCCCCGACGCTCGGGTGGGGTTCCTGCGGTGCGTGCTCGCGCCACGCCTCCGTATCTTCTGTACCGAGTTGGTCGTTGAACAGTGCGGTCGCCCGTTCGTAGCCGCTGTACCCGTCGAGGCGTTCAGCGTCGTCAGTCACCGCCCAGTAGGTCGCCTTGTGTTCGACCAGACCGCGATCCTTCAATCGTGAAAGTGCAGTGCTCACCGCTCCCTCGTCGACGCCGATCTGAGAGGCGATTTCGCGAGCCTTGAACGCCCGATCGTCGTTGGCGGCGAGAAATCCGAGAACTTGATCAGGCACAGAGAGGTCTTCGAGTTCGTCCTCGCTCGTGTTCTCGAAGGTGTCTCGGTCGATGGACATCGGTGAACGGTGGTACGTCATCCGCTGTAAAGAGTGTTAGGTGTGAAAGCTACGAAATTGCTGAAGGTGAATTAATATCCATCGCGAAGGAGTTCGAGAACCGTATGCATTGAGACGGCCAGTCTCAACTACTAGTGTTGGTTCCCAAGGCCGCGACGTCGGGCACAAGTACCGGTGCCCCGAGCGCGACCCAAACCTCCCGGTCGGTGGTGGTGTCTCTGGCGGGTCGTACTACGACGGCTCCGACGCCGTCGAGCCCGACGCGAAGGAGTGGGGCGGCTCGGAGTGATGTGCGACGACCGCGACTGCTACCAAGACCACGATCACGTCGACCTCCCGGCGTACTACGCCGAGGAGATTCGCCGGCGCGAACGGATCGCCCGGGAGTGTCCCGTGGACGTCTATTCGTCGAGCGTGAATCCGGCTTGGGGCTGGCCTTGGAAACTCACGTCGTCGAACGAGCGTCGACAGACGACGCGAAAGAGCGCGGGCACCGTCATGGTCGATCCGGGTTTCCGAAACCCGGCCTGCTCGCCGGAGATCGCGCACGCCGCCTGGAAGACGGACGCCGACTACGTGCTGATGAAGGACATCTCCCCGGAGCACGCCCTCCACGGCGATGTCGACGATCGAAACCTCGTGAGCCTCGAAACGTCGGCCAACTGCGTGGACTGGTATCGAGAGCTACGTGCGGCCGCTGAGAAGGGCGAGACAGTCCACGTCGGGCGCTGGCAGGTCGCCCACTCCGCGGCCTCCTGTCGTCCCGCTACAGCCGCCATATGAGGAGACAGCAGCCGCCGCAGCGGAGGACCGCGAGCGTCGCGGCGGGACGGTCAACCTGATCGCAGACGATGACATTCAGTACTACGCCGCTGGCGGCCTCCTCTCGATCGCGTCGGTCGACGAGCGGATCGAGGAACTGCAATTCCTCCGTGACGCTCTTGGCGACGCCAAGATCCACGCGCTTGCCCCGGGGACGAACCCAGTTATGATCCGTGCCCTGCGGAAGAACGCCGATCTCGTCGACAGTCTCGACGTCTCGACGCCGGAGAACGCCCCGGCGAACGGGAAGCTCCCAGACGTCGACTGGAAGCAACACAAGATCCGGATGACAGCCGGTACCGACTCGTCCATCACGCGCGGTCAGTATGCCGCCGGAATCGCGGTCGAGCTCTCCCGGCAACTCACGCCCGGGAAGTTCGACCGCCGCGAGGACGTCTCCGACTGCGGCGACGAGCAGACCGAGATCTCGGCGTGGTAGCGGCCGCTGTTCGAGACGATTTCAGAAGGAAAGAGATGGGCCGAGACGTGTCTCAGTCGTCACGCAGGTAGCGAGACACCCCAAGACGCCATACAACAGGTCGAGACTACTCCGATGCGAGAGAGAATGACAGAGCGAGACCGATGAGGGCGACGATGACAGCGCCCTTCCCCACGGTTACGACTTCCGGTTTGCCGAAGGGTGGCAGGAAGTCGATTTCGGTTCGCGTCCGAGCCGGTCGAGTGTTCATACTCTCACCCCCCAATCCTCCTTAGTCACCGTCGTTCTCGGCGTGAGCATATGGGTTCAGATCCGCACTACTGACACTTATACTCAGTACTTCACGAAGCCGGTTAGTTGAGACGTCTGCTTGCGGAAGGTGTGCTTAGAACCCAGCAAGCAGACAGTAGACTCCATGAGGACCAGATTCTTAACTTCCTCGTCAACACCCTTGACGAGGAAGTTTCGATCACTCTCGGTGAGAACGCTCAGATAACGTCGGAAGAGATCTGTGAGGTCCTCGTCGGCGCGTGCGCCGACGGGACCTCAATCTCGACACTTTGTGAGAATAGTGCTAACTCCCCTCGTGCCAACGCCGTCCTCTATCATCTTCGGACGAAGTTCGAGCTGGAACAGCTCGAACGAGTCGGAAACACACTCCTCCAGCGAGATATTCTCGATGCCCTTCCCAAGCAGGTGGAGGTCGTCGCTGACCTCCACCTGCGTCCCTACTACGGTGACGAAGACGGCACAGAGGGCCTCTACCACTCGGAAGCCAAGCGTGGAACAACCGCATTCCACGCGTACGCGACGCTGTACGCACGCGTGAAGAACAAACGCTACACGCTGGCGGTGCGCCGTCTTGTCGACGGCGACACCGCCAGCAGCGTCCTCGCCGAGTTTCTCGGTATCCTTGACGGCCTTGACCTCGGCGTCAAGGCCGTCTACCTCGATCGAGAATTCTACGACAGCAAGTGTCTCACGCTGCTGCAGGCGCACAACCACGCGTACGTCATCCCGATTATCCGGTGGGGTCAGTCGATCAAGCAAGAACTCTCCGAGGGCTGGAGTCGCGTGATTCACCACGACATGACGGCGAAACTCGACGGTCACAGCTGGACCGTCGAGTTTCCCGTCTACATCGACTGTACCTACCAGAACGGACGATACGACGAACATGGCGTGGCGCGTCACGGCTACGCCGCTGACGCGCCGTTCATCAATTCTCCTCGCGACGCTCGATACCACTACGCGAAACGCTTCGGTATCGAGGCCAGCTACCGACTCTCCGAGCAAACGATTGCGACGACTACGACACAGGATCCGGCGGTACGGCTGCTGTACGTCGTAGTGAGTTTGCTGTTACAGAACGTGTGGCGGTATCTGCACTGGGAGTATGTGGCGACGCCCCGCCGAGGCGGGCGTCGCCTCTGGGAGTGGTCGTATAAGGAGTTCACCAACATGATCCGACGGGCAGCGTGGACGGCCCTCGCGACGCGTCGGGCCGTCCCCGCAAACCGACCGCCGGACGACCGGTTCGTCCGGTAACGACCGATCGAGTACGCCCCTGCGGTGAGTGGCAAGGCTGTCGCGTCGGCGGCGGATCGCCGCCGACAGCGACGATCTTCTCTTGATCTTCCGGTGACCCCCTCGTCAAGATCGATAGTGGAGTCGATTCGACACGGAACTTAAGCTTCAGAGGTGGTTAGCCGAGGAAGTTTCGTGAAGTACTGATACTTCGAACCAGTGTGGACCCCTACAAACCTTTTTCAAACCGAAAGCTGACGCTCGGCGGCCAGCGAGACGTCTGAAGTTTATTTAATTACTGAATCTCTGTAAATAGTCATGCACAATACAATGTTAACGCTGGATAGGTAGCCTATGACCACGCATGACTATCAAAACTGATATTTGGACGGCACTCTTAAGTACTAAAATCTCTCAGTTTAGTCACTCACGCTTCAGGTGGCTTCCCAAGCCGCCGTCCCGAATTTCTGAGTGGCTACGAGAAACGGCTTTTTCGAAATTGATATATGGGGGCTGTCGTTTATAAATGGTTACAATTATGTGCTGGTAGATGAGTCAACACCAAGCACAAACTGTCGAGAAGACTACCGACAGAATTTATCAACTATTGCTGTGCCCATCGTGTGGCGGCGACCTCGTTTTGGAGCGATTTGACCAGTCGAATGGTGTTTTCAGGTGTGCCGAGTCTTGCGGAACGGTGTGGCCCTTCATCGACGACATCCCAAGATTCGTTGATATCGATTTTCTCGAGGATTCGGAGTCATTTAAGATGTATTTACACCGGTTTGCATCTGAGTTGGAGTCCATCGACCCTGACTTTCTCCACAACACGGATCGGTCGATCGACGAGGGGGACAGCGAGATTGAGAAGGACACAAACACATATTTCGGCCATGCTTGGTCTGAGGCATCGGAATGGGGATGGATCGACGAGTCGGAAGTCCCGGAATCCGAGGAACTCCGATATAAGGGCGGTACAATCCAGGCGACGGAGTCGGCGTGGGAGTCGAAAGCCCTGATGTGTGAGGATGATATCGGCCCTGGTTCTCTCGTGCTCGACGCCGGTTGCGGTAACGGGCGGTTCTCTGAGATGGCTGCTCAAAGCGGCGCATCGGTCATCTCAGTCGACCTCGGGACGGAAACGGTCGAGACCGCTTCAGAGAATCTTGAACAGCGAGACAACGTGTTCGTCGTTCAGGGCAACTTATTCGAGCTCCCGTTCAAACGTGGTGTCTTTGATGCAGCCTTCTCCATCGGAGTTCTCCACCACACGGGAGACGCACGTGCAGCCTTCGATTCTGTCTCAAAACATGTTTCTGATGACGGTATCTTCTCCGTGACGGTGTATCACAAACTGAATCCAGTCTGGATGAAAATCAACGATGCACTGCGGAGTTACACGACAGATCTCTCGATCGAGTCCGGGGAGCGGTTCGCAGAAGGCATGGCGAGCCTTGCACGAGTCGCCCACCGAATCCATCCGCACGTCCTACACGGGCTCAACCTGCTCTTTCGGCTGCAACCCACGCGAACACACATGTTCGATTGGTACTCCGCACCGACAGCTTCGTTCCACACGTATTCCGAGGTCGAACGCTGGTTCATCGAAAATGGATTCAGCATCACAAATACCAACAAAACGGCCGAATACGATGATCGTCTCGTCTTAGAACCGTGGGCGGCGACTGTCAAGGGCACGAAGTCCGATTCTACTGGCACTGGCGGTTTCTTCCCTTATTTCGGCTGACGCCGATTATCCGTATCAAGAGACGTAATCACCGGGGAACCGGTCTTCGAGTGCTTCGCCGATAACTTTCTTGGCGCGTCGTGCTCGCTGGAATGTGGCCCACCAAGAGACATCGAGAATGCGGATCGGTGGGAACACAGTGGTAAAGTTCGCGCCTCCCTCGCCGGGAGAGTTGAGTTGTTCGTCGAGCCGTCGCAGGAGTTCCTTCGTCGCCCCGACGTAGAGGATTCGATTCGCTGAGATTGTCTCGTTCCACTCGTGACCGATGTTGATGCCGCTTGTGACGGCCGTGCTCCCAAATTGACGATTCTGGAGGCATTCGAGGACGTAGACGGCGTTTGTCCGGAGCGTCGCGCCGGTGGCGTGCGGGAGGGCGGCCAACACGAGTGTCTGGACCGAGGTGTCGTAGCGAAGCGGGAGCGTCGCGGGACTGTCGTCGAGCTCCTGCCACGAGGTCTCGGGGACGCGAGGGGCAATCTCTCGAACACGCTCCGTTACGCTGACGCGCTGATCGGGATCAGGGTGGTCCTCTGGCTCGCCGAACCGACTCGGTGCGATCGGATCTCCATCACGGACGTAGTGCATCTGTCGGTGAATGTATGGTGAGACAGAATATTAAGCTCAAAGATAAGGGTGAAAGTAAACGTCGGGCTCTGTTCCGACGGACAGGCGTTTAGATCCGCTGGATGGAGGAAAGTTGTCTATGAAGCGCCGATCCAGGCGGCCAAGATAGAGAACTCAATGCGTTGGATTTCGGCCGATACAGGGTTCGATCTGGGTAGTGGTTCGGGGCAAAATTGCTAGGTCAATCGCGATCGACCCGGGAGGTGGCAGATCCAGTATGTGAGATCCGATGATCGGGGGAAGGCGGGCCAGCGCGGCCGCTGGCCAGCCAGTCGGACCCGACAGCCGTCAGGCGATCAGTCTGGTGGATCGACGCCGTAGTTCTGTTTGGCGATTGTGAGGAACGTCGATCCACGCAGGCGTGTACACGCTCGCTCGTCGCCGAGCGAGCGTTTCACCAGCATGTCGACGAGTCGCCACAGCGAGTACAGCAGACACGCGAAGATGAAATTGAAAAACCGGTAGCGATGGTCTGTACTGGTCGTATCGGCCATGAACGATTTGACTTTCCGGTAGCCGTTCTCGATACCCGCGACTGACGTGATCCGCAACCGTCGCTGCTTCATCGAGTATCGCTTGATCGTTTAGGTCTGGTTCGTTCTCCTCGTCACGGTGAGGCGAAAGGCGACGTTCTGGCTCGCGTGGGACTGCGACATCCGCGTCCTGGGCTTTGATGAGGATGGTCTGCGCAGCTGTCTCGACGGTACTGCGAAGCTCGGCGGTGAATCGTTCGTGCCAACTACGCCACAGCGTCGACTGGTCCGGGACACTTTCTAAGCCTAGCTGCTCGCAGAGTACAGGGCGACACTCGAGATACTCGATCAGTGCGGTTTCGTGGGCCCACCCGTGGAGCTCTTTCAGCAAGAACACGCGAAAGAGCGTGTCTATCTCGTCGCAAGTCGACCCCACGTAGCGGTCGTGGGTGGTGAATCCGAAATACGCCAATGGGAGTGCACGGACGAAGTTCTCCACCGACTCGTGGCGATTATAGAGATTCGAGGAGAATACCCGCGCCTTTAGGCGCGGGATGAATCCGACAACCCCTCCACAACCCACCGTCGATGGCAAAGCAGGATATTCCACTCTCCTCAAACCGAAACCTTACAAGAGACACGAGTATAAGTGCTTATACAGGCTTTCACAATGCTGGAAGTCCACCGCACTCACCGAGCGAAAATCCTCAACCACAGTCAGGTAGAGGAACCGCTCGACCGGCACGGGTGGTCGGCCAGCAAGCTCTGGAACGTCGCCAATTACCATTCCCGCCAAGTGTGGGATGAAACCGGCGAGATTCCTGACCACGGCGACCTCAAAGACGAGTTGAAAGGTCACACCAAATACAAAGGACTGCACTCACAGTCCAGTCAGCGCGTTCTGGAGGAACTCGCTGAAGCCTTCAACTCGTGGGACGGCAAGAGGAAGTCAGACAGTCGAGCGAACCCGCCCGGCTACCGCAAGAAAAACTACTACGACGACCACGGCAACCGCGTCCACGAAGAACACCCCGTTCGACGGTGACGTGGAAGCAGAACGGCATCAAACACGACACCAAGAACAACCGTGTCCGACTTTCAAAGGGCGCGAATCACAAGGAACACCCCCGAGCGTGGGAATACATCCTTGTCGAATACGAGACGCGGCCCGGAGTCACGGTCGAGAATCTCCAGCAGGTCAGAGCCGTCTACGACAAGGCAAAGGGACGCTGGGAACTCCACCTTGTCTGCAAAGCCGAAGTAGAGACGCCCAACGCACCCGGCGAGGAGACGGCGGGTATCGACCTCGGCATCTGTAACTTCGCGGCGGTCGCGTACAGTACCGAGGAAGCCGACTTGTACCCCGGCAATCGCTTGAAACAGGACGGCTACTCCTTCCCGAAGGAAATCGCCAAGTGCGACGACTCGGGGGGTCAAGAAGCCACTCGACTCCACGCGAAGTGGTCGGAGCGCCGTACTCACTTCTTCCACAGCCTCGCTAAACACATCGTTGAACGGTGTATCGAGAAGGGAGTGTGTCACATCAACATCGGAGAACTCGCTGGAGTCCGCGAAGAGGACGATAACAACGAGTCGAAGAACTGGGGGCGGCACGGCAATCTCAACCTGCACGGGTGGGCGTTCGATAGGTTCTCGAACATCCTCGAATACAAGGCGACGGTTGAGGGCATCGAAGTCGTAGAAGTGTCCGAGCGCGACACGAGTAAGACGTGTTGCGTGTGCGGTAGAGAAGACGACAGTCAGCGCGTTGAGCGTGGCTTGTACGTGTGTGAGAAGTGTGACGCGGCGTTCAACGCTGACGTGAACGGGGCGGAGAACATCCGTCTCGACATCAATCAAAGTAACTCCGAGTCATCCGGGCAGTTGTCCGGGGATAGGAGTACCGGCTGGTTGGCACAGCCCGGAGTCTACCTTCACGACCTCTCCCGAGGATTCCAACCTCGGACAGAGGTGGTAGACTCCAAACCCTAATATCCCAATCCAGCGGCGCGGTGCCGTGGGATTCCTCCGCGTGAACGCGGAGGAGGATGTCAACTAGCGTACGGGGTTCAGACAACGTTCTACCGACAATTCGTTGGAAGATAGGCAAGCTACCCTATCGCTGTGTCACTTGGCCATTTCACGAATGAAAACATGGAGTCTCTGCTACTGAAGCTCTTCAACGAGTGCAGCAACCGTCTCGTCAACGAGATCTCCGGCAAGATACCCCTGCCAGAAGTCGATATCCTCGTGGTCAATGGATTGGACGCTCCACGGGACGATCCGACTCTCGTCCGGTGTCCCGCCACGAAGCCAGCTCTCCTCAGGAATAGCGATGAGGCCATCCATCCAAGACTTCGACGTTAGTGTTACCGCGATATACTGCTCGCCGTAGAACTGACGGCCTTCGTGGTTCGAGAGGATAAGCCAGGGCCGAGCGTCTTCCTCGCCTTTGAATGGATCGTCACCGTAGACGACATCGCCACGCTCAAAAATCGGTGTCTCTTCGTCGGTCACTGTTCATCCTCAACGCTCGGATGGGGCTTCTGCGGTGCGTGCTCGCGCCACGCCTCCTTATCCTCTGTACCGAGTTGGTCGTTGAACAGTGCGGTCGCACGCTCGTATCCACTGTATCCTTCGAGGCGCTCAGCATCGTCAGTCACCGCCCAGTACGTCGCCTTATGTTCGACCAGATTACGGTCCTTCAACCGTGAGAGAGCAGTACTGACTGCGCCCTCGTCGACGCCGATCTGAGAGGCGATTTCCCGGGCTTTGAACGCACGATCGTCGTTAGCGGCGAGAAATCCGAGGACCTGATCAGGGACCGAAAGATCCGCGAGCTCGTCCTCGCTCGTGTTCTCGAATGTATCTCGGTCGATTGACATCGTTGAAAGAAGGTACGTCATCCGCTGTAAAGAGTGTTAGGTGTGAAAGCTACGAAATTCTTGAAGGTGAATCACTGTCCATCGCGAAGGAGTTCGAGAACCGTATGCATTGAGACGACCCGTCTCAACTACTGTGGCTGGCCATTAGTTGAGACTAGTCCTTGTCATTCTGAGTTCCTACGCATTGAGAGGACTAGTCTCAACTTTAGCAAGGCCTGGGGGCTGAGACTACACCGAGGTCGGTGAGGCTGTAATGCGTGGTTTCGGACGGATAAGTAAACGAGAACGGCTCCAGATCGCGTTTTCCCTGTCGCACTAACGGCCAGATCAGTGATTTTCTGAAAGACTGACGCACACCCGCGACAGCGAGGACAAGTCCCTTGGATTCGGTTCTGTACCACTGGGAACGAACAGCACTATTTATGATTCTTCGTTTAGATGTTTGAGTAGACATCCCCGGCCAGCACAGGGTCCTCAAGGCAAATTCCATGGGTACGGACGACAGAACGGACGACGGACGGTCAGACTCCAGTCAGGAACCGAGCGGTGAACTCGTGGCGATCCACGACGTTGTCCTCGAGATCGCGTTCCCAGAGGGATCACTGCCTTCGATCGGTGATGCGCTCTCCATCCCTCGTCCCGATGGCGAGGTCGTCACGGCGGAGGTCCGAAGCCACACCGATCCCGATCAGGTACGGGCTCTCGCGCTTGACAACCCAGTTGGCTTGCACCGAGGCCTCGACGTGATCGCAGCAGGGCAGCCGTTGCCCATTCCCGTCGGCGAACCCATCCTCGGCCGGGCCCTCAACGTCAAAGGCGTCGCGGTGGACCACGGCGATCCGATCGAAGCGGCCCGCCACGTCGGGATCGAACAGGAACCGCCCGCCATGGTCGATCAGCGGCCCTCAAGCGAGCCGTATGAGACTGGGATCAAAGCCCTGGATCTGCTCGTCCCGATGCCCAAGGGTGGCAAACTCGGGCTCTTCGGCGGGGCGGGCGTCGGCAAGACCGTGCTCGTGATGGAGCTGATGCAGCGAACCATCACGCACGAGGGCGGAGTCCCGGTGTTCGCCGGTGTCGGCGAACGGACTCGGGAGGCAAACGAAGTCTATCTGCAGATGAAAGAGCAGGGCTTGCTGGAGGATTCGGTGCTCGTCTTCGGTCAGATGCACGAGACGCCGGGTGCCCGGTTCCGGGTCGCGCACACCGCGCTGACGGTAGCTGAGCACTTCCGGGATCACGATCATCGGGACGTGCTTCTCTTCATCGACAACATCTACCGATTCGCCCAGGCTGGGATGGAGGTCTCCGCGCTCCTGGGCAGGATCCCCTCCGAAATCGGCTACCAGCCCACGCTGGACCTGGAAATGGGTAAGCTTCAGGAGCGCATCGCGAGCACCACGCAGGGGTCGATCACGAGCATTCAAGCGATCTACGTCCCGGCGGACGACCTCACCGACCCCGGCGTCGTGGCAGCCTTCGCGCACCTCGATGCCTCGGGGGTTCTCACGCGGGACCTGGCCAGCCGGAGCTTCTACCCCGCCCTGGACCCACTTCGATCTAGCTCCTCGCTTTTGAACCCCCGCTTCGTGGGCGAGGAGCACGCCCGGATCGCGCGGAGGGTCAAGACGACGCTCGCCGAGTACGAGGACCTCAAGGACATCATCGAGATCCTCGGGATGGATGAGCTCTCCGGCGAGCAGCGCACGACCGCGCTCCGGGCCAGGCGTCTGCAACGGTTCCTCACCCAGCCGCTGTTCACGACCGAGCGCTACATCGGAACGAAGGGGGTCTCCGTGCCCCTCGAGGATACCCTCCGGGGCGTGCGCGAGATCCTCGACGGCCGCCACGACGACGTCCCCGAGCAGGCGTTCTACATGGTCGGAACGATCGACGACGCGCTCGAGAAGGCCCAGACCCTCGAGGACGAGGACGACGACCCAGGGGCGCCCTCGAGCAAGCACGGGAACCTCGCTGACGACCGTGAGGAGGGAGGAGCCCATGCATCTTGAGGTCCGCACTCCAGAGAGACTCGTCGTCGACGTGGCGGTGGAAGCCGTGAACGCGCCCCTGCCTGATGGCTGGATCGGGATCCTCTCCGGCCACGCCCCCTTCCAAGCACGCGTCCGGCCCGGCGTGATCTCCTATCGGTTGCCGGAGGGTGGGGCCCAGCAGGTCGCTGTCCACGGTGGCTTCCTATCGGTCCAGAACGACCAAGTCACCATCCTGACCGGTGTTGCGCGGGAAGGGGTCGACCTGGAGACGCTGGACGAGGCGATCAGTCACGAAGAGAAGCAGTTGGAAGCCATGGAGGAAGAGGCAAGGCAACGGTTCGATCGGATCTACCAGAAGATGACTCATTCCTTCTCGCGGAAACGACGACAAGAACCATGACAAGAAGCAGTTGGAAGCCTTGGGAGAAGAGGCAAGGCGACGATTCGACCGGAGCGACGAGAAGTTGGCCCGTCCCCTCTCGCGGGAACGGCGACGAGGAGGGCGAGGATGCGAGTTTCTGGCAGGCTATGGCCTACCTGACCTCCCTCGGTTGGGTCCTGGCGCTCCCGGTGGCGGCTGGGATTCTCCTGGGGGCGTGGCTGGACCGACAACTGGGGACTACGCCGACGTTGACCCTCGGCCTGCTCGGGGCAGGGATCGTTATCGCTGCCGTCCAAGCTTACCTCATGGTCGCCGAGGCACACGAGGAGGGGAAGCGATCATGATGGGAATCCTCGTCGCAGTTCCCCTCCCTGGCGGAGGGGCGTTCCTGATCTCCCCGACTGTCCTGGAGACCACGGGGATGGTCGGAGTCGTCGGCTTACTTGGCATCTTGGCCGGACGACGGGTTCAAGCGCGGCCAAGCGAGTGGCAGGCCGCGATCGAGTGGGGCTATCGGTACTTGGAGGATCTGCTCTCCGAGGTCACGGAGAAGGAGTCCGGCCACCGGTACGTCCCGCTCGTAGCGACCTTGGCGGTGTTCATCCTCTCAGCCGCGCTGATGGGCACCTTCCCCTTGCTCGAGGCACCCACTGCGAACCTGAATACGACCGTGGCTCTAGCGTTGGTCGTCTTTTTCGCCACTCACTACTTCGGCATTCAGGAACACGGTTGGATCGAGTACCTTCGGCAGTTTGCGGAACCTTCCTGGATCCTCGCCCCCATCAACGTCCTCGGGCACATCACGCGGACCGTCTCGCTGGCGATCCGCCTGTTCGCGAACATGCTCAGCCACCAAGTCATCATCGCAGTCCTCCTGCTGGTCGCCCCCCTGGTAATTCCCGTGATCTTCGAGCTATTCGGACTCTTCATCGGGGCGCTGCAGGCCTACATCTTCACCCTGCTCACAATCGTGTACATCGGAGGCGCCGTGCGCGCCCAGGGGGCCATGTGATGGTCTCCGCGACCTGGTTCTACGTCGTGGTCAACGTGACCGCAGCTGTTTCGATCGGGCTGGGCGTCCTCTTCCCGGCGATTGGACAGGCCAGGGCCGCCGCCGCCGCCGCCAAGGCCACCTCCCGTCAGCCCGACGAGTCGGACGTGGTCTCCCGCACCCTGTATATCGGGTTGGCCATGATCGAGTCCCAGGCGCTCTACGTTCTGATCGTCGCCTTGATCTTGCTGTTTGCCAACCCGCTCGAGGGCCGCGTGAGCGAGGCCGCATCCCAGGGCGGCGATGCAATGTGGTTCTTGATTTTCGCCTGCGTGGGGGCGGCGGTCGCGATCAACCTGGGCACGATGCTGGCCAGCATCGGACAGGGTAAGGTCGTCGAGTCGGCGGTCGAATCCATCGCCGAACAACCCGAGGCGCGAGATGATGTCTCCCGGTCACTGTACATCAGCCTCGCACTGCTCGAGTCCCTGGCCCTGTACGCGCTGATCGTCTCGCTAATCCTCCTATACGCAAACCCGCTGCTCGAGACGGCCCTGGGGGCGGGATAGCGTGCCGGAGATCGGTATCGGCGTGGACTGGACGACGATCTTCCTCCAGGCGCTGAACTTCCTGATCCTTCTCGCGATCCTCCAGCGGTTTCTCTACCGACCGCTCAGGAAGAAGATGACGGAACGGGAGGAGGAGATCGAATCCGAGATCTCGGATGCGAAACAGCGTGCTGAAGCGGCCGAGCGGGAACGCGAGGAACTCGAGGAGAAACTCGAGGAGGCTCAGGAGGAGGCAGAGAAGATCCGCACGGAAGCCCGTGAGGAGGCCGCCGAGAGACGGGAAGAAATCCTCGATCAGGCCCGAGAGGACGCCGCAGATATCCGTCAAGAGGCAAACGAACGAATCCGGCGCGAGGAGCAGGCCGCGCGAGAGCGGATCCAAGAGCGCGCCCGCCAGACCGCCGTCAAGCTGGTTCAGGACCTGCTCCGAGAGACGGGCGGGGAAGCATTGCACGACCAGCTCGTCGGCCGGTTCCTGAGCGGGGAGGACGATCTCCGGGACGCAGATCTTGATCGATTCGCGGACGCCATCCGCAAGGCGGACGGGGCTGTCCGGGTCCGAACGGCGTATCCGCTCGAGGCGAACGATCTACAGCGCCTGCGGGAGAACCTGGGGGACCACCTTCCCTGGGACGACGAGTCCTCGGTCCCCGAACTCGAGCTCACTGTCGAGGAAGACCCGGAGCTGGTGGCCGGTCTCACCCTGCTCTCCGGGGGCGTCGCCCTGGATTTGAACGTGAAGCACGCTCTCGAAGCGGTGACCGGGGGGACGACCGAGGAGAAAAAAGCTGATGGAGACGAGCGTCGAGACGCTCCCAGCGGTGAGGAGGCAGCTCAGGACGAGGAGCGGCCACGCACGCCTCAAGGGAACGGAGGGGAGGCCAGCTGATGGACCTCGACAAAGCGCTCCAGGAGGCTCTCGAGGCTCTCGAGAACGGCCCGCCGCGTCGCGTCCAAGCGTCGGTCCAGGACGTCGGGCGCGTCCTGCACGTTGGCGACGGGATCGCTCACGTCGAAGGCCTTCCTACCGTGATGCTCCACGAGCTAGTCGCCTTCGAAGACGGGACGAGGGGGGAGGTTCTCGATCTCGACGAAGAGAGCGTCGGCGTGGCCATCTACGGGGCCACCGAAGGAGTCCAGGCCGGGTCCACGGTCCGCCGCACGGGGGAAACGCTCCGGGTCCCCGTCGGGTCCGAGATCCTTGGACGCGTGGTCGACCCGCTTGGGCAACCCATGGACGGAGAGCGAGCGCTCGGTACGACGGAACGCCGGGAGATCCGCCAGCTTGCCCCGGGGCCGCTTGACCGTCAGCCGATCCGTGGGCCCCTGCTCACCGGCATCAAGTCGATCGATACCGCGACCCCGATTGGGCGCGGGCAGCGTATGCTTCTGCTCGGTGACAGGAACACGGGGAAGGCCAGCACCGCGGTGGACGCGATCCTCGCACAGGGGACCGAGGACGTCGACTGCATCTATGTCTGCATCGGCAAGAAGCGTTCGACCGTCCTGAATCTGGTCGACCAGCTCGACCGTCACGACGCCCTAGACCACACTGCGGTCGTGTTCGCCCCCGCTGATGCCCCCGCGTCCGTGCGCTACCTCTCCGCCTTGACCGGATGCACGATGGCCGAGTGGTTCGCCTGGCAAGGAGACCACAGTCTCGTCGTATACGACGACCTGTCTCGGCACGCGAACGCGTATCGCGAACTGTCCCTCCTCTTGCGACGGTCTCCCGGTCGCGAGGCCTACCCCGGCGATATCTTCTCGGTTCACGCGGGCCTGATGGAGCGTTCCTTCAAGCTCGAAGACCGGCACGGTGGCGGCTCGGCCACCGCGTTGCCGATCATCGAGACCCAACGTGGGAACATCACCGCCTTCATCCCGACGAACCTGATTTCGATGACCGACGGCCAACTCTACTTCGACCCCCACCTGTACGCGGAAGGTCGACGCCCCGCCATCGACGTCGGCCAGTCGGTCTCTCGGGTGGGCGGGGACGCCCAGCCGGGACCGCTCCAGGAGGTCGCCGCGCGGGTCAGACCCGAACTATCCCAGTACGAGGAGGTCAAGGGGTTCACGCGGTTCGGCGCGATCATCGAGGAATCGACGAAGCGGCAGATCGCTCGCGGGGAACGGCTCGTCGAGATCATCCAGCAAGAGCCGCGCGAGATCGCGGATCTCCCCATCCAAGTAGCGCTCCTGTGGACGCACCAGGAAAATCTGCTCGAGGGCTGGCCGGCTGAGGCGGTGCCGGGGTTCGAGGACGCGTTGGAAGACCATCAGGACGAGGTACCGGGGATCGCTGAGGATCTACGGAGCGCCGACACGATCACGCCAGAGCTCGAGGAGCGCCTACGGGACTGGGTCGGGGCTTCCCTCGAGGCGGCCAAGCCGGACGAGCTCCGAGACAGCGAAGGGACAGGCGAGGGTGACAGAGGACAAGAAGAAGACGTCACCCAGAACACGGAGGAGCGAGCGTGAGCCGCGAGCCGATCCAGATCGAGGATCATCTCGGTGCAGTCTCCGGCTTGGAGCCACTCATGCGGGCGATCCGCTCCGTCGCGGAGGTCGCCTACCGACGCGCCGACGAACGCTCGGAGCCGTTGGACATCTACGAGGCACATATCTCGCGCATGCTTCGAGGCGCGACGAGAGAACTCTCCGCGACGGAGCGGGCGCGGCTGCTCGGCGAAGGGGCGGGTCAACGGACCGGCGTGCTCCTCGTGGGGTCCGAACGGGGCCTGTGCGGACCGTTCAACGAGCAAGCGCTCGACACCTTCCAACGAACGCTCGATCGGGTCGAGGACGACGGGCGACACGCCGTGCCCCTGGTCCTCGGATCGAAAGCCTCCCGCGTCCTCTCACAGCGGGGGTTCGAGCCGACGTTCAGCCGCTCGCTGCCCTCGTTCAACGTTCCCCCCTACGTGCGCGTGGAGGAACTCGCACTCGAGCTCTTGGAGCTCCTCGCGGGGGATCACCTCGACGGGCTGTGCGTCGTCCACCACCGACCCGCCCAAGGGTTCGAGTACGAGACGGTCGAGAAGGCCCTCTGGCCGATCGAACCGGGTGCTGCCGATAGAGCTGCTCCTCGCGTTCCCGTTCACGCGTCTGAGGACCTGGAAGCGTTCGTGCGGCACCTTGTCACCGAGCGCTTCCTCGTCGAGCTCTACGATGCCGTCTTGCACTCATCGGCGAGCGAGCAACTCGCCCGGATCCGCACGATGCGTGTGGCCGTCGATCACGTCCAAGACCGTACGGACGACCTGCGGCGAGAGCTGCAGTGGGCCCGAAGGCACGCCGAGACACAGGCTCTCCTGCAGGTGATCAGCGGGTTCGACGCGATGGATGAACCATCCGACGGTTGATCCTCCGATGGGGAGTTCATGTCCGGGGATTTCTTGAACGTCGGCGTTCCGCTGAACATCGTGCTCAGTATCTAGGTGTTGGTGGGCGTCCTGATGTTCTGTGAGTGTTTGACCGCCACACCCCACAGCTCGGCGTCAGTGCCGCACAAAAGCTTTAGAGCAGCTCGTGTCAGTGTGGCCATTGAGCAGTCCGGTGGGATGAATTCGAGTCCGTCTAACACCACGTACAAGATACGCGCCACTACTCAGCACGACCACTGAAGCCCATCACCCATTAGCGGTTTCAGCAGAGCTACCAGAGCTACGACGAAGACAACGAGCGGCCACAGCAGCGAGTCATCGATACGTCACTGACTGAAGATTTTTCTCTCTGCCCGTCGTCTACTCGGCCATGGTCGGTTCAAAGCAATGTTACATCTGCGGAGAACCGTTCGAGCGGGCCGACGACATCGTCGAGTGTGAGCACTGCCACGTCCGGTTTCATCGAGCCTGCCTGGCGGACCGCGAGGAAGATCACTGCCCGCGGTGTGTCGACGAGGGGTGGATCAGCGTCGTCGAGTTCTAGCTTTACCGTTCCGTTGCATCCTGGGCGACCTCGAAGAGCCACGAGCCACGTTCACGAGCGCCGTTCGAGCCATTCGCACACCCTAGGCCAGAGGTCGGCGTGGGATTTGTCCGACACTGCAAGTCCGATGTGTCCCGACGGGAACTCCATAATCTCGGAGTCGTTGCTCGGAATCACGTCGTTGAACGGTTTACTCGCTGCGGGCGGGATGAGATTGTCGAACTCCCCGACGACCTGGAGGACGGGCATGTCGATATTCTGAATGTCGACGTGGGTTCCATCGAGTGTAAATTCGTTCTCGTAGAGCTCGTTGTTCTGATAGAGGTCCTCGAGGAACTGGGCGTAGGCCTTTCCCGCAACGTCAACGCCTTCGCGAAGCCAGCGTTCCATCCGGCCGAAATTCTCGACGAACGCTTCGTCGTCGAGTTTCCGGTACAGTTGTACGTATTTCGTTACGTAGTTGTTGATTGGATTCATGTCCGCGAAGCCGGCGGAAAGGAACTCCGCCGGCACGTTCCCGAAGGTATCGGTGACGGCCTCTGGATCGTAGCCGTCGGCCCACTGCTCCAAGACACCCGCATGGCCGTCGAACTGGAGGCCCGTCGCGAGCAACACGAGATTCCGGATCTTCTCTCTGTGCAGGGCGGCGTACATCGTGCTCATCGTGCCGCCCATACAGTAGCCGAAGAGGTTGATCGTCTCCCGACCGGCGCGTTCGCAAACCACGTTCACGCAGTTATCGATGTAGACGTTGACGTAGTGATCGAGCGACAGTCGGCGGTCGAGTGTCGACGGTTCGTTCCAGTCGATGAGATAGACGTCGAACCCGTGTTCGAGAAACCGCCGGACGACGCTCTTATCCGACTGCAGGTCGAGAACGTACGGCCGGTTGACGAGCGCGTACACGAAAAGCAGCGGGACGTCGTGTCGTTCGTCCTCATCGACCAGCGGCTCGTAGTGCAATAGTTCGAGCTTGTTCTCCTCGTAGACGACGTCGTGAGGCGTTTGCCCGACATCCGCGTGCTCGATCTCCTGGAGTCGCTCGGGCCACTCCTCGGCCTTTCTATCGATGTCCAGGATCTCCTCGACGAGCTGTCGCTGGAGATCGATGGTGGCTATGAGGGGGTCGGGGAAGGAACTCATTCGACCACTCCAGAGTGTGTCGCTTCTTCTATGTCGGCCGCGTCGAGTATCATGTCGAGTTTCTCTTCGATTTTCTTCTGGCGAGCTTCCAGATCGAGCAACCGCTCGCCCACCGCTTCGACATCGCGATCCGTCGGAAGGTTTGATGCGTAGAGAAGGTCCCGCCGAAGGTGGCTCAGCTGTTGTTGCTCGGTGAGTGCATCCTCAAGCGTGTCGTTTATTCCCGCTGCGAACACGGGGCGGCTCATCACTTCACTGAACGCGTCGTCCATCGCGTGGAGCCAGGTCATCTGGAGCTGTCGCAGGTCGATTCCCTCCTCCGAGACTGCGTCGTCCAGATGCACGAGCGTGTTCAACAGGGCCTCTTCCCAGATATCGTATCCCCACTCGAGACGGCGAAGGTGTGCCCGTTGTGGCGTCTCAGGGGGAACAGTCGATTCGGCGGCCTTTACCCAGCTGTTGACGACAGTTCGCTGCACCCCGAGCGACCGTTCCAGGGTAGCCCGCGCGGCCTCGTACTGCCATTCGACGGCTCGTTCCCACCCGGGAAACAGCGAGTACTCGGGTGCGGTATCCATACGTACACACAACGTGATTTTAACAGATAGCTGTTCTGGGAGGTCGCGTCCAGCCGATAGCGGACGGGGTGCGTGCGATTATAGGCGCTCGGGTCGATAGTACAGACAGTGTGTTACATGCACACAAACAGTGATTCCTGTGGCGGTACAACGGCTCTCAAGAGTGGGGCGTTTCCCGTGCGTGACCTTAGCAGGGTTGTTCGATTCCTCACGCGTGGCTGTGTTCGGTGCGACAGACGGTCCCGGTTCCGTCGGTCGGTCAATCATGGAGAATCTCCTCTCGGAGTTTGACGGTAACGCCATACCAGTCAATCCGAATCGGGACACTGTCCTCGGACGGGGGTGCTATCCAGACGCTGCAGCACTCCCCGACGACGCCGACTCCGTACTCGCAGTTGTGGTGGTACCAGCGCCGTTAGGTCGTTGGCTCTGCTTCGGGAAGTGCATCGATGAGAACAGCCGCTTCACCACTGATGACTTCGGTGTCGTTTTCGTCGAATTCCTCGATCCTGAGGCGATACCGATTGTGACCGAGCTCTGCGATCACTTCACACCGTGCAGTGACCCGTTCACCGATCTCGACCGGGGCATTATACGTCACATTCTGACTGAGATAGATGACGAGCCCAGGTAGTTTCGACAGGGCAGCACTGATCACACTTGAGGCGAGTGCACCGTGGACGATGCGACGTTTAAATCGAGTCTGTTCGGCGAACGCCTCGTCGAGGTGGAGTCGATTCTTGTCACCGCTGATCTCGGCGAACAGTTCGAGGTCGCGCTCGGTGATCGGTTTGCTGAACCTGACCACGTCGCCGACGGAGATGCCGGGCATCGTTTCGTCGTCGTACTCGGACTCCCACTCACGCTCCTCGGCTTCGAGTGGTTCCTCCGGGCGATTTATCGCACAGTCGGAAAGATAGGGTGTCAGCTCGCTCGTCCGAAGCAACCCGACGATAGCCTCACCTTCCATCACGAGTGCTTGATCGACGTCGTGTTCGTACAACGTCGCGGCACCCATCTGGATCGGTGCCGATTCGGAAACCGTAATCGGAGGATGCGACATGACGCTCTCGGCTGTTTGCCCCTCTAGGTTCTCTCCTGCGGCGAGGGCATCGACGAGATCAGTTCGCGTGATGATACCGACTGGTTCAGTATCCCGTAGGACCACGACCGCATTGTCATCGATTGCCTTGAGCCGCTCGGCAACGTCCGGAATGGACATACTGGTTGCGATGGTTTCGGCAGGTGCGTGCATGACTTCCCGAACCAGTATTGGAACGACTATCGCACCTTTCGACTTCGACGAGGAGGATCTTAATAATAGAGTCCCTTCCAGTCAGTAGTGGCCCAGAACGGCCCCTTGACTAATCGATCTGCCATGCTGACGACACCTGTTTTGAAGATGCACGCCATCTCGGGAATACTTCACTTGGGTTCCGCCACGTATCGGTCTGTGGGATTTCAAAGGGTCGAGAACGTCGTCAAAGCACTCGAATAGGTCTACGAGAAGTAAGCAGCGAACGGGGGAGAGTTATCCATCGGCACTCGTACATTGAGAGCAGCAATCTCAACTGCTGCAAAGCCTGAGAAGTTGAGACTACACCGGATTTAGCGTGGCTGTGATGCGTGGTTTCGGCCGATTTTCGTCACGGAACCTGGCTCAGGATGCCTCTGAGGACATAATTCTTGTCCACTGGTCAACTGTTTCGGCGATTTTCCCGACTACACCCAGTGTTGCCACTCAGAAACAGGCATTCTGGGACCTGAACGGCTGTCTACCCGATCCCTGTCTCCTTCTTCAACAGCGTCAGCGTATTATCTGCCGTCACCACCGGCGAATATTCGCACCCTCCAATCAATTCGGCCTGTACGAGCAAGTCAACTGCGCGCCAGATCGAGTACAGGAGACACGCGAACGCGAAATAAAAGAATCGCAGTCCAAAGTTCCGGAGACGGTCGTATCGTGAGAATCGCCGAACTCGAAGTCGGTCCCGTGACCGAAGACGGCCAGATCCTGATCGATAATGTACCCGTTTCGTTCGAGTCACTGGACGGCACTATCGTAACGTGCCGGAGAAGATCCGCGTTCCAATTCTCCATGAGGGACGGCAACCCCCGAGAGAGCGACGGCATCTTTACTGATCCAGTTGTTGATCTGATTGACGAGACTTTGTACTCCATCTCAGGAGGACAGTGGCCGATGCAGTGCTACGATGCAGCCAACACGAACTACCGACTGAGGGTATTCAACTGGGGTTGCGCTACACCTCCTGTGGCCCATCGGATGAGGCCGCTCCATATCGAATCGATTCGATAGCTGTACGAAGATTCGATAGTTGGACGCGAACGGCTTACTAAGGCCGTCTCAACCCTCTATTTGCAATGGCAGGAAGCAACGACCGACACGTCGAGGGTAGCGACTCTAGAATGGGGTGCAGCTGATTATGCGAATTCCAGTTCCCAATAACAAACTCGTCGCCTTCACGCTTGCAGGCGCCCTCCTCACGACCGTCGTGGCCGGAGCTCTTGCGATGCCCGGCGGCGGCCTCGCGCAGGCTGGCGAGCAAGGTGACTCACCTGGAACGTCCACGTCGGACGCGTCACAACAGGTTGCTGCCGATGCCCCAACGCCCAACCAGGACTTCACGCCAGCAGTCCAGACGCAATCCGGCTACGAGGACGAGGAACACGAGGAGTATGAAGATGACGAGGAACACGAGGAGTATGAAGAAGACGAGGACGGCGAAGACCACGGGGAAGAACACGAAGAGGAGGACGAGGACGAAGAACACGAAGGGGACGAGTGACCGAGATGATGAGATCGCTCGCATCGCTTACCGAACGGTTCGGAGACACTCGCTGCGAGTTCGACTGTTGTGATACGACGTTTCGGATCCAAGCGACAGGCATCCGGGCTGACACTGCGGTGACTGCGGCGCGAGACACGGCCGAGTCACTCGAAGGGCAGCTGAACGCCTTCGATGCGGCGAGTGCCGTCAGCCATCTCAACCGCGAAGGTGAGGTCGTGAACGAACACGTCGCCCGTATCGTCCGCCGTGGGTTCGAATACAACGATCGAACCGAGGGGGTGTTCGATATCCATCAGGGCCGCGTCGAACAGGAACTCAAAACGTTCCTGTGTGGTGACAGTGAAACACCACCCACAGGATTCGATACCGGAACCGTCCGAGTCAGCGGGTCTCACGTCACTGCCGATGTCGAACTCGATCTCAATGGTCTCGCGAAAGGGTACATTGTTGACCGGGCCAGCGAGGCACTCGCAGGTCTTGGTCGACGTGGTTTCGTCAGTGGTGGTGGGGATATGTCTCCGCCGACGGGTCCGGTCGGCATCGAGAGCCCGTACGGCGACGACACACCGCTGAAGATCCTAGACACGAACTGGCACGTCGCAACATCCGGTGGATACCGACGCTCGCGAAACGGCACGGACCACATATACGACTCGACGAGCGGGTCGTTCGGCTCGCGTCACGAGTCCGTTACCGTCGTCGCGCGTCGAGACTGTATGGAGGCTGATGCCCTGGCCACGACGCTCGCCGCACTTCCCCTTGACGAGGCACGTGAATTAGCAGCCGAGTGGGACGGACTAGAGGCGCTGATCATTCACGACGGCGTCTTCCACACGACAGAGAGGTTCAATACACATGTCATGGACGCATAAGCAGCGAATCACCGTCGTCGCGATCGTCGTTCTGGTCGTGGCCGTTCCAGTCCTGTGGCAGATTGACGACGTCCGGACCACCCAAGCGACTGAGAAAACACAGACCGACCTCGTCGATCAGACCGTTTCGGAGAGACGGGCACCGGCAGATTACGACGGGGATGGCATCAGCGACACGACCGACACGTGTCCGACTCGACCGGAGTCAGCGAACGGGTTTCAAGACTCGGATGGCTGTCCCGATGTCGTCGAAACGACGGGAGCATCGTAATGTCTCAACTCGTCTGGCTCCTTGACCGCGGTGCCGCGCTCGTCACATACCCACTGCTGTACCTGGCCGCACTCACAGGCGTCCTCTACAACACGGAGTCGTTCGGCGTGCTCCACGAGGCCGCCCAACGCATACACATCGAACTGTCCGTGTTCGCGATGATCGTCACACTGCTGCACGCGGGGCTCGGTATCCTCGACGCGTGGTTCGTCGTCACCGGACAGGTTCCGGCGCCGGCATACTCGATGCCGTACTTCCTCGGTGGTGTCGCCGTCGGCGCAGGCGCACTGTTACTGCTCGTCGTCGCGGTGCTTGGCTTTACTGACGCGAAACGCTTCCAGCGCCCGTGGGGGCCGCGTGTCGTTCACTCGTTCGCGTACGCCGGGTTCGTCTTCGGGACAATCCATGCTGCAGCGATCGGGACTGATCTGACGGGACTCGTCCGTCCCCTGTTGGGGCCCTCAGTGGCGTTCCTCGTGTACGTGCTCCTGTTGCGCCTGCTGGTGCTTCGCGGGCTACCATCGAACACGACCCCGAGTTAGTAGCTGTCCCAGAGACCCAGAATACGGTCAACAACTTTGTCAGTGAACGAGCGCCGGTGAACCGTGTAGAGGTATTTGACCCGATCAGGATCGCTGACCTCGTAGACGACGCTCCGGCCGTCGCGCTCTTTCGTGACGAGGTCGGCCTCGGCGAGCTTCGAAAGATGCCACGAGACGGTCGATTGCGCCTTGTCCAAGCGGTCGCTGAGTTCGGTTGTTGAGAGCGGGCCGTTCGTGAGAAGGTGTGCGAGGATGCGGCGACTGTACTCCCGTCGCAACGCGTTCATCACTGCTCGATCGGCTTCGTCGAACTCGGTAGCCGGATAGTACCGCGTGTACTTGCCGTCGTCCGAGATTTCGATCAGGTCTTCGTCAGCGAGCCATCGGAGGTGATATTGGAGCGTTCCCTGCGCGTAGCCGAGGTCGTCGAGGAGTGCGCGAAAGTGAACGCCAGGCGTGTCGGCTATCCGCTGGTAGATAGCCCGCCGAGAGTCCAGTTCGAGGTCCGGTGCCGACATTGCTCAGTCCCGCGTGAGAGCGATGAAGAAGGCCAGGAGGCCACCGAGAATCAGGATTGCACTCCCGTGTTCGAGCAATTCGAGCGTCGCGTACGGGATATACGGGAGCAGCGGATACTCGAGAAACACGATGAATCCGTAGACGGCAAACATCGCGTACCCCAACGTGACGATTCGCATACGACGATCCCGTTCCCGTCGCCACGCGAGGAAACTGAGAACGCTGAGCCCCCCAGCGAGGACGAAGATACCGAGACTGACGTACTGTTCGAGGAGTTGAGCGAGTGGCATACGTTGCTATCTGGACACACGGCCGGTGCGACGTGCTCGGCGATCGATACAACTCAAACGAAGGGGGGTGGCTGGGAAAACGATTGGCGTCCAACCGTCGAATCCAATCGTATGCGTCGAGAGGACCAGTCGTAACTTCTGGTGTTGGTTTGGAAGTTGAGACTACAGCGAGTTTAGCGGGCCTGTAATGCGTTGTTTCGGCCGACTCAGTGAGGAAGATCTCTTCAGATCGGCTCTAACTTGCCTTGTTTTGCGGTCGACTAACGGCAGCTTCAGACGCTCTCACGGGAAGATTCCGTCACGCTAACCCGTAATTGGACGCCGTCTGGCGATATGGCATCGCTCAGACGGCTAGCACGGATGTGTCGAGATCTTGCCAAACAGCACGTTGACGACCCGGAAGTACCCGCCGCGCCGGACGGCGCGGGCGGGTACGCGAAATGGGTGCAGATCGCCTTGATTCTGTACCGCGTCGAGTTGGAGAAGAGCCTCCGTGAGACTGAAGACTATCTTAACGAGATGCCCGGTGTCCTCGCCGTGTTCGAACTTGACGAGGCACCGCACTACAGTTCGTTCTGCCGGTGGGAACAAGAGTACCGGATGCGTGACCTGCGCCGCCTGCTCCGCGCTTCGGCGGAGCAGGCGGGCTGGAGTGGTGAAGCCGCGATTGACGCGAGTGGCTTCCAGCGCGATCAAACCAGCTACCACTACCGCGACCGCGCGAATTACTCGTTCCAGTCGATGAAGACGACGATCTTGATCGACGTGAACTCGCTGGCGATCAAGGACGTTCATTTCACGACGAAGAAAGCCTGGGACGGCCACATCGGGATGCAGGTCTTCCGCCGGAACGCGGAAGACCTGCGTGTGTTGTCTGCTGATGCGAACTATTCGTGGAGCGACCTCCGCGAGGAGTGTCGCTCCAACTCAACGCGACCGTTGATCAAGCACAGGGAGCAGACACCGTTGCAGAAGGCCCACAACGCCCGGATGAACGAGGACTACAACCAACGCTGGATGAGCGAGACAGGTTTCTCGCAGTTGAAGGAAGACGACGGCGAGAAGCTCCGCTCCCGGAGCTGGCATGGCCAGTTCCGGGAGCTGACTCGCAAGTGCATCGTGCATAACCTGACGCAGGCGGCGAGTTAGGGCTCGCCGTCTGCTCCCCTTCTCCGGACGTATCCGGGAGAGGCATCGCCGCCGTCACCGGAACAATGGAGCAAGGTACCATAGTTTTGACTCATCAGCAACCGCTGTGAGTGACAGCTACTGCATCTTCTGAGGGCGAGAAGCCGTCTTTAGCGCCGTAAAATTGTAGATCAGCAACCCCACCCCGACGCTGTCTTGCGTTCAACAAGGCACTCTAACTTGTCATGTCTTGTCGCACGAACAACAGTATTGACGAATTTCTGAGACTGCCGCCAGCGTTTCCACTCAAATATCGGCGCTCTCTCGGACTGAACGCCTCACTACCCGGTTCCGGTTTCCTTCTTCAGCAGCGTCAGCGTGTTGTCCGCTGTCACGACCGGGGCGTGTTCGTACTCATCGGTTAATGCCACTTGGACGAGGAGATCAACCGCTCGCCAGATAGAGTACAACAGACAGGCAAACGCGAAGTAGAAGAACCGCAGCCCAAAATTCTTCGAGGTCGTCGCAGCCATGAACCGCTTGATCGACTTGTAGCCACTCTCGATTTCCCACCGATACCCATACTCGGTGAGATGCCCGCTGCCTCGATTCGACATAAACACCGAGTACTGCCGGTGGTCATCGTGCTCAAAGTTCTCTTTCCGCCGGTAGATCAGCGTCGTCTCGTGCCACTCGTTCTTGCCGAGATGCAACTTCCGGTCAGTTTCGTATCGGTCCTTTCCCGTTTGAGGAGGCGCTTCGCTTGGGCTTTTTCGCTGGTCTGCATCCGCTTGGGCACGACATACGACAAGCCACGCTGGCTGAGCATCTGTTAAAATGTGCTGGCTGTCGAACTCGCGATCCATCAGCACGTTGTCGACGTGAACCAGCTCCTCGGCCGAATCCAAGAGATCCTCGACGATTTCTAAGCGAGATTCACCCTTCCGGACTGGCCGTGCGTCCAGCACAATCGGGACAGCGTTGCCGACTAATTGGACTGTCGCCCACTGGTAGGCGTACTCGTCGGTCTTCTCCGTCGTCCCGATTATCTCGTCCTTGTACCCCGTCCGATCACCCGTGAAGGGATCTGCTTCAGTGATGTCGACCGCGACGATGCCCGCTCGAAAGAACTGCTCCGTCTCCGCGACCCAGTTCAGGAGCATATTAACTGCCTGTCGGTACATCTCACGAATCTCTGATACTGAGAGGTCACGAATGTGCTCACGGTGGGCGTGGCCCAGCGGCGTCCGATCCCGAGTCGATTCGTCGACGAAATTGCGTGCCCCTTCGTTAGCAGCCAGCCCCTCGCGAAGCCCCAGATACGTCTGCAAGTCCCAGTAGGTGTTCTCGTGGATCTCACAGCCCTCGCCTCGATCTAGCGAGAATGCCGGGAAGACAATGCGGCTGACGTCGTCGGTGATCTTCTCTGCCTGCTCTAACGGTAGTTTAATCGTCGAGTTCTAACCCACCAGACTGCCTCCCATGGTATCGGAGCTTCCGTGCCGGTTCACGCGGAATCGCGACACCTGTATTCTGGGCTTTGATGAGGATCGTTCGAGTCGCCGTCTCGACTGTCCCCCTGAGGTCAGCGGTGAACCGCTGGTGCCAGCTTCTCCACATTGTTGACTGGTCCGGGATCGTCTCGAAACCCAGTTGCTCGCAAAGTTCAGGACGGTTCCCGAGGTGGTCGACGAGTGCGGTTTCATGCTCCCACCCGTGGAGTTCCTTCAGGGCGAACACCCGAAAGAGGGTGTCCATCTAGTAGCGTGTCGACCGCTTATACCGATCGTGGGCATTGAACCGGAAGTAGGCTAGCGGGAGTGCACAGACGAACTCCTCGACCGAGTCGTGGCTCTCATGCTCGACCCACGTCTTTGCGACTACTCGCACATCTGACTCCAGTCCAGCGAGCGACGTTCGATCGTACAGTGGTGTCGACTCGTACGCTGGCCACTGAGCATATAACCGTCGAGCAATCCGGCGAAATGTAATCCGACGCGACTCACAGGTGAGGGTCACTACTAGATGATGGTCACGATGTGCTCAAAAACTCGTTTCTCGACTGACCGAAGCTAGGCAATTTGTACTACCGTCGTGAGGTTTCGGCGGATCGTATACAGCTTAATGGAGAACGACTCTCACCGACCGACAGCTGGCGGCGTTACAGGCGGCGTACTACGGCGGCTACTTCGTGCGCCCCCCACCAGCAGACCGCCGAGGACGTCACCGAGACGATGTGCATCTCGGCGTCGACGTTCCACCAACATCTCCGTATCGCGCTGGAAACCGTGCTGACCGAACTGTTCGAATAGGTCCGGTACGGCGACTGTTCGGCAGCCGGGTATTACTGGCGATATTTAGTATCAATGTATTGTGGTGGTACGTAGATACGTAACGATTGCGATACGAGGATATGAACGTACAGTCAAAACTTCCCTCGTGGCTCGCGGGGAGCTACCTCCGGCAGTTCGCCGCTGTCGTCCTCGTGATTCTGCTCGTCATCGCCGGGGCCGGGCTGGTTATCCAGGACATGGTCGCGACCGAGCTCAAACACGACACACATGCCGAGATGCAGACCGTCGCTGAACTCGAGGCCGACGTCTTCGCTCAGTGGGTTGAGGAGAACGAGCAGATCGTCCGGCTGCTCTCGGACCTCGAGGGCGTCGAGGGCGACGAGTCGACGGCCATTGCGCAGTTGGCCGAGGAGCAGGAGAGACTCCCCTCATACGTGCAAGCGATTCATCTCGTTGACCGGCAGTCGGGTGCCGTGTTGGCGAGTACCGGCGACGTGCAGGAGGGAACGACGCTCGACGCGATGGGCGTCACCTGGGTCGACAGCTCGCTAGCCACCGTCGGGAACGGGGACACCCTCGTTTCCCAAGGGTACAAACAGGGTGACGAGGAGCTCGTCGCGTTCGCCAGCAGCGGGTCGGAGGGCCGAGCAGTCGTGATGACGGTCGACGCGGCCGAACGCGCGGACCACTTCCGCGACCCCATCGAAGGCGGCTACACCCAGGTCGTCGACAGTCACGGCGTCGTCGAGTTCGCACAGGACGACGAGGCGGTCCTCGCCGAGTACGAGGGCGGAACCGACAACGAGGCGCTCCAGGCCGGCATCGCCGGCGAAACGGGTGCTCTCGAGCAGGGTTCACTCCTCGTCGGCTACGCACCAGTCAAGGGGACCGACTGGGTCGTGCTGACCCACGCCCCCAAGTCGAGCGCCTACGCGCTCGTCAGCACCGTCCAGAAGGACCTGTTACTCCTCATCGGGCTGTTCGCAGCCGGGTTCATCGCCATCGGCTTGACGATCGGTCGTGGGACGGTCAGGGCACTCGACAACCTCCAAGAGACCGCTAAAAAGCTGGAGAGCGGCAACCTCGATGTCTCAGTGGAAACCGACCGACAGGACGAAATCGGCCGGCTCTACCAGGCGTTCGGCGCGATGCGCGACTCCATCCGCGCCCAACTCGACGAGGCGAACGCGCTGGCGACCCACCTCGACCAGAAGGCAACCGAGTACGACGGGGCGCTTGCCCGGGCGGCCGACGGTGATCTCACGGTTCGGGTCGACCCGACGAGCGAGAGCGACGCGATGGAGAAGGTCGGCGTCGGCTTCAACCGGATGGTCGAGTCGGTCGCGACCACGCTCAGCCAGGTTCGGTCGTTCGCCGACGACGTGGCAGCAGCGAGCCAGGAGGTGACCGCTAGCGCCGAGGAAGTGAGCAGTGCGAGCGACGAGGTGGCCGTCTCGGTACAGGAGATCTCCGACGGGGCGGTCGACCAGGAAGAACGGATGCAGGAGGTCGCAGACGAGATGACGGATCTCTCGGCGACCATCGAGGAGATCGCCTCCTCGTCGGCTGAGGTCGCCGGGACAGCTGAGAACGCGGCCAAACAGGCTGAGGAGGGGAAAACGTACGCCTCGGAGGCGATGACGGAGATGGGCCGTATCGAGCGACAAAGCGAGCAATCCGCCGAGGAAGTGGCGGCGCTCGACGCGGAGATGGACCGCATCGGCGAAGTCGTCTCGCTCATCGAAGGGGTCGCCGAGCAGACCAACCTGCTCGCGCTGAACGCCTCGATCGAGGCCGCCAGCGCGGGCGACGCCGGCGAAGGGTTCGCTGTCGTCGCGGCCGAAATCAAGGAACTCGCCGAGGAGGTGGCATCGTCGACCACCGAGATATCCGGGTTGGTCGACGACGTCCAAGCGTCGACCGCCGATGCCGTCGACGACATGACGGAGATGCGCGAGCGGGTCGCCAGCGGCACCGAGACGATCGAGGAGGCACTCGGCATGCTTGAGGGAATCGGCGACGACGTCTCGTCGGCGAACGACGGCGTGCAGTCTATCAGCGACGCCACCGACGAGCAGGCGGCCACCTCCGAACAGGTCGTGGCCGTCGTCGACGAGGTGTCGTCGATTGGCCAGCAGACCGCCGCCGAGGCGCAGTCCGTCTCAGCCGCCGCGGAGGAACAGACCGCCTCACTGACAGAAGTGTCCGACAGCGCCGAGTCGCTGTCCGACCGCGCGGTCGACCTCTCGTCGCTTCTCGACGCGTTCGACCTCGGGACACAGGGCACTGGTATCGACACCGGTGGCGTGAGTGGCGGGACGCAGGCCGCAACCGACGGCGGCAGACGGCAGTAACGCTCGCTCACCCGAATTGAGCGCCGACGGCGCATCGGAGCGAAGCAGTCACGATCCGCTTAGCCCCCCATCCGTAGCGGCGCGCATGGTCGAGATCAACGTCGTGGGACTCAATATGGGCGTCCTGTTGACGCTCATCGCTGTCACGCTGCACTACTCCAAGGGGACACGGGGTGGCGCTCGACATAGGACATCTCCAAGAGGTGCTCGACCGCCGAGCGGAGACGGTGCCCGAGACCGACTTCCTCGAGCCGATGAACCGGTTGATCGGTGGGGGGACTGCGGCGGCAGTCGCTGCCGGCGGTGCCGCCGAGGGCGCGGAGCTCGAAGAGGGCGGCGAGGAGACGGTCGAGGAGACCGGCCCCGCCGACAGCCCCGAGGACGAGATCGAATCTTTGAGGTGGAGTTCGTCAAGGAGGGAGACACGATCGAGATCGCCAACAACAAATCCATCCTCGAATCCGGCGAGGAAAACCGCTGGGACCTGCCGTATGCATGCCGACAGGGCTCATGTGTTTCCTGTGCCGGACAGATCCAAGACGGGCCGAGTGAGGACGTCGTCGTCCACGACAACCAGCAGATGCTCGACGACGGCTACACCCCGACCTGTGTGGCGTATCCGCGGGATTCGTTCTCCATCGAACCGGCGAGGCATCATAGGCGACTACCGGGGGGTACTCATTTTTCCGAGAGTGGTGTTTTCTGGGCGATCTTGTCGTCGACTCGCTCGGCGGTTGAGGCTGAGGCGCGGAAGCAGTGAACTCACTCGATGACAATGACGCTGTTTCGGTGTCGGTAATAATTTCTTGAGGGCCCGTCGCTCAGTCGACAGAGTGCTTGGTTCCACGCCACATCCAAGCAGACACTCACTCGAACTCGATGGGATCGACTGATATTTACTCTTTGTTACCCGCCTGAACAGTCATACGCAGTGTGGAACCTGAACAGAACATCTATGACGGCACTCCCGCAATTACCGGGAACAAATGAATATATCTGAAGACCTGCTCTGCATCTACAGCGCGTCAGTTACCGAGCAAAATGGCTCGTACGTTATACGAAAACAAGGAGAATACCTGACCCTTTAGGCTCAGGATGAATCCAACAATAACTTACACAGTCCACCGTTCGATTGCTCATCTGGATGTTCCACGGTAATCCATATTTTTACAAGAGAAGGAAGTATAAGTGATTATACAGGCGTTCCGAGATGTTGGAGATCCACCGCACCCATCGAGCGAAAATCCTCAACCACTCACAAGTGGAGCGGATGCTCGACCACCACGGATAGAGCGCCAGCAAACTCTGGAACGTAGCCAACTATCACTCCCGCCAAGTGTGGGACGAAACGGGCGAAATACCCGGTCACGAAGACTTGAAAAACGAATTGAAGAGTCACACAACTTACAAAGGACTACACAGTCAGTCCAGTCAGCGCGTTCTAGAGGAACTCGCTGAAGCCTTCAACTCGTGGTACGGCAAACGCAAGTCAGACGACCGAGCAAATCCGCCCGGATACCGCAAGAAAAACTACTACGACAACGACGGCAACCGCGTTCATGAAGAACATCCTCGTTCGACCGTAACGTGGAAGCAAAACGGAATCCGTCACGACACCAAGCACAACCGGGTCCGTCTGTCGAAAGGCGCAAATCACAAGGAACATCCCAAAGCGTGGGAGTACATCCTTGTCGAGTACGAAACCCGACCCGGCGTTACGGTCGAGAACCTACAACAGGTCAGAGCCGTCTACAACAAGGCCAACCAAGAGTGGGAACTTCACCTCGTCTGCAAAGACGAAATTGAGACTCCCGAGACTCCCGGCAACGAGACGGCAGGCGTTGACCTCGGCATCTGCAACTTTGCGGCAGTCGCGTACAGCACCGAGGAAGCCGACCTGTACCCCGGCAACCGCTTGAAGCAGGATGGCTACTACTTCCCGAAAGAAATCGCCAAATGTGACGACTCGGGTAGTACTGAGGCCACTCGTCTGCATCACAAATGGTCAGAGCGCTGCACTCACTTCTTCCACTCCTTAGCGAAAGATATCGTTGAGAAGTGCATCGAACGTGGAGTTGGCCGAATCAACATCGGAAAACTCGCTGGCGTCCGCGGGGACGGAAACGGTGACTCAAAGAACTGGGGCAAGCACGGAAAGCTTGACTTGCACGGCTGGGCGTTTGACCGCTTCACGTCGATACTCACGTACAAGGCGAAGGTTGAGGGTATCGAAGTCGTAGAAGTTTCAGAACGCGACACGAGCAAGACGTGCTGTGTTTGCGGTACAGAAGATGATAGTCAGCGTGTTGAACGTGGCTTGTACGTGTGCGAAGAGTGTGATGCGGTGTTCAACGCTGACGTGAACGGGGCGGAGAACATCCGTCTCAACATCAACAATAGCGAAAGTAACTCCGAGTCTGCGTCCAATTTGGGCGAGGATAGGAGTACCGGCTGGTTGGCACAGCCCGGAGTCAACCTTCATGACCTCTCCCGAGGATTCCAACCTCGGACAGAGGTGGTGGACTGCAAACCTTAATATCCCAACTCAGCGGCGCGGTGCCGTGGGATTCCCGCGTCTTCAGGCGCGGGAGGATGTCAATCCCGATGCAGAAGTCGGGGACCGAGTGACTGTGCGAGTTACAGACGCACGAGAGAACGTTGCGTTCGCCGAGGTCGTGAAAAGGTCTGAGTGAGCGATTATAGGTTAGTTTGGTTTAGTCTCTGTTCCAAACCATTAGAAAATACAAATTTAGAGATATTACTTCACTGATGGAAAGTCAACTTTGTCATGAGAGGGTTCGATGAGAAAGTCCTCTTCGATCAGGTCCGTGTCAACTTCCATACCAGGTCCGTAGTCGCGTTCGAGGGCGGCGTCCGTAGCCGCCATCAGGATCTCCTGGATGTCCCGTACTGGCTCATCGCCCGGTATGACCTGCTCGTAGCTCCCGTCGCTCTGCATCACCCACCGGCGGCGGTTGTCAGTGAGTGAGGCCGCCAGAACGAACCGGAGTTGGTTGCGCAGTCGCGTTGCCTCAACGGGCGTGACGGCCTCGACGCGGTAGTCGAGGTTGCGCGTCATCCAGTCCGCGGAGCCGATGTACCAGTCGGGGTCGCCAGCGTTCTCGAAGTAGAAGATACGGGCGTGCTCGAGGAAGCGCCCGACGATCGAGTGCACCGTGATGTTCTCGCTGACGCCCTCGAGGCCGGGCCGGAGTCGGCAGATGTCGCGGACGATGAGGTCTATTTCGACGCCGGCCATCGAGGCGCGATACAGTTCTTCGACCATCTTCGGGTCCTCGAGGCCGTTCACCTTCACGACGATTCGCGCACGTCGGCCAGCACGGGCGTGATCGGCTTCGCGACAGACCATCTCTGTGAAGCGCTCACGCATCGTCACCGGTGCGATGAGGAGCTTCTGGAAGCGCTCGTCGAGCGTCGGCCCGGTGAAGAAATTGAAGACCTTCGTGAGGTCTTGCCCGACGCCGCGATCTGCGGTCAGCAGTCCCAGATCGGAATACCCTTTGGCGGTCTTGGAGTGATAGTTGCCGGTGCCGACGTGTGAGTAGAGCTGGACTCCATCTTCCTCTCGACGGACGACAAGCGCCGTCTTCGTGTGCGTCTTCAGCCCGACGGTCCCGTAGGCGACGTGAATGCCCTCCTCTTCGAGGCGGCGCACCCATTCGAGGTTGTTCTTCTCGTCGAAGCGAGCCTTGAGTTCGACCATCACTGCCACCTGTTTACCGTTGTCCGCAGCGTCGATGAGGCTCTGAATCACCTTCGAGTCGCTCGCCGTCCGATAGATCGCGGCCTTCACTGCGAGGACGCCCGGGTCATTCGCGGCCGCATCGAGGAACCGTTGGACCGTGCCATCGAAGGCGTGATACGGGTGATGGACGAGGATGTCGCCCGCGCGGATTTCGTCGAAGATCGTCGTCGTCGTCTCGTTTCGGCTGTCGCCAGCCTGCGGCAGTAGTCGCGGATGTGGCTGTGGTGTCCACGACGGGAGTTTGAGGTTCGGCCGCTCCAACTCGAGGAGAGTGAAAAAATCCTCGTAGTCAATCGGGCCCTCTCGGTGGAAGACCTCGTGGTCGCCGATGTCGAGGTGCTCTGTCAGAATCGAGACTGACTCATCCGGCATATCTGCGTCGACTTCCAGGCGGACGACGGTCGCGAACCGCCGCTGCTCGAGGACGTCCTCGATGATATCGACTAGGTCCTCGGCAACCTCTTCGTTGCGCCGCACCTCGGCGTTCCGCGTCACCCTGAACTTCGAGACATCGAGGATGTCGAGACCGGGGAGGAGCATGTCGAGGTTGGCCTCGATGAGATCCTCGATTAAGACGTACTGTTCGGAGGTGTCTAGGACGTCGACGAGACGCGGCTGATTTGGCGGAATCTTGATTCGCGTGAACGTCGTGTCCTCACCCGCCTCCGTCGAGAGGACGGCGAGCGAGAGGGACAGGTTCGAGATGAACGGGAACGGGTGGGCGGGATCGAAGGCGAGCGGCGTGAGGATGGGAAGAACAGATTCCTCGAAGTACGTCCGTAGTTGGCCGCGCTGCCCTCTGTTCAGGTCATCGTACTCACAGATCGCGATACCTACATCCGCGAGCTCGGGTTTGAGTTCGGTCTGCCAGTAGGTGTCTTGGCGGCGGAACAGTGGTCGTGCGGCGTCAGTGATGTCATGCAACTGCTCGCTGGGTGTGCGGCCGTCAGATGTTGTCACGGTAACGCCGGCAGAAATCTGTTGTTCAAGTCCGCCGACGCGTTTCATAAAAAACTCGTCGGTATTCTTGGTGAAGAACGCAAGAAACCGGAGGCGCTCAAGTGGTGGGTTGCGCTTGTCAGTGCCCTCATTGAGAACCCGCTCCTGATAGGCGAGCTCCGAGAGCTCTCGATTGAGGTAGTACTGAGGCTCAGTCCGATCTGATTCGTTCATTTGTTCCCTAAGACTGCATCTATATTCAGTACCTCACAAAGCATCCTCGGCCAGCTGTTTCTGAAGCCCAAGTGCTGTGACGAAGTGGTTGGATTGACGGATTAGATGAACGACTCCGGGACGAATCGACACGAGGCGTCGCTGTCGGCGGCGATCAGCCGCCGACGCGACGGCGTCGCCACTCTTGCCGAAGGCTAGCCCGGTCGGTGATTACCGGGTGAACCGCTCGTCTGGTGGTTGGTTCGCGGGGACGGCCCGACGCACCGCGAGGGCCGTCCACGCAGCCCGCGTTACCATGTCGATGAACTCCTCGAACGGCCACCGCCAGAGGCGACGCCCGCCTCGGCGGGGCGTCGCCACATACTTCCAGTGGAGGAACCGCCACACGTTCTGCAACAGCAGGCTGATTACGACGAACAACAGCCGACGCGTCGGATCTGTGGTGGTCGTCGAGATGAGCGTCGACTCTGAGAGACGGTAGGTCGCCTCGATACCGAACCGTTTCGAGTAATGGTATCGCGCCTGCTGTGGCGTGTTGATGAACGGCGCGTCAGCGGCGTAGCCGTGACGCGCCACCCCGTGCTCGTCGTACTTCCCGTTCTTGTACGTACAGTCGATGTAGACCGGGAATTCGACGGTCCACTCGTGACCGTCGAATTCCGTAGTAAGGTCGTGTTCGATCTCACGACTCCACCCCTGGTTGAGTTCAGCTTTGATCGCGTTTCCCCACCGGATGATCGGGAGGACGTACGCGAAGTTGTGGGCGTGGAGGAGCGTGAGACACTTCCCGTCGTAGAAGCCGCTGTCAAGGTAGACCGCTTTGACATCAAACTCGAAGGTGTTGAGCAGACCGAGAAACTCCGCGAGGACGTCGCTGGCGGTGTCGCCGTCGGTCAGACGGCGCACCGCCAGCGTGTATCGTTTGTTATCCACGCGTGCGTACAGCGTCGCGTACGCATGGAAGGCGGTCGTTCCACGTTTCGCCTCCGAGTGGTAGAGACCATCTGTGTCGTCTTCGTCACCGTAGTAGGGTCGCAGGTGGAGGTCCGCGACGACCTCCACCTGCTCAGGGAGCGTTTCAACGACATCCTGCTGGAGCAGCGTGTTCCCTGTCGAAGCGACCGATTCCAGGTCGAACTTCGTGCGGAGATGGTGGAGAACGTCGTTGCCTGAGGGCGCGTCAGCACTGTCTTCGCAGAGGGAAGAGACCGAGGTCCCGTCGGCGCTGGCGCCGACGAGGACCTCGAAGATGTCCTCGGGATCGATCTCAGCGTTCTCACCGAGTTCGACACTAAACGCCTCAGTGAGGATGTTGACGAGAAAGTTAAGGAGCTGGTCCTCGTGGATTTCATCGTCTGCTTGCTGTGGTTGCTTGGACACATCTTCAGCAAGCAGACGTCTCAACTAACTGGCTTTGTGATGTACTGATATTGGTAGTTCTCATACTTCCTAATGGGTAGCAGTCAGTTTGAGATTGGGAGACTGAACCCGGAATGAGTACTCACAGGTAGCAAGCGTCTGGACAAGCAGAGCCGGACTGCTGCATGATTTTTCTCTATGCAGCAATCCAGTTCTGACGGAATCCTGGCGGTCTGCTCTGATACTGCAATCTAGTGAGCGTGTATCAGGTCAGTATCGCACCCATAGCCACCGGGAGTGGTGTCGTACCTCGGAACGGATACGCCCCCGTCGGCTCCGAAACGCAGTATGTACTGGCGTTGGAAGAAATCACGCACACGATAGCGAGAGAATGCAGTATCAGCCGCGTCTTCGCCCGTTATCCAGTTCGATCAACGCCAGTTCCCCTGACACCGACGGTTCGCCGTCTGCGGCGGACCGGCGTGTTCGCCCGGCGTCTCTCCGGACACCGCACGCTCGGGGAGTTGGCCGGCCGTTTTGCGGGGAGAGAATTATGTACTACTATCATGGATAGTTCTACATGTACGCATCGATGACCAGTGGCGGAGACGAGGAGCGGCAGTTCCGATGACCGAGCACCCGGTGCTACCGGACGACGAGTCCGTGTTGACCACGGTCGACGAGGACAACCTGTACAAGAAGAGCGGCAAAATCAAGAAAAAACACTACAAGCGGGAACTCGAGCGCCTCCAAGAGGAACTCGTCAGGCTCCAGATGTGGGTCAAAGAGGAGGGACTCCGGGTCGTCGTGCTCTTCGATGGTCGAGACGCGGCCGGTAAAGGCGGAACGATCCACCGAATCACCCGCCGGACGAGTTCCCGGGTGGTAAAAGTCGTCGCGCTCGGCAAACCCACCGAGCGCGAGCAGAGTCAGTGGTACTTCCAGCGGTACGTCGAGCACCTCCCCGCGGCCGGTGAGATGGTGCTGTTCGACCGGAGCTGGTACAACCGTGCGACCGTCGAGCGCGTGATGGATTTCTGTACCGACGAGGAGTACCAGGAGTTCCTCCGGTCGGCCCCCGAGTTCGAGCGGATGCTCATGCGCTCGGGGATCATCCTCATCAAGTACTGGTTCTCGATCAGCGACGAGGAACAGGAACGACGCTTCCAGAAGCGTAGCAACGACCCGAAACGTCGCTGGAAGCTCAGCCCGATCGACCTCGAAGCCCGAGAGCGGTGGGTCGAGTATTCGCGAGCGAAAGACGCGATGTTCACCTACACGGATACGAGTAACTCGCCGTGGCACGTGATCAACGCCGATATCAAGAAACATGCCCGGCTCAACTGTATCAGTCACCTCCTCTCACAGATCGAGTACGAGGACACCATGCCCGGGCCGACCGAGTTGCCGGACCGACAGCAAGATCCCAACTACGAGCGCCCGGCGATCGACGGCCAGAACTGGGTGCCTGCGCTGTATGGGTCGAACCCACCGGCGACCGACATCGAACAATCCTGACCGCCCAGGTCTCGTGTCGTGCGGTTGCCGCTGTGCACCCTCGCCCGATGCAGGCGAGATGTGTCTAATTCGTCTATTCGTTGTCCGATGCTCTGTGCCATATATTCCATATCGTACCGAGTTCGGTTTGTAAGAGATTCTTCACTCGATATTGAGATCTCCAGTACCGGTTCCGTCTTCATCCCACTCCAACTCGAACTCAAGTGTTGTTGCACGTGAGTCGCGGGGTGAGTGATGGCCAGCTTGTCTACTCCGGTGGGTGGGTTCTCGACGACGCGGCGCTCTATGCGGGGTCGGTGACCGTACTGACGATGGAGAGCGCGGGACGGATTGTCGGTGTCGACTTCGATGATCTGGATTCGGATGGTGACGGGCTCGCGGATGTGGTGGCGCGGCTGCAGTTGGGTGCCCGTGCCCGACAGGGGGCACGGCTGTACTCGGCACCGTTCCATACGTTCGTCGGATACATGCTATCCGAGGGTGGGCGTGAGGGGGTCGACGCGCTGCTTCGGAAGCGCCCCCGTCGTGGAAGCGAGAACGTGGGGAACGTCCGGTTGTCGCACCTCGTGTTGGATGTCCCGATCCTGCATTTGGTGAACGCCGGGCGTGCGTCGGCGGATGTGAAGTTCAAATCGGGAGCCGAGCTGTCGAAGAGCGTGAACTGATCCGCTGTTTGGTCTCGTGGCCCGCTCGGTGCTGACCTGCGTCACGCAGGGAGTCTGTCCGAACTCCAACGGGGAGGCCGGGTGGGAGAGGCGTGCGGAACGATTCGACCCCGCGACAGGCTCCCAGCGCTGGCCTCCGCGGTCGAACCGCTTCGACATCAGTGAGTTTGCTACATCCTCTGCACCGGTCACGCCAATACTGACAGGAATCAAGGAATCAGTGAATCGACTGCTGCATAGAGGGCGTGAATCGGGCATATGGCTGCACGGCGGTCGGCCCACCCCCCCCCGAACCGGTCTGGTGAGCGTCCCGCACAGGCGACGCATTGTTAAACCTCAGCACCGCCGTTGTATTCCATGGACATCAACGTTGGTGCCACAGACAAGTCCGTGCGGACACTCATCGGTGCCATCGCTGGGGTGCTTTCCCTTGCGATCCTTGCCGGGCAACTCGCCGTCCCCACTCTCGCCTCGCCGGTGCTCGGTGTCGTTGCGCTCATCATGCTTGGAACAGCAGCCACTCGCTCCTGTCCCGTTTACTCCGTGTTGGGCATGAGTACGTGCCCGCGAAACGCTGGGCCGTAGAGAGACAGCTCGAAAACCTCCGTATCATCTGAATTACGTAGCGAGGGGAACGGCGAACTCGGTTGGCAGAGAGCAGCTATCGCGTCACCGGGATATGCTGACTACCTCCTCTGAGGGCGCAGTTACTACCGCTCTCGTTATGACGGCCGAGCGGGAAACCGGCCAGGTGAACTACCCCACCCTACCGCGCTCGGGGCTACTGGCCCCTCGCTTGTTGGGGGTGGGGCTTCCTGTTTCTGTGTCGGAGCTTGCACCCGACGTGGACACAGCGGCTCCAGACTCCGCAGGCGGCTTCCCTTCACGGGTGGTTCGGAGTGTCCCACTCCTACCGGATGGACACTCGGCCACGACCGACGGTGCGCGCTTCTTGTCACGCTTGAACACCGTCGGAGACATGGCGAGCATCGTACTACCCTGCTCGACCGCGTAGATACTAAACGTGAAGAAGAACGTGCAAACAACTCGGGCGGGCGCTGTATCCCCCTGCTCGCGTCTTTGACGCTGCTGAGGAAGGGGGCTTAGCGCCCTCAATCACAGATAAAGACTGCTCAGCTCTCGGACTCGGTTTCCTCTTCGTGTTCGTCGTTCGGCGTCTCCGCCTCCTCGTCGTCACCCTCGGACTCCGACACGGGTTCGGACTCCGTTTCCTGGTCGTCCTCCTCGTCGTCACCCTCGGACTCCGACACGGGTTCGGACTCCGTTTCCTGGTCGTCCTCCTCGGCGTCTTCGAACTCGAATTCGAGTTCGGCCTCGGCGTCGTCGGTCTCCGCAGTGAGTTCGGCCTCGTCAGCGGCGGGGAGCGTGACTGTCGCCCGGCCCTCACTGTCGGTCGTTCCCACTGGCCGGTCGTTCAGGTAGACAGGCACATCACCGGCTGGTTCACCGTTCACGAGGACCTGAACGGTAATCCTCTCGTTCGGGCCCGGCGTGCCCTCGGCGACGACCATCGTCAGCTCCCGGTCGCTGTCGTCCTCTTCGTCGGCGGCCTCGCCATCATCGTCCCGGGGTTCGATCTCTTCTTCGAGTGAGAAGATGTCACCCGACGAGCCATCCACGGCGACCTCGGCTTCGCCAGTCAGGTTCGAGGCGTTCCGGAGCACGAACGCGAACTCGTAGGCGCCATCGTCCGCGTCGACCTCCGAGCTGCTGAGAACCCAATCTCCGCCCACTGACGAGAGTGCGCCGCGTGCCGTCTCGAGGGCGGCGGATTGGCTCACGGTGACGGTGTCGGTATCGTCGCTTGGCCGCTCGAACTCGCGGGATCGCTCGCCGTCCTCGCTCTCCACCTCGATCGAAAGGCCGTTCTCGGTTTCGAGTTCGATTTCGCCGTCCGATTCGCCAGTGAACTGTTTGAGGAGCGCGTTGGCGCCAGTACCGGTGACGCTACTCAGGTTCTCGACGGACCTGTCGATCGCTGACTGGGTGACGCCGGCGGCCCTGAGCTCAAGCGCGGAGACGTTCGCGGCCCGCTGTCGGAGCTGCTCGTAGCTGTCGAGTAGATTGGTCGCGCGGGCGTTCAGAACCGCGAGGCGCTGGGCGTACTCGGATTGGGTGAGGTCGCCTTCCTCGTACGCTTCGGTGGCCTCGTCGAAATCGTCGTGGATGGACTCAGCACGGTCACGGAGTTCGTCGGCCCGTTCCGCTATCACTTCGGCCCGGGCTTCCTCGCTAGCACCCTCAACGGAGAGCTCGAAGGCAGTGTTATCGAAGTCCGTCTGTACCTCGTCGCTCGAGACGTCGATGACCGTCGAGAGCTGCGGCCCGACCCTGGCGTTTACGCGTGAGTCGGTCTGTGCGGTCTGGGTGGTCGAGTCGGTCTGTGCGGTCACCTCGGTTGACGTCCCTGTGAGATCACTGGTCGATGGCTCGCCGGTGTTCGCCGAGAGTGCCATCGCCGGGACAGCCATCCCGATGACGACGAGCGTCGCGAACAGGACGGAGCCGAGTGCCGTCCGATCCATTATTGGGAAGAGGAACAACCCACAGCGGCATAAACCGACGAGGTACTGGGGGCGAGTTGCGGACGTTTGCAGCCACTTTCGTCGTTTCCACTCGTTTGCAGGCTGCAACTCACCGCGAATATCTTCTCGATTTATTGTCACAATGTCCGAAGGTAGATCTGCAATGGATTTCACAAAGATCCTCGCAGCCGGTCTCGTGGTGCTACTCGCAGCTGGCGCCGTCACGGCCGCTGGCACGGGGAGCAGTGGCCAAGCTGCAACGAGTGACGCAGGAAGTGTGACGAACGCCGACGTGGACACAACGTACGAGAACGGGACGGTGGCCCTGACCCTCGTCGACGAAGGCGAGGGTATCGCGAACGCAACCGTCGACGTGAAGCGTGAGTACCAGGGCGACTACGACGCACGAGAGGACGACGAGAGTGCGTACGAGCGCATCGGGACAACCGATGCGAACGGGACGACTGCGTTCGACCTCACGCCCGAAAACGAGTCGCGGAACGTCACAATCTTCGAGGTCCACCTCACGAAAGGTGTGTTCAGTGCCGAACTCGAGTACCGCGTCGAGAAGGGCTCGCTCTCGCTACTGGAAGAAGAGTACGAGTATGAGCGAGCAGGGGATCGCGAGGACGACAATACGACGCAGTACAGCGACGACGAGCGGCTAAGTGTTAGCATGGCTGATGCGCGTGCCACTGCGGACGCCACCCTCGAGGAGCCGCCACAGGGTAACTGGCGGCTCGTCGAAGCGGACGCACACGAGGAGGACAACTACTACGAATTCGAGTACGTCCTCGTCGACGCTGACCGCCCGGGTGAGGTCGAGATCCGCGTCCATGGCAGCAGCGGTGACGTGATCGAATACGAGCAGGATGTCGAACGACTGGAAGAGGATGAACGCGAGGACGAAGACGAACGTGAAGACGAAGGTGAAGACGAAGACGAAAACGAACACGAGGACGAAGGTGACGACGAAAACGAACGCGAGGACGACTGATACAGTCGCGCCTCCGATGGCATGACCGACCGGACGAACCGTCGGTTGCCGTGGGATGCGCCAGCCTGGATCGCCGTGTTCACCGGTCGATTTACGGGCTGAGTCGGCGAATGGTGTACTGAAACAGTCATATGGCCTCCGTCGGAAATCACTGTATCTGAATGGCTGTGTTATCACCTGCTGGGCGACAGATGGTCATCTCCGTCGCTGTCATCAGCCTCTTGATCGGGTCGGCGCTGGCGCCAGTCGCAGGCGACACGGCCGTTGCCCAGCAGACACAGCCCGACACGGACAACACGGTCACGCGAATCGAGGTGTTCGAGAACGGGTCGGCACGCTGGACGATTCAGATCCGGACGCGACTCGACACCGACCGGCGTGTCAACGACTACACCACGTTCCAGTCCCGGTTCAGGAACGACACGGCGCAGTATCTCGGCCCGTTCCGCAGTCGAATGCGAGGGGTCGTCGCGAACGCAGAGGACGCGACTGGCCGACAGATGCAAGCGTCGAACTTCACTGCCTCGACCAGTATTCAGGAGGTTCCCCGGCGATGGGGGGTCGTCACGTACGACTTCACGTGGACGAACTTCGCGGCCCAGGAGAACGGCCAGGTGATCGTCGGCGACATCTTCCAGGGCGGGTTTTTCATTGCAGCGAACGACACGATCCAGATCGTTGGCCCCGACGGATATGGCGTCACTCGGGTCGATCCGAACCCAGACAGCCGAGATATTGATGTGGTAACGTGGAACGGTCGGGAGGACTTCGCGGATGCTCATCCACGCGTCGTGTTCGCTCCGTCAACTGAGCAGACTGGCGAGAACGACTCGGGCACGAGTTCAGACGCGCCATCAAACGTAGGGGGAACCCCACTGCAGGATATCGGGAGGGTCGCTCTCGTTGGTATCGTCGCTGTGGTCCTTCTTGGACTCGGTGGAGCCGTGATGTACGGCCGACGCAACGGTGACACCGATGACCCTGACGGACCGGCGGAGAGAACCGGTGGACACGCCGGGGAATCACCGACGACTGGCCGAGCTGACGGTCCCAATGGTCACGAAACGCAGGAGGCAGTTCTGACCGACGAGGAGCGGGTTCTCGAACTCCTGAACGCGAATGGGGGCCGACTGCGACAGGCGGCGATTGCCGATGAATTCGACTGGTCTCCCTCGAAAACATCACGTGTGGTCGGGCGGCTGTCGGACGAGGGGTCGGTTGACAAACTCCAACTCGGTCGAGAGAACTTAGTCACGTTGCCCGATGAAAGCGCTTGAAAAGCTTCTCGATGCGACGGCTCTCGTCGGCTGACTACACCCTGTATATCTTGCACGACAACCGGTAATAATATCACTATTTCGATGATTGTTTCACTGTGTTCGGTAAGAGCCTTTTGAGCGTCATGGTTAACACCCTGGCCCAATCAACTGAACATATGAGTACAACGGCCGAGGAGAGTGAACAACCTGAGATCGAAGTTTCAGGAACTGCCTCGGATAGGGCTCTCGCTCCTCTAGAGAAAGAAAATTTGGACACTGAGACGGCAGGACTTGGACTGTTCGTCCAACAAGGAGGCTGCGCGGGTCTGTCATATGGTATGCGGTTCGACACGAGTCCGGATAAAGATGACATTGTCTACGAGCACCACGGCCCACGGGTGTTCGTTGACCCTGCGAGTATTCAATATATTTCGGGTAGTGTTGTTGAGTATGAGACAGGACGCCAAGGCGCAGGCTTTGATGTTGAAAATCCCAACGTCGTCTCGGAGTGTGGCTGTGGCGAATCTTTCCGCACCTGAATACGACTGCCAGCACGATGATCACCACTGCAAATAAAAGTAGACACAATGGACGCTGAGGAACTCGAGCATCGTCTTCTCTCTATTCTCAAAGAGGACTCGAAAGCTTCCCTCGGAGAGATCGCCGACCAGGCTGGCGTCGCGCGACCTACCGCCCGGAAGTATATCCAGAAACTCGAGGAAGAAGGCGCTATTGTCGGTTACACTGTCGAAATTGATCCGAAGAAAGTCAACCACCAGAGTATTGCGATGGTGGGAATTGACATCGAGAGTGACCAGTACGTTGAGGCGACGAGTAAACTCAGGGATCTCGACTCGCTGACTGCGTTATATACCGCGACCGGGGACCACATGTTGATGGCCGAACTTGAGGCGACAGGAAGTACCGAGCTGAATGAGATCGTTAGCGATCAGATTCTCTCCATTCAGGGCGTGACCACGGCCTGCCCGGCTGTTCTTCAAGAACGGCTCAAATAAGACGGTTCACCCTGGATGAGTGGGAATACGGCGAAGGTGGCAGTACCGAGATCTACCCCCACGACAGCGGTACCGCGCAGATCCGAGTTTACCATCAGCCTGATGATACGCCCGTGTACCGGGTGACGTTCCGGTTTAAAGACGTGATGGCACCATCGATGTCACGGCCCACGACTCGGAACGTGCCGACTCGTGGGAGGAGGTTGCAGACGCAAACGGGAATTCGTTCAGTTTTCGAGGTTGATTAGCGCTACTCTATCATCGGTTGTCGGCTAGTGCTTCCACACCCGCCTACATTCCGAACGTTCGGACCCGGGGAACAGAGCCCCTGACCTCGAGCGCTCGTTGACTGTGCCCCGTCAATCTAAAACGTCGGGATCAACCCCGGATTTGACGAACGTTCTTCTCGAGCACATTGTTGATTCAGAGAGTGGCTTCGACAGCGTGTTCGAGTGCTTCTCGTCCGGACTCCAGTAGAGTTCTCGGCAGGGTTGGAACGCTCTGAGATATCTGGTAAGATCGCTCTTCTGTAGCGTAGCGGGACCGGAGAACGAACACACAAGTATTGGGCCCGTCGAACGTATGGGCATGGCATCATCACTTGCCGACGAAGCATGTGAGGCCTGTACATCAGAGGACGAACCGCTCACAGAGGCAGAGTACGCCGAGTACCTAACTGAAATCGACGATGATGTCTGGGAAGTCATTAACGACCATCATCTTGAAGCGGCGTATCCGTTCGAAGATTTCCGCGATGCACTTGAGTTCACGTACGAGATCGGAGAACTTGCTGAAAAAGAGTGGCATCACCCGGACATCCATCTCCAATGGGGCGAGGTGCGAGTCGAAATGTGGACGCACAAAATTGACGGACTGCACAAGACCGACTTCGTAATGGCGGCGCGAATGGATCGGATTCACGAAGAATACGCCCCAGAATGACATCCTCCACGCCCTGAACGGCGCGGTTTCCTCCGTGGGAGTCTCGGCTATACCGATTCCCCGGAAGCAACATTCCTGTCACGGTGGACGGTACTCGGGTCTGTGCGCTGTTCTCTGGGACGGTGAGAGCGTGGTAACTCCGACCAGTCGTGGTCGTCCCACTCGAACCGCACGGGCCGTGCCATCGGCCTGACTACCTGTTCTGTGTGCCGCTTCAGGAACGTTTCTGACGCCGTGAGGTCGGTGTGGCCCCCGAACCCACACCGACAGGTGAGCGTGTCCTGGTGCCGTGTCGTTCGCTCTGTCGAACCACACTGGGGACACTCTTGGCTGGTCCACGCTTCCGACCGGACCTCCACCGAAATACCGTATTCCTCGGCGGTACAGACCAGTCGCTCGGTAAATTTCTTGAACGACCAGAAGTTGTGGGTCTTGGCGTTGGTTTCGACCGACCAGTGGGTTTCCAGCACGTCGGTCAACCAGCCAATATACACGGTATCGACACCTTCGGCGTACAGTCGGTCCAGCAGGTCACGACACAGTGCCTCTTGCGCGTGGTCCCAGCGTCGGGTGCGCTTGTGGTACAGCCGCCGGATACGCTCGCTACTGTAGCGGCCTTCCGGTAGCGTGGACTGTAACCGGGCGATTTCTCGTGTCGTCTCACGGAATCGTTGGAACAACTCACGGCCTTCGTACAGGTATTGCTCGCCGGTCGTCGTGGTACAGGCGACGAGATTGTTCGCACCAATGTCCAGAGCGGCCTTCTCGTCGGCCAGTGGAGTGTCCCGTGCATCATCAGAAACAGTCACGGGTTGCGAAGCTCTGAACGTACAATCTGTCTCGTCGTACCACAGGTCTAACCGGCCCTGTTTCTCGTACTCGGGCCAGTTCGGGTCGCCAGCGATCTCAAGCCGGAGACGCCCGGTGTGGTCGTATCGGTCTTTCAATTCGCTCCCGACCAGTATCTCAAGCCGGGACCGCTCGCCCCATTCGACGGTGTACGCATCCTTGCGAATGACGCCTTTGCGTTGTCGCCCTTCATCCTCGTTGCCACGGAACCCCGGCGGTTCCGGGTGTTCCGTGACCGACGTGTTCGACTCGTCGTGATACGCGTTCTTGTTCTCGAAGAACGCCCGCCACGCTTCGCTGTTTTTGCGTATCACCTGTTGGGCAGTGGACGCACCGAGAACGCCTTTGTATCGGCCTTCGAGACTGCCAGTATCAGCCTCCCATACGTCGCCCTCGAAGCCGTCCTCATCGTTGTACTGCATAAGACGCTGATAGTTGACTTCGTTCCAGAGAGCGGCGGAAGCGTCCAACAGGTCCCCCAGCAGTTGCTCTCCATCCTCGGAGAGCGGTCGCACGGCGAACGTGTTGGTACGCTTCATGCCACAATCGTTTTCACGTCGCTGTGTCAAATAAGTCTGCTGAGACAATGCGACCAGCAATAGATATTTCGTATAGCCTCCACGGACGGGTGAAAGACTACGCCAAAGCAAACGACCTGTCGCTTGATGAAGCGTATATCGAGGTTCTGGAAACAGGACTCGACACGTTGGAGACTCAAGACCAGTAGTAACGCGGTGGTTTCTTGCCGGAGCTTACGCGCTTCACGCCCGCCCTGTTCGGTCCTCGGTTCCGACTGCGTGTCGGAACACTCGTCCCTCACGGGAAGGGCAGGACTCTCTCGCTGTTACAGGTAGCCTGCACCAATTACAAATACTCACTAGACAGGGTGTCGGAGAACGATCATCATCATCATCACACCAGTGAGGATGAACACCGAAGCGAGAGCAGTCGAAATTATCGTGTATACTCGCACGATCTCATATCCGTCGGATGCTCACGCGTCGTAGGAGTGGCTTTCGAGCGTCTCCAGAGCCACGGAATCCAACACTGCCTCATTGGTTGCTTCGAGAACTACGGGTGGGACGGTCGTCACCGGGAGACGGTTGGCTTGCGTGGCTTCCAGCGCCTCGATCCACCGTCCGAGACAGAGACACCAGCGATCGCCGGGGTCAAGCCCGGGAAACGCCAGCTCCGGACGCGGCGTTACGAGGTCGTTACCCTGTTCTTTACTGAACGACAGGAACTCGTCGGTCATGACCGCACAAAGCTCGTGTCTACCTCGATCGTTGGGATGCGTTCCACAGCAGCCATCGCGGTCAAAGCCAGTCCTCGGATCAGTACTACAGGTGGCAAGTTCCTCGCCAAGGACATTTCGTCCGGGCATACCGATAGAGCGTGATCCACGGTCAAAAGCCTCCCCGTCTGTGAGGCGGGTTTGTTGCAGTTTATCGGCTCACTCTTCGTCGGTGTCGTCGGGTCTTGCTAATAGATCCTCTTCGTATGCGGCGATTGCCTGAACGACGGCGTCTGCATCCTCTTCAGGCACGTCGAACGCGTCTAAACTATCATGCAGTAACTCAACGGCTCGCTTGATATGATCGGGGGTGAACGGGAGGTGGAAATGTGCCTCACGGACTGGTTCAGCGTCATACGTTTCCGGGCCACCCGCTGCTTCGCACAAAAAATCCGTCTGCGTTCGGCGGAGTTTCTCCATATCCGCTCCCTCGAAAAACGGACCCAACTCGGCGTCTGCGAGAAGCCGATTATAAAAGTCGTCAACGACCGTCCGAATCCCTTCCTTCTTTCCAAGCCGGTCGTACAGGGTATCCCCAGTCATTGCGTGAACATCTGATTGAAAGCGAAAATATCTTGCGTATCAGCGTGTATTCGTTCTTAGATATAGCGAACTAGGTCATACTCGTCAAACTATCTCTCCTCTCATCCGAACTGCTGAATAGATGCTCTATATCTCGCAACGCTCCCTATTCCTATACCTATTCCAACATCTCTCACTTCTAGCTGCGCCGCAGTAGATTGGCTGTGAACGTTTCTATGACGCGCTGACCCCTAGCTAGAGGCGAATAGCCGAGATCCACAGTCTGGGCATTCGAGCCGGTACTGGCCACTATCAGAAGGAGCGTTCCAATCGCCTTCAATAGGGCTTTCGTGCCCACATGACGAACAAAACAGGACGGCTTTCCGCTTAGATCTGCTCACCCACTCGACACCTCTTCTGCTGCTTCGAGAATCTCTGTGTACCGGTTCCGAATCGTGACCTTGCTAACATTAGCGATTTCGGCTAGATCGTCCTGAATGACGTCCTGATGTGTGAGCTTGGCACCCGCATACAGCGCTGCTGCGGCAATCCCGACAGGGTTTCGCCCACTGTGAACACCCGCTTCGACCGCGGCTTGGGTTAGTTCCCGACTTCGGCGTTCCGTTTCATCCGGACACCCCAACTGGGAAGCGAACCGAGCAATGTATGCTTCAGGGTCCGTTGGCGCCATTTCCAGCTCCAACTCGTCTGCGAGATAGCGATAGGTGCGCTCTATTTCAAGCTTATCGACACGACTCACGGCAGCAACTTCATCGAGTGTCCGGGGTGCATTCTCCAGACGTGACCCGGCGTAGAGGGCTGCTGTCGCCATTCCCTCAATCGATCGGCCCCGGAGCATGTCCTTTTCCAGTGCCTGCCGGTACAATACACCCGTCGTTTCCCTGATCGGATCGGGGCACCCAAGCGCAGACGCCATCCGGTTAATTTCTCCCAGCGCGTGCTTTAGATTCCGTTCTTGACTGTTCTTTGTCCGGAATCGCTCGTCCCATTTCCGGAGGCGTTGCATTTTCTTTCGCTGACGGGACGAGAGCGACCGTCCATACGCGTCTTCGTCTCGCCAGTCGATAACCGTCGACAGGCCACGATCGTGTAATTGCTGGGTTTGAGGGGCTCCAACCCGCGACTTGTCGTTCTTTTCGCGCGAATCAAACGCGCGCCATTCAGGCCCGCGGTCAATCTGATCTGATTCGATTACGCGACCACAGTCTTGACAGTGGGTTTCGGCCTGTGCCTCGTCGTGGACGATGCGTCCACTGCACTCGGGACACGTTTTGGCCGATGGTTCATTTTGCTCCTCTTCACCTGTTTTTTCGTGTTCCTCTGGACGGCTTTCTTCGCGAACTCCTGACGTGGTAAATGATTCAGTCACGTTCAGCTACCCCCGGAAAGAAGCCGGGAGCGGCACTGCCGGCTGGACAAACGGATATCCCAATCCCGGCCACTCCGGAAGCTAGCATACGAGCTGGGTATACTAACTCTGAGCGGAGATCGGTTGTCTGACTGCTTCCTGGATGGACAATCAGTGGGCAATGATACCATACAGCTCTGTTGCATCTGAGCGATACTAAGTTTTTATATCGAAAAATTCGCTTAGCAATTTAGATACTCAATATAGGAGTTTTAGAGAATATTTGCTCAGATAGCTATCAAAGATAGTTATAAATCAAACTTATGGGGACAGAGTCTCAACGTGAATTTATGAGTTCGGAACAGGACCATCTTCAGGACACCGATACCGAAGCACGCTTCGAGTTCAAGAAGGAGGAGAAATCGGCCTTCGAGACCGAGAAGGGCCTGACCGAGGAGACCGTCCGGGTCATCTCCGAAGACAAGGACGAGCCCGAGTGGATGCTCGAACGACGCCTGCGCGCCCTCAAGCAGTTTCAGGAGATGCCGATGCCGACCGACTGGCCCGGTCAGCCGGACCTCTCGGAGGTCGATATTGACGAAATCGTCCCGTACATCCGCCCGGACATCGAGACGCGGGGCGGCGCCGAGGACTGGGAAGACCTCCCCGAGGAGATCCAGGACACCTTCGACAAACTGGGCATTCCCGAGGCCGAAAAGAACGCCCTCTCGGGCGTCGGCGCTCAGTATGAGTCCGAGATCGTCTACCAGAACATGCAGGAGCGCTGGGAAGAGAAGGGCGTCATCTTCTGTGACATGGACAAGGCCGTCCAGGAACATGAAGACATCGTCAAGGAGTACTTCATGACCAAGGCCGTCCCGCCCAGCGACAACAAATTCGCGGCGCTACACGGCGCGATCTGGTCGGGTGGCTCGTTCGTCTACGTCCCCGAGGACACAACTGTCGACATGCCCGTGCAGGCGTACTTCCGGATGAACTCGGAGGGGATGGGCCAGTTCGAGCACACGCTCATCGTCGCCGAGGAGAACTCTGAAGTCCACTACATCGAGGGCTGTTCCGCCCCGAAGTACTCGGAGTTCAACCTCCACAGCGGGGGCGTCGAGGTGTTCGTCAAGGAGAACGCTCACGTCCAGTATTCGACTGTCCAGAATTGGTCGAAGAACACCTACAACCTCAACACCAAGCGCGCCATCGCAGAAAAGGACGCCACAATGGAGTGGGTCTCGGGCTCGATGGGCTCGAAGGCCACCATGCTGTACCCCTCCACGATCCTCAACGGACCGGGAGCAACGGACAACCACATCACCATCGCCATGGCTGGCGAAGGACAGAACATCGACACCGGCGCGAAGGTGTACCACAACGCGCCCGACACGAAATCAACCATCGAATCCAAGTCCATCTCCAAGGACAGCGGCCGCACGAACTACCGCGGCCTCGTCCACATCGCCGACGGCGCCGAGAACGCCTCAACCTCCGTCGAGTGTGACGCCCTGATGTTCGACAACGAGAGTACGTCGGATACGATGCCCTACATGGAGATTCAGGAGAGCAAGGTCGACGTCGCCCACGAGGCGACGGTCGGCAAGATCGGCGACGAGGACGTCTTCTACCTCGAATCGCGTGGGCTGGACGACGACGACGCCAAGCAGATGATTGTCGCTGGCTTCATCGAGCCGCTCACGGAGGAACTGCCCATCGAGTACGCGGTCGAAATGAACCGGCTCATCGAACTCGAGATGGAGGGATCGCTCGGGTAGTGACCAGGTCGTCTGATCGCTAAACAACGTACTAGAGGATATCTCAATGGCTATCGATTCGAGTTTCGAGAACACCTACGAGGAAGTTGACCGCCACGAGGACCACCGGGTATGGACGACAGATGGTGAGGAACCAACGGAGGACAAACAGGGCATCCACGGAACCCATGTCGCAGTGGATTTCGACATCTGTATTGCGGACGGGGCCTGTCTGGAGGACTGCCCCGTTGACGTGTTCGAGTGGACCGATACCCCTGGCCACCCCGAGTCCGAAATCAAGGCCGACCCCACCTACGAGGACCAGTGCATCGACTGTATGCTCTGTGTCGATGTCTGTCCTGTCGACGCCATCGACGTTGACCCGGGACGAGCGGGGAGGCTCTAAACTCCGGGTGGACGAGCGCTGACGATGATCCTGGCATTGCAGTGTTACCGATGCGGAACCGACTACGAGTACGTCGGCACCTCGCCTCATCCAGGTCAGTGCCAGGCGTGTGGCTCGCCGTGTGTTCCCCCTGCAGGGAGTCTCAGCGTCCTCAACAGCGCTCACTGGGAGAGTGCAAACGGCCTCTCGAAAGTCTGGGTGTATGCGCTCGACGAACAGGATCGCCCGTTCGAATTCGAGGTCGCCGCACAGGGCAATCGTGGAAAGTTAGTGGCACTGAGAGTCGACGGTATATCAGTTGCTCCACAAGTAGACGAGACACTCGAAACGCTTCCCCCGGCAGTGAAAACCGAACTCGCTGACGCAGGAATTGAACGAGTAGGTGGAAACACACCGAAACAATCGAAGTGATGACAGGCAATCACTTGAGCGACTGGTGACCGGGAATGAGAAACAATACGCCGGCGAATCCGGCTGTCAAGATCGGGAGGCAGAGAGGATAACAACATGAGCTCAGACGTCAGATTCACCGACTTCAAATCCGACAAGCAGCCCACCTGGTGTCCCGGCTGCGGTGATTTCGGGACGATGAACGGGATGATGAACGCGCTCGCGAACACGGGCAATGACCCGGACAACACGTTCGTCGTCGCCGGTATCGGGTGCTCGGGGAAGATCGGCACCTATATGCACAGCTACGCGCTCCACGGCGTCCACGGTCGCGCCCTGCCGGTTGGCATTGGGACAAAGCTGGCCAACCCAAACCTGGAGGTAATGGTCGCCGGTGGTGACGGTGACGGGTACTCGATCGGTGCGGGCCACTTCATCCATGCCGTCCGTCGCAACGTCGATATGAGCTACGTCGTAATGGATAACCGCATCTACGGGCTGACGAAAGGGCAGGCTTCGCCGACATCGCGTGAGGACTTCGAGACGTCGACGACGCCCGATGGTCCGAAACAGCCGCCGGTCAACCCACTCGCGCTCGCGCTGGCTGCCGGCGGGACGTTCATTGCCCAGTCGTTCTCGTCGGACGCACAGCGCCACACCGAGATCGTCCAGCAGGCGGTCGAACACGACGGCTTCGGCTTCGTCAACGTCTACTCACCATGTGTGACGTTCAACGACGTGGACACCTACGACTACTTCAGAGACTCCATCGTCGACCTACAAGAAAGTGACCACGACCCCACCGACTACGACGATGCCAAAGATGCCATCCTCGACGCCGACAAAGAGTATCAGGGCATCATTTACCGAGACGAAGGCTCCATCCCCTGGGAACAGCGCGAAGGACTCACCGAGAACATGGCCGACATTCCCGACGGCGCCCCGGACGACGCGATGGACCTCGTCCGGGAGTTCTACTGAGCGATGATAGATACTGATATGTCGGTTCATCGTTCGGTCGCTGTCCCAACCGGTGTCGTGTCGCACTATCGTGGGTGTACAGACGCTCTGATCAGCATTGGGGCTGTGATGAATCGCGTAGACGACGCCACTCCCAGATCCGTGGTCAGATGCATACCGTATCGATAACACCATGCCAGAATGTAGTACCTGCGGAGAGCACGTTTCAGATCGGTTCATACGAGTGTTTGGCGAGGAGAGTGGCGTAGTGTACGCGTGTCCTGCTTGTTCAGCGAACGCTGGCATCGGAGAAGCCACACGCGAGCGTAGCGATCAAATATAATTCAATTCAGCAGAGCAGGGGGCGAGAGCGCAAGGATATCGCTACCGCTGTATTCGTCGAGACTACTTTTTTTATCCGCCCTCCAGATCAAAGGACCCTACCCCGCGCTTACTCTTCAAATCCGAAAATTTGGCGTAATTCATTTTCGATCCGATCGACGAACTCAGTGAGAAGGGCATCGAAGGTCTCCTCGTCGCCGGGCAAGGACTGTTTCCGCTCTTCGACGTCGTCGGGCAAGGTGACGCGAAATTGTCCATCACCCTCGTAGACCGGCTCACTCTCGTTGAGCACCTGCCGGTCGATAGCGCGGAGCACCTCTGAGTTAGCCTGCCCGTGGAGTTGCTGATACGCGTTCGAGTATGCCGTCTCCAGTTCCTCGAAATAATGCACGTATTTCTCTTCGAATTTCTCTGGATCGAATTCGGTCATCACTGGATCGACGGTCGGAAGAAATAAAAGATTCAGTGGCGGAACCTGGCAGTAACTACACCCCCGGCCACTCGAGAGTCGGGGCACCAATTATACCGCTGGTGATGTCACTTTGAAACAAATCAAAAATCATGTTGATTCAGAGTTATACAGCCAGAGTCGAAACAGGGGGCATATGAGTTCCGAAGTCAAAAGTGAGGAGAACCTGCGCGAGGAGATCGGGACCTTCCTACAGAAGAACTTCCCACAAATCGAAATGCACGGGGGATCGGCAGCGATCCAGAACCTTGACCGAGAAAGCGGCGAAGTGTGCATCCAACTCGGGGGTGCGTGTAGCGGGTGCGGTATCTCGCCGATGACGATCCAGGCAATCAAGAAACGGATGGTGAACGAGATTGCCGAGATAGAGACCGTTCAGGCTAACACTGGCGGTGGTGGTGGGAGTGGCCACGGCGACAAGAGCCCGTCATTCCCTGGAGAAACAACCGACAGCGGAGAAAGCGGTGGAGGCGATGATGGAGCCCCGACCGCACCCTTCTAGAAGTTCCCTTTCAGCAGATCAATTCCCGTGCTCCAATCCGAGGGGCGGGTCAACAGCGTAATCGGTGATTGGTTGACGATAAGCTGTATATGATAGCAAACGCGTTTCACAGTATCAGGTATTGCGTCGTCAGATTGTAACCTGCGTCAACCACAGAGATGATCGGAAGGACCTGGATGTGATCGTGAGAAACGTATCTCAGGTCTATGACTGGGACACGTGACCGCCGCGTTTCCGTACCAGACGCGCTCGCCAACGGGTGACTCACCCTCGTCGATATCCAGCCGACTCACGAACAGGTCGCGAACGGCCAGCGTGACGACGAGGTCTATCGTCTCGCCCTCCTCGTGGGTGACCGTGACGACACAGTGGCCGTCCCGCTCCGCGACCGACGCGATAGTCCCGACCGACCACCGATCACGGTGGTGGGCGGGCCCCCGTGCGTGAATACGGTCGTGACTCATGCTGGGGGAGTCAGACGTCACCCGGGGCTGTCCCATCACCGGCAGCGACGGGGTCTCGGTCGCGTTCCACCAGTGGTTCCTCGGTGCCGAGTAGCGTTGCACTCTCCGACCAGAGCCGCCGGGAAGCCTCGCTATCTCGGGCGGCCTCCGAAGGGATGCGCGGCTGCTGGTTCGTGAAGTACCGCCCGGAGACCTCCGCAGCGCGTGGCGAGACGGCGACGAACAGGATCTCTGCGGCCCCGTCGGCGACGGACGTCACCCCGGGGACCGCTTCGAGTCGCTGGAACAGGCCTGGGAGCGGTCCAGGGAGGAACCGACTGAATCCACTCCCCGGAATCGCGCCCGGATGGACGCTGTTGGAGGTGACTCCGCGATCGGTTGTGTCGAGTCTTCTGGCAAGTTCCGTGGCGAAGAGGATGTTCGCGAGTTTCGAGTGGCTGTATGCTTTGAATCCGGTGTATCGATCGGCGCCCCGCACCCGGTCCAGATCCAGCGAGGCCCCCTTGTGAGCGTCGGAGGCAGTCGTGATGATCCGGGCGCCCTCACGGAGGTGATCGAGCAGGTCAGCCGTCAGCAGGTATGATGACAGGTGGTTGATGTGGAAGGTGTACTCGACGCCAGCGTCGGTCAGCCCCCCGTTCCGGAACAGCCCGCCGGCGTTGTTGACGAGGAGGTCGAGCCCCTCGGTCTCTTCGCGCACAGCGCTCGCGAGCTCCTGGACCGCCTCAAGATTCGCGAAGTCTGCCTGAACGAACGTCGCGTCGGCGCCAGTCCGGGAGAGTTCCTCGACCACTTCCGCGCCGGCCTGTGGGTCCCGGCCGTGAACGACGACGTCCACGCCGAGTCGGCCGAGCGCCAGCGCGGCGGCGCGGCCGATTCCGCTCGTCGATCCCGTGACCAGGGCCTGGAGTCCGGTACAGTCGACGTCGGACACGCCCGCCAGGGTTTCTGGGAGTTCACTCATTACGTGTTATAGGGGGCCGACGGACAAAACACCCCCAACCTCGACCCGAAGCACTGCGGGTCGCCAGAGACTCCTCGCTCTCAGTTCCTGGAGTCTTGTAATATCTTTTTCAGTTGGTCTATGGTAGAATCTGGAAGTCTTTGCGGTGTCAACTGACGAATATACGTGTACTCTATCGATTCCTGGAATGCTCTGAGAGATGGGAGTAGAAACTTCTGGAGATTACTATAGCTTGAGAGACGGCGAGACCAAGTATCGTCGCCGGTCACAGCCCGACGAACTGCCCTCGCTGTTTTCACCACGGAGGTAGTAGGCCAACCGAACACCCTTGAGGTAACGGTCCGTACATTCAACAATGCGTGTCCTCGTTGTTGGAGCGACCGGGTTCGTCGGCGGCCGGCTCGTCGAGTCGTTGCGCTCGGCCGGCCATGAGGTCGTCGCCTTCTCCCGGAGCGCGAGCCAGTCGAGATTCCCCGACGATGTCGAGATATTCGAAGGCGACCTTGGCGATCCGGCATCGCTGGAGGGGCTCTGTGAGAAGATCGATGTGGCCTACTACCTGATCCACTCGCTGACGGCCGAGAATTTCGCGGAGCTAGACCGGACCTACGCCCGCCGGTTCCGGGAGCTGGCGTCGGCGGCCGGCGTCGACAGGGTGGTCTACCTGAGCGGAATCAGCGGCGACGAGCGGGACCTCTCGCCACACCTCGCATCTCGCCGGGAGGTCGAGTCGGTGCTCGAGGCCGGAAGCTTCGATCTGACCGTCCTCCGGGCGGCGATCATCATCGGTGCCGGCAGCGCAAGCTTCCGCATCATCGACGACCTCACCGACCGGTTGCCCGTGATGGCGGTTCCGAAGTGGGTGCGTACGCCGTGCCAGCCGATCGGTATCGACGACGCTGTCGCCTATCTGGTCGGCGTCCTCGACGTCGAGGAGACCCGTGGCGGCATCTACGACATCGGCGCGTCGACAGTGTGGTCCTACGAGTCCCTGCTGAAGTTGACCGCCGAGGAGAAGGGAAAGCGGGTCCTGATCGTGCCGGTGCCGGTGATGTCCCCGGGACTCTCTTCGCACTGGCTCCGACTGACAACGGACGTCCAGTACGCTATCGCCCGGCCGCTGGCCGAGAGTATGCGAAACCCCGTGACGGTCGACCCCGACCGGGACCTGCAGTCGGTCGTTCCCATCGAGCAGACGCCCGTCGAGGTGACGGTCCAGCAGGCGCTTGCGGAGGGATGATCCGATGCCTTCTGTTGATGTTTGGGACTGTTTTTGTATGTACTGATCACATTAGGATCAATGGAAGACGGTGCGACCCCCGGCGAGGATGATAAACACGGGGCTGACTGGTATCGGACGCTCGTTGAAGAAGTGAACGATCTTGCAACAGTCGTCGATACCGACGGGACGATAACCTACGTCAGTCCAGCCGTCACACGCATTCTTGGCTACGAACCTGACGAGTTGGTTGGCCACGAGGGATACGAATACGTCCATCCCAACGATCAAGAGCGAAACGCCGAGGCGGTCGAGACCGTTCTATCGACCCCGTCTGAACCTCAGACTGTCGAAGTCCGGTTCCAGCATGCTGACGGATCGTGGCGCTGGATCGAAGCCACAATGAGGAATCGACTTGACGACGGCCTGATCAATGGGATTCTCCTCAGCAGTCGAGATATCACTGAGCGAAAAGAGTACGAGATCGAAGTTCGGGAACTCGCCGAAGAGTACGAAGCCCTGTTGAACAACGTGGAGGACCGATCTTTCTTATCGACGTTAAACAGGCGGATGATGGTGCTGTCAGATTCGAATTTGAACGGCTCAGTCCGTCCTATGAGCGACAAACTGGGATTACGACCGAGGAAGTGCAAGGCCGGACGCCACGAAACGTATTCGGTGACGAGCAGGGGGCGGGCCTCGAAGCAAACTACCACTGCTGTGTCAACGTTGGTGAGCCAATTTCGTACCAAGAGGAGCTACGGGTCGAGGAGGGAGCACGCTTCTGGCAAACGAAGCTTGCACCCGTTGTGCCTTGTTTTGCGGTCGACTAACGGCAGCTTCAGACGCTCTCACGGGAAGATTCCGTCACGCTAACCCGTAATTGGACGCCGTCTGGCGATATGGCATCGCTCAGACGGCTAGCACGGATGTGTCGAGATCTTGCCAAACAGCACGTTGACGACCCGGAAGTACCCGCCGCGCCGGACGGCGCGGGCGGGTACGCGAAATGGGTGCAGATCGCCTTGATTCTGTACCGCGTCGAGTTGGAGAAGAGCCTCCGTGAGACTGAAGACTATCTTAACGAGATGCCCGGTGTCCTCGCCGTGTTCGAACTTGACGAGGCACCGCACTACAGTTCGTTCTGCCGGTGGGAACAAGAGTACCGGATGCGTGACCTGCGCCGCCTGCTCCGCGCTTCGGCGGAGCAGGCGGGCTGGAGTGGTGAAGCCGCGATTGACGCGAGTGGCTTCCAGCGCGATCAAACCAGCTACCACTACCGCGACCGCGCGAATTACTCGTTCCAGTCGATGAAGACGACGATCTTGATCGACGTGAACTCGCTGGCGATCAAGGACGTTCATTTCACGACGAAGAAAGCCTGGGACGGCCACATCGGGATGCAGGTCTTCCGCCGGAACGCGGAAGACCTGCGTGTGTTGTCTGCTGATGCGAACTATTCGTGGAGCGACCTCCGCGAGGAGTGTCGCTCCAACTCAACGCGACCGTTGATCAAGCACAGGGAGCAGACACCGTTGCAGAAGGCCCACAACGCCCGGATGAACGAGGACTACAACCAACGCTGGATGAGCGAGACAGGTTTCTCGCAGTTGAAGGAAGACGACGGCGAGAAGCTCCGCTCCCGGAGCTGGCATGGCCAGTTCCGGGAGCTGACTCGCAAGTGCATCGTGCATAACCTGACGCAGGCGGCGAGTTAGGGCTCGCCGTCTGCTCCCCTTCTCCGGACGTATCCGGGAGAGGCATCGCCGCCGTCACCGGAACAATGGAGCAAGGTACCATAGTTTTGACTCATCAGCAACCGCTGTGAGTGACAGCTACTGCATCTTCTGAGGGCGAGAAGCCGTCTTTAGCGCCGTAAAATTGTAGATCAGCAACCCCACCCCGACGCTGTCTTGCGTTCAACAAGGCAACCCGTTGTCACCGATGATGAGATAACTCGCCTCATTGGGGTCACTCGGAATGTGACCGATCGCGTCGAACGGGAACGACAGTTACGCCAGCAAAACGAGCGACTCGACGAGTTTGCAAGTGTTATTTCGCACGACTTGCGTAATCCACTCAACGTCGCACAGGGTCGTGCGACGCTCCTTGCCGAGCAAGCAGAAAGCGAACATCTTGACCCACTCTTGCAAGCGCTCGACCGGATGGACGCTATCGTCGAGGACACATTGACGCTCGCTCGCCAAGGCGATATGATTGACGAGACGGAGTCAATCGGTTTGACCGATCTCGTCGGGAAGTGCTGGGCGACAGTAGACACCGAAAACGCGACCATCGAAATCGTCGACGAGATGACTTTCCAAGGCGACCCCGACCGGTTACAGCACGTGTTCGAGAACCTGTTCCGGAACGCTGTCGAACACGGTGGCTCTGACGTGACCGTTCGTGTCGGATGTTATGGCGAACAAAGAATTCACGTCGAAGACGATGGGCGAGGAATCCCAGCAGACAAGCGGAAAGAAGTTCTCGAACCGGGCCATTCGTCGGCCCGTGGTGGCACTGGTTTCGGGTTGACTATTGTAAAACGAATCGTGGAAGCTCACGGCTGGGAGCTGTCAGTGACTGAGGGAACAGATAGTGGAGCACGGTTCGAGTTCGAGATGGCGGAGTAGGGAGAACTAGTGTGGGTGGTCAGACAAACTCCGTCACCTATAGGTTGAGAGCTCCGGTCTCAACTTCTGCACAGACACTGTCTGCGGGAAGCAGAGCGCTTGGATTCAGCGGGCGGACGGGCGCTCTGTCCCCATCGGGGGCACAACACGTAGCGTGGTCAACGTATCGCCCGCCGTGGCACGGCCGTCCCTCGTCGTTCGTGAGAACGAGCGACGGGCCGTATCAGTTCGAACGATTCAGTCGAAATCACCGTCTCTCGGCACCCCCGGAACGCTGACCAACGAGTGAGGCTGAATACTGATTGGATCGCCCAAACGATCCATCCTCTGTCGACCGTTCGGAGCATACGGCTATCGACAATCAGACACGGGTGGTTGAGCCGTCCGCCGTTCCCGCTGGATCGGTCGCTCTGTGAACATGGTTGACGATTTCGTGGTGGCCGAGGATCCGAATCGGATACGCACGCGGTGGGTCGTCCGCGACGCCGAGTAGGTCGTCGCACGGTCGCCTCGGTCGGCCGTGCGACAGTGAGTATTTGAGACGCCGCCCCGCATCGTCGGGTGTGACTCGACAGTCGTTCGAAACAGCCACCGGCCGCGAGATCAGTGCGGTGACGGCCGCCGAGATGCGAGCGGTCGACCGGGTCGCCGTCGAGGGGATCGGCCTCCAGTTGATGCAGATGATGGAGAACGCAGGCCGCGCACTCGCCTGGCACGTCCGAGACCTCCACACCGGGTCCGTCGCGGTCGTCGCCGGCAACGGGGGGAACGGGGGTGGGGGGATGGTCTGTGCCCGACATCTCGCGAATCGAGGTGTTCCGGTGCAGGTCGTCTTGGACCGAACTCCGGACGAACTGACTGGTGCCGCCGCGCACCAACACCGGATCCTCGCGGAGATGTCGGTCCCCGTCACCACGAGCGAACCGTCACTCGAGACCGTCGCGGACTCGGTCGTCGTCGACGCACTCATCGGATACGGGTTGTCAGGGACGGTTCGCCCGCCAGCGAGCACCCTCATCGAGAGCATGAACGACCACTCCGCGCGGGTCCTGTCACTCGACGTCCCGTCCGGAACGGACGCGACGACCGGTGAACCGCTCGGGGCGACAGTGACGCCGGACAGGACGGTCACACTCGCGCTCCCGAAAACGGGACTCATCGGGGTCGGCGGGGAGGTGTTCGTCGCGGACATCGGGATCCCCGCGACGGTGTACGAACGACTCGACATCGCGTACGACTGTCCCTTCGACGACCACGACTGGCTCCGACTCGAGGGATAGACCGCTGTCGCCGAGCGGGTCGAACGACGAGAGGGAGCCACGGTCCCCCACCCGGCCGTCTCTACCTCGGATATGAGGGTTCGTCGGTCGTGTATCCGGACGGCACACGCTGACTGCTTACTTGTCTCCCCGGACCGACTCTCCGTGTATGGGCGAGTTCGACCCGGGTCAGGAAAGAAGCACGGGCGACTGCACGACGACCGAGTCGTTCAGCGACCACGGCGTCGACGACGCCGTCGACCTCGTCACCCGAACATACTACGGGCTCACGGCCGCCGAACGAGCGGGTTTTTCACCCGACGACTCGCTCTTCGACCGCCTCGAATCGGCGTTCGTCTGGGCGTATTTGAGCTCGGTCGACGAGCCCGAGGTCCCGCCCCACGTCGAGCGATCGATCGACGACGCACGGGAGGCGTTCGCGGATCGATCCGACGCGGACCTCCGAACCGACGTCCTCCTGGCCTTCTACGGACGAGTCGCCGGGTTCCACTGTCTGTACCGCGCGGCGACGACGAACGAACTCTCGACCCGGGAACGGTAACGAGCGCTCGCGTGGAACCGCCGCGACGTACTCGATGAATTCGGACTCATCGCCGCTTGGATCTCGTCTCGCTCGGGGGCGCTGGTTGAGCCTCCGAGCGGCCGCCTCCGAGTTGCTCTCACGCGAGTTTGCGTTCTCGACGGGGCACCTGACGGCGTTCCTGAGCGGCTGTCTGTTCGCCCCCTCGTTGCTGACCTTCTGGTTCATCAACGGCGTGCTCGACTTCTCGACGGCGCTCGTCCTCGGTGCGGTCGTCTCCCCGGCCGGGTTGCAGCTCCGTGTCGTCGCCTATCTGCTGTTGGTCCCGACGTTCCTCGCGCTTCGTGCGGGATTCCACCTCGCTCACCCGGTCCACCGACAGCAGGTCCTCTCGGGGTCGTGTCCGCGCACCGAGCTGCTGAGTCTCGACTGGTTCAGCGTCGGCATCCTCGCGACGGGCCTCCCACTGTCGCTGCAAGCGCTCGGTCCATGGATCGGGATGAACCTCGTCTTCGTCGTCGGGTTGCTCGTCCTCCCGCAGTTCGCCTCGCCGCGAGCGGCCAGCGGGAGCAAACTTTCCGCACTCGTCGGGGGCCCGCTCCTGTTCGTGTACGCGAAATACGGCGGGTCGCTCCCGGTCCTTCCGGACCCGGCGGGGGTGCTCGGCCCGGTGGCCACTGTCGCCCTCTCCGACGCCACGACGGGGACGTTGCTGGCGGTCGTCAATAGTCTCCTCCCGGGACCCGTCTTGATCGGCGTGTTCGCCGTCGCGACGAATCACGTGCTCACGCACCCCGAAATCAGAGCCGTTCCGGTCGTTCGGCACACCCTCCCGGACTGCGACCCCGACCGAACCGTCTTCGGTAGTGCGGCCCTCGGAACTGTCTTTTACCTCCTCGTCGTCGCGGGAGCGACCGGCACGCTCACCGTGATCCCCTCCTGAACCCACGAACCGACGGGCCACGGGCTCGGCCGTCGGTTCGGGGCTGTGCAGCGAGACACACCGACCGCATCGCGATGTCGCTGAATGTAGGCGCTAAGCTGTCTCCGGTGTCGTCCTCGGTGGCTTCCTGCGCGCGGGCCTTCTGGCGTAAGTAACCTCGAAAGCGCCCGACGCGAGAGACCGGCAGTCGCTCGCCGACGTGCCGGCGACTGGTCCACGACGCCCCGACGCAGCGCCCAACGGGGACGCAGAGCCCCCGCGCGTTTCAGTCGCGGAGCGCTCGACGACGCGCTGTCGACGCGAACTGGACTGCTGTCGACATCAGTATCAATCCTTTCGCGCGTGTGCACGAGTGCTCACCGACCGCGTCGCGGTTTACTGCGCCGCCCGAATCTGATGCGACTGGCTGTGTCCGGTAACTCGCTCCCCTCACCGTGATCCCGTCGCCACCGGCTGAGGTGCCGTAATCGTCGTCGAGGCCGGTGAGGGTGTCCGGACGACGAGCGTCGTCGAGTCCGGACCGATGACACGGCCTCAACCCGATCATGTCACGACTCCCGCTGCTCGAACTCGATGAGATCCCCGACGAGTACCACGACCTGTTCACCGACGACTACCTCGGCGACCGCCACATCTTCCGCGCGTGGGCGCACAACCCCGAGGTCCTCGAAGCCACGCTGGAGTACCTGAACGTCCTGTACGACCAACTCGGCGACCGGCGCAAGGAACTGGTGATCCTCACCGTCGCGAGAGCCCGTAACGCTCGCTACGAGTGGCACCAACACGTCGACATCGCCCGCGACCGCGGCGTCACGATCGAGGAGATGAGAGCGATCGGCGGGGGTGAGCTGTCGCTGTTCGACGACGCCGAGTTCGTCCTCCTCCAGTACGCCCGTGCGGTCGAGTCCGGGACCGTCACCGACCAGATCCACGACGCGCTCACCCGACACTACGCGCCGAGCGAAGTCGTCGCCATCGGCCTGCTCGTCGACTTCTACGTCGGCCTGTGTAACTACATCGCCTCCGTCGACCTTCCGTTCGAGGGCGGGGAGTTCGTCGGCTGGACGCCGAACGAAGAGCTAGTCACAGCGCTCTTCGAGTAGCCGTCCCGGCATCGACCTCGAACACGGCAGCTCATATGACAACGGACCATGCGTCGTAATCGGACCCTGATGTACAGTGGCCTCTTCGGCGCCACTGGAGTGGTCGCCGTCCCGTCGCGAGGGTAACCGGTGCGATCACCCCCTCGTCGGGCGCGCTCTTTTTCAGCCCGTGCTTCATGTTGGTCGTCGGCCTCTTCCTCCTCGCAGGCGATCGGTGCCGGGCTGTTGACTGAGGTGTTCGATGGGGAACGGTCTGCTGAACCGGCGGCCACCGGCACGCAGCCCCCTGTGCGCCCCCGTCACACACCCGCTGTAGCACTATACGACCGCTCGGCGTTCGTTCCCGTGCGAACATGTCCACCGAGTTCGATCTCACGGAACCGGAGTTGACCGCCGACGACCTGCTCGTGCTGAACGATCCACACTTCACTCCCGAGACGACGGCCGTCGTGACGGGTGCGGCTTCGGGGATCGGCCAGGCCACGGCGGTCGCCCTCGCGGCGAACGACCTCACCGTCGTCGGCGCGGACATCGACGAAGGGGGACTCGAAGCGACGGTCGACCTCGCCGACGACGTCGGTGCGTCGGGGGAGATCCACCCAGTCCCGACCGATCTCACCGACGACGCCGACGTGGAGACGATGATCGAGGTCGCCGCGGAGACGGGTGAACTGAGATACGTCGCGAACATCGCCGGGATGCAACACATCGCGTCGATCCACGAGTTCCCGATGGAGCGGTACGACCTCCTCCTCGACATCATGCTGCGCGCTCCGTTCCTGACCGCGAAACTCGCGATGCCGCACATCCGCGCGACCGACGACGGCGTCGGCGCGATCGGCAACATGTCCTCGGTCCACGGCCACTACGCGACGCAGGACAAACCCGCATACATCACTGCCAAGCACGGGCTCCAGGGACTGACTCGGTCTATCGCTGCCGAGGGCGAAGGAACGCTCCGCGGCTTCTCGGTGAGCGTCGGATACGTCCTCACCCCGCTGATGGTCGACCAGATCGAGGACACTGCCGAGGAGCGCGGCATCTCCGAACGCGCGGTCGTCGAGGACGTGATGCTCGGACAGGCGCGCACGAAGGAGATGATGACACCGGCCGAGGTCGCGAACCTCTTCACGTTCGGCTTCTCCCGTCATGGCAAACATCTCAACGGCGGCGACCTGCTCTGGGACGGCGGCTACACCACGACGTATGAGTGAGGGTGAACGGACGAGGGTCGCGATCGCCTGCCAGGGGGGTGGGAGTCACACCGCCTTTACCGCCGGCGTGCTGAAGGGGCTGTTCCGCGAGTGGGACGACGCGGACGAACTCGTCGGGATCAGCGGGACGTCCGGCGGGGCGTTCAACGCGCTCGCGGCGTGGTACGGTCTCGTCACGGCCGACATGGAGCGGTCGATCGAACTGCTCGACGCGCTCTGGGAGGATCTCGCAGCCGATAGCGTCTCCGACCGACTCGCCAACAACTGGGTCGTCGGTCTCTCTCGAATCGAGAGCAGTGGCTTTCCCGCTCCACAGCTCAGTCCGTATCTCACACCCGGTTCGACGGTCGGAAAGAACCGGATCAAACGAGTGCTCGAGCGGCACATCGACTTCGACGCGGTTCCCGACCTCTGTCGCCGTGACACGCCCGAACTCGTCGTCGGCACGGTGAACATCAACGCTGGCATCTTCGAGACGTTCACCAACGAGGATGTGACGCCGGAGGCGGTGCTCGCCAGCGCAGCGGTCCCTCATCTCTTCGAGGCGGTCGAGATCAACGGACACTACCACTGGGACGGGCTGTTCAGCCAGAATCCACCGATAGACGACCTGATGACGGTCGACGCCGACCGAAAGCCCGACGAGCTGTGGGTGATCCAGGTCAACCCTCAGGAGCGTGAGGGTGAACCGACCTCGCTCGAAGCGATCGCCGATCGCCGCAACGAACTGTCGGGCAACATCTCGTTGAATCAAGAACTCCGGGTCATCGAGCGCGTCAACGAGTGGGTCGACGCCGGCCACCTCCCCGAGGGCGAGTTCACGAGGACCGAGATCCACCGGATCCCGATGGGCCGGGCGTATCACTGCTCGACGAAGGTCGACCGGAGCCCGGAGTTCATCCAGGAGCTGACGACGTTGGGCGAGCGACGGGCCGAGGAGTTTCGAGCCCGACTGTAACACGTTCGGCGCGATCGGAACGCTCGCCGCGCAACTGAGAGTAGACGTTCGTCCGACGCAGTGTCGAGCGGGAGGGCGTAAGAAATCGCCTACGCCGGGACGTCTCGAAACGCCGCTTCGACGATCTTGCTCAGCGTCGGGTGGGCGTGGATCGTCCCGGCGACCTCGTCGACGGTGAGCTCGGCGCGCATCGCGAGGACCGCCTCGTGGAGCAGGGTCGACGCCTCGTATCCGATGGCGTGTGCACCCAGGATCTCGCCGTCGGGCGAGGCGAGCACCTTCACGAAGCCGTGGTCGAGTTTTTTCGCTCGCCCCATCGCCGAGTCGGCGTAGTCGGCCCGTCCGACGACGTACTCGACCCCTCCGTCGACGAGTTCCGCCTCAGTGGCCCCGACGCCGGCGATCTGCGGTTCGGTGAAGATCGTGTGTGGCATCGCTGAGAGGTCGATCGCTCGCGTTTCGTCCCGGACGACGTTCGAGACGGTAACACGCGTCTCGTAGTCGCCGGCGTGCTTGAACAGGGCGTTCCCGGCGATGTCACCCTGCGCCCAGACGCCCTCCGCGGTCGTCTCGAGGTACTCGTTCGTCTCGATGAACCCCCGGTCGTCGACCGCGACGTTCGTGTCCTCCAGGTCCAGCGTATCGCTGTTGGGTCGTCGCCCGAGCGCGACCAACACCTCGTCCCCGTCGGCGACGAGTTCGTCTCCGCCTTCGGTTTCGGCGCGCACGCGGACGCCGGCGGCCGTCCCCTCGACGGCGGTCACGCGATAGCCGGTGTGGACTTCGTGCCGCTTGGCGGCGATTTCGGTGAACGCGTCGGCGACGTCCCCGTCTTCGCGCGGGACCAGCGAATCCATCATCTCGACGATGGTCACGTCAGCGCCCATCGCGTCGAAGAAGTAGCCCAGTTCGACGGCGATGTACCCGCCGCCCATGACGACGAGGTTGTCCGGGGTCTCTCGCAGCGAGAGGGCGTCCTGACTGGTGAGGTAGTCGATCTCGTCGAGGCCGTCGATCGGCGGCACGATCGGACGGCTCCCCGCCGCGACGACGACCTTCTCGGCGGTGACTTCGGCGCCACCGAGCACGACCGTCCGGTCGTCGACGAACCGCGTGTACTCGTCGAACAGCGTGAGGTTCTCCTTCTCGCGATACCGCGCTTGCATCCCTTCGGAGATCCCGCCGAGGAGCGCTTCCATCTCGTCGACGACCGCCGCGTGGTCGACGCCGTCGAGCGCCGCGTCGACGTGGAACCGTTCAGCGTCCCGGACGTGGTTCACCGCGTTAGCGGCCTGAATAAGCATCTTCGACGGGTTGCAGCCGCGGTTGAGACACGTCCCTCCGAGCGGCCCCGGTTCGACGAGCGCCGTCGAAAGCCCGGCGTCGGCCGCCGCCGCCGCGACGTTGTTCCCGGTTCCGCCACCGATGACGAGGACGTCGAAGTCGGTCATACGTACCACAGCGACAGCACAGCCGATAAAGAACCTCGCGCGGGGGGTCACCCCGATCGCACAGCCGCGAAAGGCACGGACGACGAGCGCACAGCCACCCGAGCTTTATCTCCTCGCTTCCCGATCCGTTCTCCGTGTCAACGTTCGTCGTCGTCGGCGGTGACGCCGCCGGGATGTCCGCGGCCAGTAAAGCAAAGCGTGACGACCCCGATCTCGACGTCGTCGTCTTCGAGAAGGGGCAGTGGGTCTCCTACGGTGCCTGCGGGCTCCCGTACTATATCAAAGGGGAGATCCAGTCGCTCGACGACCTGGTGTCGGTCACGCCCGAGGAGTTCTGCGAGGAGCGAGACATCGACCTCCGCACCGGCCACGAAGTCGTCGATATCGATCCCGACGACGCGGTCGTCACGGCCCGGAACGACGACGGAGACGTGACGCAGGCGTACGACGCCCTCCTCGTCGCGACCGGTTCGGTGGCGGTCACACCCCCGATCGAAGGGGTAGACCGTGAGGGGGTCTACACGCTCGGGTCGATGTCCGATGGGAAGGAACTCCGCGAGTACGTCGCCCGGGCGCGGTCGGATGGGAACCTCCAGCAACCCGACCGCGGCCCCGCCTGCCAGTTCCTCGAGACGTGTCACGGACCGGTCGGCATCGTCGGCGGCGGCTACATCGGCGTCGAGATGGCCGAGGCGCTCGCGGCCAACGACTTCGAGGTTCACCTGTTCCAGCGCGGCGGCCGGGTGCTGAAACCCTTCAGCGAGGCGACCAGCGAGGCGGTGCTCGACCATCTCGCAGGACAGAACGTCGCCGTCTCCCTCGACACGGAGGTCCGGGAACTCGACGGTGACGGGGCCGTCGAGGCGGTCGTGACGGCCGACACCCGCGTCCCGGTCGAGATGGTCCTCGTCGGGACCGGGGTCAGGCCCCGAACGGACCTCGCCGAGGCGGCCGGTGTCGAACTCGGCGAGACGGGTGCCATCGCGACCGACGCCTCCCGGGAGACGAACCTCCCCGGCGTGTACGCCGCGGGCGACTGCGCCGAGGCCGAACACGTCGTCACGGGGGAAGCGGTGTACGTCCCGCTCGCACTGACGGCCAACCGACACGGACGAGCCATCGGCCGGACGGTCGCGGGACGACCGACGGATGGCGGGGGTGTCGCGGGGACGGCCGCGGTCAAAGCGTTCGAGATGGAAGCCGCCCGGACGGGCATCCTCGACCACGACGTCGCCCGGGACGCCGGTTTCGAGCCGATCACGGAGAGCATCGAGGCGAAGTCCCGGGCCGGCTACTACCCCGACGGAGGGACGGTGACGGTGACACTCACCGTCGACCGTCCATCGGGGCGCGTCCTGGGTGGGAGCCTCGTCTCGGAGTACGGCGAGGGAGCCGTCCACCGGAGTCACGCTATCGTCGGTGCGGTGACCGAGGGGCTCACCGTGAGCGAACTCTCCAACTACGACCTCGCGTACGCACCGCCGTTCAACACGACGTGGGACCCCATCCTGACGGCGGCGAAAGTGATCGACGGGCGGCGCTGAACGCTCACGGACGCCGATCCGTTCTCCCGCCCACACCGGCCCGAGCGCCTGGCGCGGACACGACAGCCCAGGACACCGGGCAGTCTCCCGTCTTGGACGCGGTGCCGCCCGGCCCGGATTGTCGACGAAAGAACGACAGACAGTCATACGTGTGTATCACTTTCGGGGCTGTGCGCGTGAGTTGCCCTCGGCCGACCGAGTCGAAACACCCGGCCCGAGCGCTCGCGGGCGGTGGTTCGACACCGTCTTAGATACCAAAACCGATTTCGACAAAGCTTATCAATGTCTTACATTTTCAATCCGTAAAAACTCTAAATAGCCATTGATACGTTTCTTTTTGAACTCGTCGAACGGGACGCACATCGAGAGAAAGTATATTTATCACGGATGAGTCTGGAACCGCTCGCGTTGGAGAGCCTGCATCGAAACGGAGCGCCAGCGGGGGTAGCTCCGTGATCGACGCGGAGCCCGGGGAGCGACGCCCGCGAGCGATTTGGTCCGCCGACACGGGCCGGGGTGAAGCACGTCGGCCGGGGTCGCACAAACACCTAGGCCCACGTTACTGGGGGCGAGGCCGTGTCGACGACGAGCACAGATGTCGACCGACACGCGCCGTCCGGACGAACCAGCCGTCCCGGGCCGGCCAGCGGAGGACAGCCCGGGACGCGGCACGCTCGACCGTCGACCGTCTGAGTGCGTCATCGTCGGTGGCGGGCTCCACGGGATTCACGTCGCGGCCAAACTCCTCGAGGAGACGGAGATCGACCACGGCCAGTTGCGCATCGTGGACCTCAACCACCGGCTCGCGACGAACTTCCGAGCGAAGGCAACGCAGTGTGGGATGGAGTCGATGCGTTCGTCGTCTCTCGATCACGTCGGTGTCCACCCCCTAGAACTGGAGCTGTTCGCCGCACGGCGGAACCGCACTGACGAACTGTTCGAGACCGACGACTACCCTCCCCGTCCGTCGCTCTCGCTCTTTCTCGACCACGTCGACCACGTCGTCGACAGGTACGACCTCGACGACCTGCACGTCCGGGCACGGGTGACTGCTCTCCGCGAGTCCGACGACAGGGTCGTCGTCGAGACCGACGAGGGGACGCTGGACGCACACCGGTGCGTGCTCGCGATCGGCCACGGGAACCGGTACACCCGTCCGTCCTGGACGACGGCACTCGACGGGTCGGCCGTCGACCACGTCTGGGACCGCTCCTTCGACCTCGACCACTGGGGACGCGTCGTCGTCGTCGGCGGCGGTGTGACGGCCGCACAGACGGCGCTCTCGCTCTCCGAACGCGGGGCCGACGTCACGCTTCTCGCCCGGAGCGGGCTCACCGAACGGACGATCGAAGCGGACCAGCGGTGGCAGCGATGGAACCACATCGAGCAGACGCTCCATGGCCACCCACCGGGCCATCGGGCCCGACTCCGACGCATCAGTCGGGCGCGGTACGACGGGACAGTGCCCTCGTATCTGCTGCGTGATATAGAGGCGGCCGTCGCCGAGAACGAGCTCTCGGTCGTCGACGGAGACGTGCTGCGTGCACGGGACGATCACGAGTCGGGCGTCCGCCTCGCAGTCACCGACGGTCGGTGCCTGCGGGCGGACCACATCGCACTCGCGACCGGCTTCGAGTCGCCGTTCGACCACCCGTTCGTCGAGCGTGTCGCCGCTGCGGAAGAGCTCGTTCGCGGCGAGGCTGGCATGCCGGTCCTTGACGACCGAACGCTCGCGTGGACTCGACCCGACGGCGTCTCGTCGTCGATTCACGTCGTGGGTGCCCTCGCGATGGGATCCGTCGGTCCGTTCGCGGGCAACGTCATCGGTGCACGGCTGGCGGCCGCCCAACTCGTCGACGCCCTCTCCCTGCGTGAGTCCGGGAGCTCTGCAGTCGCGGTCGAGCAACCCGCGGGCTTTTGAGCGCTCCGTGAGGGACCCGCGCTCGCAGGCTCGTCGCTGGCCTTCCAGGGCCCGGAGGAGGCCGCGGCGGGAGTCGGGCCCGTGGCAGACGCTGTCCGCGGTCGGTTCCAGCGACGCCACGGACACGACCGTGGACAGACAGTGACCTCAGGACCGGCAGTGTTCGAGTCCCCACAGCCGGAGGTCCTCGACGACGGAACCGAGCGACTCGCCGGCGGCCGTGAGCGCGTATTCGACACGAAACGGGGTTTCGCTGATGACGCGCCGTTCGACGAGTGCGTGCGTCTCGTCGAGTTCGGTGAGGCTGGTCGAGAGCATCTTCGGTGAGATCCCGTCGATCCGGTCCTGCAGCTCGCCGAACCCGTGCGGGCCGGCGGTGTGGAGGTGATACACGATGACCGGCTGCCACTTCCTCCCGACGACGTCCGTGATGGAGACGAGGGCCTCTTGGGACCGAGCCGGCGTCACCACCCCGTCGGACCGTCCCGTCCGCGGAGGGCTGTTTCGTTGCATACTGGTGCTCCGTGGCCTGAGGAAGGCTCCGGGAACATCAGTAGACTCCGCCGATGTGCGCCACCCCGGCACATCCTCCGAATGCATAAATACGCGCCCGTCCGCTCGGGCAGCCGGGTTACCCCGAGGTGAGCCGCAGTATAAACCGAGCCGTCACGACGAGTCGACAACGATGGGCAAGTACGCAGTCCTCTTGAACGCCGGACCGAAGGACGCCGGACCCGCGACGAACGCGTTGCGATACGCGGCGACCCTCGCCGCGGCCGACCACGACGTCGCGGTGTACTTCGATGGGGCCGCGACGGCGTGGCCCGGGGAACTCGTCTCACGGCTCGACCATCCGATGCGGACGTACTTCGACGACCTCCTCGAACTGGGCGCGACCGTCGGCGCGTGTGCTCTCTGTGCAAGCGCCTACGAGACGACGGCGTCGTGTGAGGAGGCGGGGGTGACACTGCTCGGCTCGCCCGACGAACACGCCCCGGACGTCGCCCTCCTGGTCGAAGAGGGATACGAACTCCTGCCGATCGGATGAGTCGACGGGAGAGCAGACCGCATCCGGCCCACTCGAACAACCGATCCCCAACTGTCGTCCCCCACCCGGCGTGTACGTCCGTCGTATCGGTCGGTGCGCCTCCCGACGACACCCGGAGTGTCCCCGTCCGTGATCGTGTACTCGGACACCGTCGATCTTCTCGGGTGACGTCTCTCCCTCCAGTCATAACTCGTCGTGTCGCGGCAATCGACCGGTTCGCCCGTGACGAGCGACGCCTCTCGCCTCACTCCGGGAGCGACCCGATCGCCCTCGTCGATGGGGTCGGTGACAGCACCGCCACCTTCGGACGAACTCGTGCGCTGAGAAACAATTAATTGAGTCGGGCGCTTCGGTTCTGCCGATACACAACCCCGACGCGGTAGACCATCGGTCGCACGCTCCGGGATCGATCTCCGAGGGGTCATCACATCGGTTATGAGCACAGATCCACCCGACTCCGGCACCGTTCTCAACCGGCCAGCACCCGCAACGGACGGACTCATCACGGTCGGTGCGGACGGCCGCGTGACGGGTGCGACGGAGCGAGCGGCCGCCCGACTCCGGACGACGCGCGGCGCACTCGTCGGCGAGTCGCTGAGCGAGTACGTCGACGGGCCGTGGCCACCGGCTGACTGGAGTGGTGAGACGACGGACCGGACGGACGGCCCGGTACGACTTTCGGTCGACACGGCGGACGCGGCTCCGGCCGAACTCGTCGTGTACGCGTTCGACGACGCGGCCGTGGAGTACGTCGTGGTCGTCGGAGACGCCGAGGGTGGGGCGACCGATCGGCTCCGCACGGCCTCCGAGCGGTACCGGACGATCTTCGAACACTGCAACGACGGGATCTTGATCCTCGACCCCGTCGACGAACGGATCGTCGAGTGCAACCCACAGGCGTGTTCGCTCCTCGGGTACGCGCGTGAGGAACTCCTGCAGTTGCGGCCGGCGGACGTCCACCCACACGAAGTCGACCGACTGGAGGCGTTCGTCGAAACCGTCCTTGAGGAGGGGGCGAGCTTCACGAGCGAACTCAGCTGTTACACGAAGCACGGACAGGTCGTCCCCGCCGAGATCTCGGCCTCGGTCGTCGGCGACGGAGACAGTCGCCAGGTACTGGCGAGCATCCGTGACATCTCCGAGCGGCACGAGCGTGAGGTGGAGCTTCGGCGTCAGTCACAGGCGATGGACGCCGCGATGGACGGGACGGCGATCCTCTCGCCCGAAGAGCAGTTCGTCTACGTGAACCGGGCGTACGCCCGGATGTACGGCTACGACGACCCGGAAGACCTCGTCGGATGCCCGTGGCAGGAGCTCTACGGCGACGAACAGGTCAACCGGCTGGAGTGGGAGGCGCTTTCTGAACTCCGCGAGGACGGGTCCTGGCGGGGCGAGGCGGTCGGCACGCGAACCGACGGCAGCACGTTCCCACAGGAGCTCACGCTCTCGCTCTTGGAGGGGGGTGGGATGGTGCTCGTCGTTCGGGACGTGAGCGACCAGAAACGGCGCGAACGCCGACTCAGGACGCTCTCGACCGTCTCGGAGGAGTTACTGCGTGCGGAGACCGGGCGGGACGTCGCCGCCCAGGCCGTCGAGGCCGTCTCGTCGGTGCTCGGCTTCGACGCGGCGTGTGTCCGCTCCTACGACGAGTCGGCGAACGCGCTCGACCGCGTGGCGACGACGGACGCGGCGGACGCGCTCCTCGCAGACCGACCGGCGTACGATTTCGAGGCGACCTACGCCGGTCGGGCGTTCCGCTCGGGGACCACCGTCCGAAACACGACGTCGGCCACCGATCCCTACGAGCGCGGGGAGACGGAATCGAGCCTCCACCTCCCACTCGGGGAGTACGGGACGCTCTCGGTCGTCGCACCGGAGGCGACGTTCACCGATCATCAACGCCGAACCGCGGAGGTGTTCGCGGGGATCGTGACCGCGGCGCTCGAGCGGGCCGCCCGCGAGGCGACGCTGCAAGCGAAAGAACGAGCCGTCCGCACCCAGCGGGACGAACTGGACACGTTGAACCGGGTGAACGTCCTCGTGCGGGACCTGCTCGAAGCGCTCGTCGAGGCGAAATCGAGGCGGACTATCGAGGAGACCGTCTGTGCGGATCTCGTCGCGTCGGAGCTGTACCAACAGGCGTGGATCGGGAGCGTCGACGAAGTCGACGAGACGGTCACGCCACAGGCGGCCGCCGGCGAACGGGCCGAGCTCGTGCTCGAGCGTGGTTCGGTCGATCTGAACGCCGTCAACGGGGGGCTCGTCGCAGACGCGCTCGACAGGGGGACGGCGCGTGTGCACCGACGGTACGTCGCGACAGGTGCCGGCGTCGACGAGGTCGGCATCGAGAGCGGTCGACTGCGGGCGGTCGCCGCGGTTCCGCTCCTGTCCGGCGACCGCACCCACGGCGTCCTCGTCCTCTCCAGTTCGCGCTCCGACGTGTTCGGCGACCAGGCGACGGCGGGCCTGGAGGCGCTCGGAAACCTCGTCGGCTACGCCATCGACGCCCTCCACCGACGGAACATGCTCATGACCGACACCGCCGTCGAACTGGTGTTCGAGATCCGTGGGCGGACCTTCTTCGTCCACCTCTCGGACCGACTCGGGTGTCGGTGTGTCTACCAGGGTGGCACCCCGTTCGCCGCCGGGCAGATCAAGCATCACGTCCGAATCGAAGGAGCGTCGGCGGCCGACGTGTCGCGACTCGCGGCGGCGTCCGACGAGGTCATCGATTGTACGGTCCGACACGACCACGACGACGAGTGTCACGTGACGGTCGTCGTCGAACAGTCACCGCCGGAGGTGCTCGTCGAGTCGGGGGCCGTCCTAGAGGGCATCGTCGCCGAGGACGGCGTCGCCCGTCTGACCGCAGCGGCCCCCGGAACTGCCGACATCAGGGCCGTCGTCGACGCGATCCAGTCGCGGTACGCCGACGCGGAACTCGTCGCGAAGCGGGATCGGGTCGACCGACCGCCGGCGGCCTTCCGGGGAGACGTCTCGGAGCTGTTGACCCCCAGACAGCGTGAGATCGCACGGACGGTGTTCGAGGCGGGGTACTACGAGTGGCCGCGAGAACACACCGCCGAGGAGATCGCCAGCGACCTCGACATCGCGTCCTCGACGCTCCACCAACACCTGCGGAAGGCCGAGCGCGCGCTGCTCTCCGTGTTCGTCGGTGAGGACCCCGACACGACCACCAGCGGCGGGTCGTGAGCGTGGATCGTTCGCCCAGTCCGGTCGCCCCACGAGTCGGGGGCCCGGCGGACGTCACGACCGCTCGTCGTGATCTCGGCGGTCGAACGCCCGAGTCGGGGGCGATCAGTCGTCGTCCGCGGTGCCGTCCACGCTCTCGGGGGTCTCGTCGTCGAACTCGTCGCGCGAGGGGATGGTGTGCCCCTCGTTTATCGCGTGTTCCGGCGGCACGTCCAGCGCCTCCGAGCGGTCGAAGAAGTTGTCGGGCGTCAGCTTGACGTTCGCCATCTGTACCGGCAGCACCGGCCAGTCCTCCGGTCGCGTGACGTGGTTCTTCCCGAGCGTGTACCAGACGACGAGGTCCTCGTTGTCGAGGTCGCGGTCGGCTTCCCTCCAGACGGGCAGTCCCTCGGGCCCCTCGGCCTGGTTCGGGTAGTCGCCGGCCGGGAACCGCTCGTCCTCGTCGTGCGGCGTGACCCAGAGGTGGTTCTTCACGAAGCCCGACCGCCGGACGACGCTGCTGTCGTCCTGCTGGGCTGCCTTGACGTTCTCGTACGGCTCGATGCGGTACCCCACCTCGTTGCCGAGGCGGTTCGTCTCGTTGGGGTTCGAGACCTTCCAGTACCGCCCCTCGAGCGGGTTGATGAGCCGCTGGGCCTCCTGCTCGCTCTCGAGCTGGCGCTCCGCCGCGTAGAAGGCGTTCCCGCCCGGGTTGGGTGTGTCCTCCGACGGGTCCGCGTGGGGGCTGAAGCCCCCCGGCCCGGTCGGAACCGTCCGGTTTTCCACCTCGTAGACGTTGTTCTCGACGCCGTCGACGTCGAAGTCCAGTCGGAAGTTGAAGAAGTGCTGGTGGATCGGGGCTTTCAGCTGCGGTGCGACCAACTCGGAGTAGCCGTTGACATCCTTGTTCTTCGGGGCCGCGGAGACGTTGTCGATGCCGGTCAGCCGCACCTGGATCTGGACGGAGCCGTCCTGGTAGAAGTACCAGTAGAAGCCGTAGTCGTAGTTGCCGACGGCGGCGATGAAGGAGACGACGAGCCGGCGGTTCCGGCGGGACTCGGCGCTCTCGGTGCGCCAGTCCGACCGCTCCCACAGCAGGCCGTAGTCCTCCTCGTGCATGCAGATGGCGTTGGGGAGCACGTTGACCTCCCCGTCCATCGTGTTCATCACCGCGTCGAAGTAGTGCATGTAGCCCAGACAGTCACACCGCTTCTCGAGGGACTTGGCCATCCGGCCGATGTTGTACTCGCCGGCGTCCATCGCGTTCTTGAAGCGGTCGTTCCGGTCGGGCGTGCCGTAGGGCACCGACATCTCCGCGAGCGACGCGCGGTGCAGGATCTTGCGGAACTCCCCGTCGTCGTCGTAGCCGACGTTGTGCAGGACGAGCCCCTCGCGCTGGCTCCAGCCGACGCGGAACTCCCAGTTCTGCCACTCGACCTTGTGGCCGTCGACCGCGAAGGACGGGCCGTCCGGCTGGACCACGTCGTACGGCTTGAGGTCCTCTCGGAGTTCGACGTCCGCCTCGCGGTACTGCATCTCCTCGGGCGGCAGCGGGTGGTCCTCGTCCGGCGGGCCGTGGTCGACGACGTCGATCACGGACATCTCGTCAAGGTCGACGTAGACGTGTAACCCGGTGACGGGCTTCGCGTACCCCTCGTCGCCGTCGGCGGCGCTGGGACGGACGTACGTCAGGCCGTGGGCCATGCGGCGGTCGCGGTCGATATGTTCGGGGATGAAGTCGTACCCGACCGACCACGGGTCGACCATCGCCCGCTCGGTGTCCTCGACGCCGCGGTCTTCGAGGGCGGCCTGCCACTCCTCGTGGGCTTTCACCGTCCGTTCGCACTCGATGAACTCCTCGATGGCGATCGAGGGCTGTGCGCCCGCCACGTGTTCGACCGCGGTGATCTCCTCGTCGTCCAGCGAGACGGTCGCCTCGTACGTCTTGCGCTCGGGACTGTCCCGAACGACGGCGAAGGCCTCACGCTCGATCTCCGTGCCGGCTTCCTCGTAACTCGCGATGGCCTCCTTCGAGGGCTCGTTCAGGCCGATCTTGACAATGCGCGCTCCGTCGGTGAACTCGCTCGCGCCGCTCAGCAGGCTCCCGGCCGTCTCGATCTCGTCGGGTGCTAGCGGATCCAGCGGGTGGGAGACCTGCGCAGTAGTTTCAGTTGTCATACATATATGCCTGCGTCAGTGTCTACTAAACTCTTTTTGCCGCGTCGCGCTCCGGGGAGAACAGCCCTCTGAGCGTCCCAGGATTGGCGTAGACGCGCCCGGCGGCCGGCGGTTTCCGAGACCTGACGCGACGCGTGTGTCGCCCGGAACCGAACTCAGAGCGGGAGCTCCCGCTCGTAGACCAGCCAGTACGAGAACAGAACCGTCACCAGGAGGACCACCAGCGCCGTGCGTATCTGGGTGGCGGGATCCGGCGGGGTCAGCACGGCACTGACGGCGAAGCCGACCACGATCGAGAGGGAAGCGACCGTAAGAAACTGCGATCGAAGCGACTGACTCACTCGTGTGACGTATTGCCCCGCAAACATAGTGGGTTCGGTGACTCGGTGACACACGCGATACGGCACTCCTGATGTGGGTCGCGATCCGTGGATCGCCCGGCCACTGTCTCAGCGGTGTCGTTCGTCCGCTCGACCGACCTCGCACGCGTCCTCGCCCCCGACAGACTCTACAGTCGGCCGCCCCGGAGTCACCGGATATTTCACCACGAATCCGATAGGACGTGTGATGCCAGACGACCACGGTGGCTTCGAGCACGTTCGCGACAACGTCGACGGCCACCCGATGGTGAACCTGCTCGCGTACACTCGGACGTACTGGATTCGGCTGACGCTCGGCGTCGTCGCCGCCTTCCTCACCCGCTTTGCCCGACTTGTCCCCCCGATCGTGGTCGCGGCCGCGATCGACCGAGCGATCAGGCAGTCGGGCGAGACGGGACTCCTGACCGATCTCGGCCTGCTGCCGCCCGGCCAACTCACCGGCCAGGCCGCCCGGCTCGCCGTCCTCGAACAGCTCGTCGTGATCGCGGTCCTCGCGTACCTCCTCCGGTCTGTCACGCGGTTTGTCTCCCGGTATCTGCTCCAGGCGACCGCACAGAAGGTCCAGCGTGACCTCCGCAACGACACGTACGACCATCTGCAACGCCTCTCGATGGACTTCTTCGTCGACCACCAGACCGGCGGGATGATGTCGATCCTCAACAGCGACATCAACCGCCTCGAACAGTTCCTCAACACGGAGTTCCGCCAGCTCATCCGCGTGGTCGCCACCGTCGGTGGGATCGCGCTCATCCTCTGGACGTACTCGCCGACGCTCGCCGCCATCGCGCTGGCACCCGTACCGCTCATCGGCCTGGCCAGCGGGCAGTTCCTCACGTGGATCGAGCCACGCTACAAATCCATCCGCGAGACGGTCGCTCGGCTGAACACCCGGCTGGAGAACAACCTCGGCGGCGCGGCCGTCATCAAGACGTTCGACCGCTACGCGTTCGAGCGCGAGCGTGTCGCCCAGCAGAGCGCGGCGTATCACGACGAGAAGATCGCCGCCCTCCGCATCCGTCGCGGCTTCTTCGCGACTCTCAGACTGCTCACCGGGGTCGTGTTCGTCCTCGTGTTGTACATCGGTGGCAGGGACATCATTACGGGGATCCCGGGTGAGGGCGGTGCGTTGACCCTCGGCGGCTTCGCGCTGTTTTTCCTCCTCCTCCGGCGGCTGTACTCGCCGATGCGCCGCGTCGGCAAGTCCGCGAACAAGTACCAACTCGCCAAATCCAGTGCCGAGCGGGTGTTCGGACTCCTCGGACGCGACCCGACGATCACCAGCCCGCCGTCGGCGTACACGCCCGACTCGATCGACGGCGACGTCGGCTTCGACTCCGTGACGTTCTCGTACGGCGACCGCGACCCGGTCCTACGCGACGTCTCGCTCGACGTGCCCGCGGGCACGACGGTCGGTCTCGCCGGGGCGACCGGCGCTGGCAAGTCGACCCTGGTGAAACTCATCGCAAGGTTCCATGACGTCGACGGGAGCGGACCGACTACCGATCACGCCGACTCGCGTGACGATGACGGTGACGACCACGGAGCCGTCCGCGTCGACGGCGTCGACGTCCGCGAGTACGACCTCCAGGCCTTGCGCGACGAGATCGCGATCGTCGAACAGAACCCGTATCTGTTCTCCGGCACGGTCGCCGAGAACATCGCCTACGGCGACGGCGAGACGCTCGCGGCCGAGTGGTCCGGCGACGGCCAGACGGCGGCGCGCGACCGGGTGATCTCGGCGGCGACCGCAGCGGCGGCAGACGAGTTCATCCGCGACCTCCCCGACGGATACGATACGCAGGTCGGTGAGCGCGGGGTGAAGCTCTCGGGGGGCCAGCGCCAACGACTCGCGATCGCCCGCGCGCTGTTGAACGACCCCGCGATCATCGTCTTCGACGAGGCCACCTCCGACGTCGACACCGAGACGGAGGAACTCATCCAGGAGAGCCTCGAACGACTCGTCGAGCAACGGACCGCGTTCGTCATCGCCCACCGGCTGTCGACCATCCAGAGCGCCGACGAGATCGTCGTCCTCGACGACGGCCGGATCGTCGAACAGGGCACTCACGAGGAACTCCTCGCGGCCAACGGGACCTACGCCGACCTCTGGCGCGGCCAGGCCGACCCAGCGCCCACCTCCGTCGATCGGTGATCGACGGGATCTTCGACATCTCCGGGGCCCTCGGAAGTCTCAGGGGGCGAGGGGGTTCGAGAGCCGTGCCGTCTCCAGGGCGCGTCTCTCCCCGGTGGGGACGGACCGGGCTCACCATTTCGTGTCAACACTCAATACACCCCACCGTCGAACTCAGTACCGGGCGTCCGTTCCGTCACCGTGCAGGGGGGAGATCGAGGTGTGTCGTGTGGACGCGTCGGGGAGCCAACCCACAACTCCCCCATGACCACCACTGACGCGACAGCGGAGATCGCTGAGGGAATCCACCGGTGCGGCAGCACGCACGTCAACTGGTATCTGGTCGAGGAGAACGACACTCTCACCGTCGTCGACACGGGATTTCCACCCACTGGCAGGAGTTACTCGACCGGCTGGCTGCGTTGAACTACGAGCTTGCCGACATCGACGCGTGTCTGTTGACGCATGCCCATCCGGACCACATCGGGTTCGCCGAACAGTTGCGAACAGCGGCCCCCGTCCCGGTCTGGCTGCACGAGGCGGGACGACGACGTGCCCGAACGGGCGGTGATCCACCGCTGGCCGGATTCCTGAAGAACCTCTGGCGCCCGGCAGTCTTCCGCTATCTCGTCGAGGTCCTCCACTCGGACGGCACCTCGATCCCAGCAGTCACATCGGTCGAACCGTTTTCCGACGAGCGTGAACTCGATGTGCCGGGCCAGCCTCACGTGATCGGAGGGACCACTCCTCCGGTCGCGTGCGACGTGCGGAGACACGGTTTTTGATTGTTCGGCTTCATGTCTCCCTATGGAAGACGTCCGCTCGGTACGGATGAGCACGGAAGAACGGAACGAGTTCCTGGGCAGTGGTGGGACAGGCGTCATCTCGTTCGCGACGTCCAGCGACGGTCCTCCGTACACTCGACCGATCTCGTACGGATACGACGAGGAGACGAGGAACCTCTATTTCCGGCTCGCCGTCGGTCCGGAGGACGCCGGCAAGGCGGAACTCGTCGACGCGGATCGGGAGATATCGTTCGTCACGTACGACGAGACGGAGCACGGCTGGCGGAGCGTCGTCGCGACCGGCAGACTGGAGGAGATCACGAACTCGGCGCTCGACCCCGCAGTCGAAGAGGCGATGCAGCGAGTGAGCATCCCGTTCGTGGACGTGTACGACAGCCACCCCCTCACTCTGGAGTTCCGATTCTTCCGGCTCACGCCCGAGGAGTTCACTGGACAACGAGAAGCCGGGACTGGGGACTGAGTGGCTCGGAGGGGACCGGATACCTGCTCGTCTCCACGGGCCGACCACGTCTCGGTCGGGGGGCGGTCGCTCCGGGGTACTCTGCCGGCGGAAAAGTGAGGGCCACCACTGTAGGGGGAAGGGGGGAAGGAGGGGTGACGCCTCGATCAAAAACAGCCGTGCGTCAGTATTCAAACTTACTAAACACTCACCAACAGGCTACCTGTTCACGGTGTAGTGAATCGCCTCGGGGGTCAAGACCCGAGGCTTCCTGTTTCCACGACGCGCTTTGCAGACACACGCTGAAAGTCAGGCGTGCCCGTAGGGAGCGCAGTCTCCACGGGCGTTGATTCGGGCCATCCCTGCCCTACTTCAGAAAGCCTCTCTTCAACACGCTTACCGATGCGTTCGAAGGCCGAAACAGTAGTTTCCATAATCGGATTTTGGAGATAGAACCCTTACAACAGTCGAATTCACATAATTCACTTCACCAATAGACGAAATTATCTCTCTCAGACCGTATTTCCATAATTAGATTTAACCAGATTACGGATCGAAAGGGGCTGAGAGTACTTCTTGGCCACTCTCACACCGCCCATAATCGGCTTAGACTCCCGCAAGTTACGGGGTGTAAATCCAAATTAGGATGAGTATGAACTCGATCGTCGTCGAGCGAGTCGGGTTCCGAGAGTTCGTCGACGTTGGCTACGACCTTCTCGGGCACGCGCTCGGTCCTCCTTCGCGACGAGCCCGGTGACTCACTCGCGGAGAGCACCGGTCGCTATCTCGGCTATCGCGCCTTCAGCGGCGGTCACTGGCGGGCGCGTCTCTCGGAACACACGAGGCAGCATGCCGGGGGGTTTAGTAACTCGCCCATGCCCCATGGGGTCCCTGAGCCCACCGGTCGAACACGACTGTCCGCTCATATTCGCCCTCTTCAAGGCTCAGAGCGCCAATATTCGACGGGTTAGGTTTTTCCTGGCTGTTTGGTCCATATCGGTCCGCTTGTCCACCCCATGCGTGATCTATCTTACGGCCTCAACATTGCTGATGATGCTTCTCAAGGTATTTCGCGCGGCGTGCCCCCACGGGATTTCTCCGCAAGTGAATGGTGTACACTGGGTGTGGGCGGGTGTACATTGGTGGCGACGGCGGTCTATATGTGAATGCGCCCCTCTGTCCAACGATGTCTCCGGATCGCGAATCGTTCAGCGCCGCAATAACGCCGCGCTCGAATCAGTGTAAGACCGTAGCCCATCATCAGAGCCCTACAACTAGAGCTCTGTCTCTTACCCACAAGTCGACCCGGCGGGACGAGATGCACCGTCGTGACTGAGAGCAAAAGGAGCGGTATATGCCCGTCTCGCTCGCGAACAGAAGCGATCACAGATGGCCGAAGAACTCCGATCCGACCATCCCCTCCTCAGTGGCTGCGCTGGAATCATATCTCGACCCTGATTCTTCAGATCCAGATCATCGTCGAGAGCGTCTGCAACGTGACGTTGGAGTCCGACGGACATGTGGGTAAGAGACAGGCCTGAAGACGCGGGTATGCGCTCGCACTATGTATAATCTATCTGTCGGCTACTCTGTCGAGCCGACTGGTCATCCGATCGACGAGGTCCGTCAATTGCTGGCGGGTCGGGTCGTCGATGGTCGCGTCAAACTCGTCGCGGACGTGACGATCGACGAGCGGTCGCACTTCGCTCTTCATTCGCTCGGCAGCGGTTGTGTACAAGCCCTCGTCCATCGCCGCCCCCACCCTGTCGAGCGCCGCGCCGAACATCTCGGCCGCGGCCGCTGGACTCGTCCGCAGGCCGCGATCGGGAACCCGACCGACGGTGTCGCGCACGCTGCGCGTGATGGGATTGACGCGAGTCTCCACGCCATCGAGTCGGGTCCTGAACTCGACGACCCGCTCGGGGAACGGGAGGCGGAACACGACGTGTTCGGTCGTTTCACCGGTGTGTGTCTCGCGTCTGGAACTCGGAACGGTCGCTGTCACGACGGCCTCGCCGGCCGACGTGACGAGTTCGACCTCAACGCCGTCACCCGTTTCCATCGAGCGTTGTGGGTACCCCTCGTAGGCGCCGACGTCGTAGAACTCGACACCGCCGCCGTCGGTCGGCAGCCCGGCGGCGTCGAGGATGGTCGTCTTCGTCGGACGCGCTCCCACACTCGCGTTCGTCGTATCGCTCCCCTGAAACGCGTAGGCGCTCTCGACGAGGCGCTGGCGGATTATCGCGTCGGTCCAGTTCTTACTGGTGTCGTAGCTCATGTAACTCGACATCGAAAGCGGGACGTACTGGCTGTCGACGCCGGATTTGTGGATTCGTTTCGGCGAGAATCGGCCGAACTGCCCGATGGAATACCCCTGAACGAGTTTGAACCGGCCATCAGTCAGGTCGTAGCCGACGGCGGTGACGCCCGGTACGTCTTTCGTCCCGTCGTCGTCGTTGTCAGAGTGTTCGTGGCGCGCATGGTCGAAGTCGACGTGTGCACCCTTGTACGTGCTGTCGGACCCATCGGTGTCTCGCTGTGCCATCTCGACGTGCGGTCGATACGGCTGTTCACTCACGTAGTGGCTGATCTCTTGAGCTGCAATCCAAGCCGAAAGGTGTCTCGCACGTGAATCACCAGGGTCGACCGCGGAAACTGCCATCCCCCTGTAACCGGGGAAAAGGCCGTCGACGCTCTTGTTGTGGTAGGTGTAGTATTCGACGCCGCCGTTGTTCGAGGAGTGATTCGACGGAACGATGAGCAGCGTCACGTCGAAACCGTATTTTTCGACCGCCCTAACGTCGCGTTGTCTGGCCTGTTTCGGGGTGAGCTTCGTGGTGCTGTTCGAGGTCCCCGTCGCGTAGCGGAAGAACCGACCGTCATCCGGGAAGTTTGCCGAGTTGTTGCCCGCGACGGTGTTGTCGAGGCCGCGTCGTGCTCGCCGGAAGTCACTGTTGGGCGACTTCGGCAGCCACTTCTTGTGGCCGTCGAGTGAAAGCCCCCTGCTGTACTGCCAGAGCCGAACCGCCCCGGGGAACGTGCGCTTGAGATACTCGAAGACCGACCAGGCCATTGAACTCGACTCGGAGGCGAACCCGTTCGTCGACCCGTAGTTGCTCCCCTTCTCGGGGTCTCTGACGTCCCAGACGCCGACGTTGAGCACGCGTTTCCGTGTCGTCGTCCAGTCTGCGCCAGCTGTGATGGTCGTGGTGTCGTACACGGGCCCCCCGGCGGCTTCCGCGGTAACCTCCACCCGTTCGAGTTCGTCGTCGAGGGGAACGACGGGAAGCATCTTCGACCAGTCGTCGTCCCGCGAGCCGTTGTCGAAGTATCCCCGGATGTCGCTCCCGTCGAGGATTTCCTCTATCTCGCTGCGCTCGAAGCTGACGTGGCTCATGTGACCCCCCCAGGAGTGGACGAATCGAACCTCGAAGGTGACTTGCTTCGGGAGCAGCGACCGGTTCCGCACGTCGATGTCGAACAAGGCGGTCGTCGGCATTTCCTCGACGAGGTCGGGACGCGGCGGCGAGAACGTCCGACTGTTCGAGAGATTCCGTACCTCGGTATCGTCGACGACCTGGACGAGTCGCAGGTCCTCGACAGTGATGCCGGCGAGCGTGCCGATCTCTTCGGGGGACCGCGGAGTGACCGTTTCGAAGAGGTCCAGGCTGAGTTCGCCCACCCGATCGAGGAACGCCGCGTCGAACGGGGTCTCCGACTCTTCCGGCTCTGTGGCCTCGTCGTCGGCTGTTGGGTCCTCGCCGTCCTCAGTGTCGACGCCGTCGATGGTGACGTCCGGCAGTCGACGGCGCCGCTCGTCCGTCCGGAGTTCCGACAGCGGCGCGTGCTGGACGACGACCCCGATGACCGCATCACCCTCGCTGGTGGTGCGGGCAACGTTAATTACGACCGCCGTCGCGTCGTCGTCTTTCGGGCCGACTGCACGGCCGCTGAACCGCTCGATCTCAACGTCACTGCCGAGCATCGTGGCCGTTCCCGGCCCCTCGATCGCCGTCGGTGGCTCCGCCCACCTTGCCTCCTCACCGACGACGTCGAGTTCGACTAGGAGCCGTTTCGCCCGGTCGCTCTCGACGATGGAGGCGAGCGAGTCGGTCGCGAGAGGGTTGAATCGCCGCCCTTGGAGACGGATCTCCGGCGTCGCGAGCACTCCGCCGACGACCGTCTTCGCGTCCTCGACGCCGTACGTCGTGAGGTAGCTCGTAACCGTCACGTCGACGGACAGCCCCGCGGCCGAGGGGCTCCGCTCGGTGGTCTGTTCGCGCTGAGTTGCCGCCTCGTAGCCTGCCAGTTGCATCCCTTCCTCGGAGAAGCCGGCGGGCGTGGCCTCGAACGACGTCGAGGTTCGTTCGTTACAGCCGGCGAGAAGCACCGATGCGGCAGATCCAACGCCGGTCAGAAACCGTCTCCGTTTCGTCGGTGACCCACCGCCCGATAGAGTCGAAACGTCGTCTTCTGGTCGGTTCTGGCTCATCGTTCGAGATACCCAACACAAACCCGTGCTATATATCATGTCGCTTGAATATCAACACTGAGAGAGAGTGGGAATTGACGTGCGTCTGTCTTCACTCGCGTGCGGCCCGCCCCGATCTCTAGCGTCTACAGAGTGATTTCGCGAGCGGACTCCGATGCTGGAGATTGATGTCTTCTCCCCGTGCAAGCTGTAGCTCTTTCGCGGTTGTATGGACGAATTCACCGTCGAAGGCACTCCGAGCGAGGACTTTCTCGAAGTCCTCGCTCGGATACTGCCCGTTCGGTTTCGTTCCGAAATCGAGCCCCGTGAACGACAACGAAGAAGCAGCACGAGACAACTGTTTCGCCTCGGTTGCGTGGATCATACCGCTAAAGACAGATGCTCTCGAATACCAAACAACATCGTGAGAGGTTGGGTGTCGAACGAAGTCGCACAGCAATTCACGGCTGGGTTCGGAAGGCCACTCTACAGCCCGACAGTGACGTCGAACCGAATCAGATCGCGGTTGACGAGACGATGATTCGCGTCAACGGACAGCGTCACTGGCTGTTTGCGGCGGTCGATCCTGACTCAAACCAATTCCCCTATGTTCGATTGTTTCAGACGCGAACAACGCAACTTCCCGTGCTGGTTCTTCGCGAACTGTGCGAGAAACAGCAGCTTTCAGACGTGACGCTTCTCGTCGATGACGCTCATCATCTCAAGAACGCGCTGGAGCGACTCGGCCTCCGATTTCGATCCGAACGATATGGAACTCGGAACGCCATCGAGCGTGTCCTTCGTGAGGTAAAATGACGAACCTCCTCGTTCTCAAATACGTTCTCGAACGCACGGTTGGTGACCGCGGACTCGTGGTTGAACGCCTTCGCTGTCTGGTGGACTCGATGCTAAAGCTAACCAGCCCTCGGTAATTGAGACTCGATTCTCAAATTCAGATTCGTAATTCCGGGATATATTTCGACTAGTCTATAACGCGTAACCTAGTCGGAGTTCTTCGCGACCCCTCATGATCCTGAACATTGTTACAGATGATCTCTCGCAACTCGTAGCCAATGCTGTGATGCTAGACCCCGCACTGTTCGGCACTCCCGCTGCACGACGTTGCGATCCGTCGAACAAAACTGCTATGTTGAATGAGTGTGATATGTAAATATGGAGACAGGCCCCCACAATGAGGCTTCGGGGGATAACGAAGAGATCACAAACCCGGATCGGTCCATCATTGAAGCGGTTCGGGACGGCGTTTTCGTCGTCAATCTGGACGGTACCATCGCTTACGTCAACGACTCGCTTTGTTCACTGACTGGACATGAGCGGAACGAACTGGTCGGCAAGACGTTCGACACGCTGGTCGAGTCAGGACTGGTTCAATCGGGCGAGTTTGATCGATTCGTTACGGCCATCGACAATATTGCCGACGGAGAAATCCAGGATGAGATTCTGACATTCGAAATTGGCCACGGAACCGAGCAGGTGGTAGATGTTCGCATCTCGAAACATATCCGGGACGACGGCACTGAAGATATCGTCGGCGTGGTCAGGGATGTGACAGAGCGCGAGCGGAGGGCTCGGGCTGCAGAACAAAAGCAGGAGGTGCTGGCAAAACTCTATCAGGTTGGCGCTGAGACCGGTCTCACGTTCGAACAAAAAGCCGAGCGCATCCTCTCTATCGGATGTGAGTACCTGAACCTGCCGTATGGGTTCTTAACGAGATTGGAAGAGGACGTACAGAAGATTGTCCACGCTGTTGGCGATCACACACTCCTCCAGCCGGACGAATCGGCACCAATAGAGCAGTCGTACTGTCGGAAAACCATCGAAAGTGACAGCCTCGTGGGTATGCAAGACGCCCGAGCGGAGTTAGGCGAAAACGACCCGGCGTACGAACTGTTCGAGTTGGGCTGTTATATCGGAACGAAGGTCATGGTCGGGGAGGCCCTCTACGGGACGTTCTGCTTTGCGGCCCCCCACGACCGTGACTTGGAATTCACCTCTGGCGAGCGCGAGGTGATCAGGCTCCTCGGACAGTGGGCCGGGTACGAACTCGAACGGCAGCGGTTCGAAGAACGGTTGGAAGGTCTACACGGGATTTCACAGCAGTTGTTGGCGGCTGAAACGACGACGGACGTCGCAGAAATCACGATCGAGATGGGCCTGGACCTGTTCGATCTCCCGGTGAGTGCGTTTTGGGAGTACGATGCCAGCGAAGACGTCTTACGCGCGGTGGCCGAGACAGACGAAGCAGTACGGATCGTCGGGGAGGCCCCGACGTTCGAGCGAGGTGACGCACTCCTTTGGGAGAGTTTCGACAGTAGCGAACTCCGTCACTACGAGGACCTGGCCGAACAACCAGGAGTTTCTAATCCGGAGACTCCGTTACGGTCAGAGGTCCACCTTCCCTGCGGGAATCATGGAATCATCACAAGTGCCGCGACCGAGCCACGTGCCTTCGACGAGATTGACATCGAAAGCCTCCGCCTGCTCGAGGCGTTGGTGACAGAGGCCATCACCGCAGTCAAACGCGAAGAACAGCTGGCCGAGCGTGGTGAAGCACTCCAGCGACAGAACGAACGCCTCGAAGAGTTTGCCGATGTCGTGGCCCACGACCTCCGGAACCCACTGACAGGAGCGGTCGGCTTCCTCGAAATTGCCCGCAAAACGAACGAGTCACAGCATTTCGAACGCGTCGAACAGTCCCTGGACCGGATGGATGAACTTATCGACAAGTTGCTGATGATCGCACGCGGTGATCGCCAGGCAGTCAACGTACGCGCACTCCAACTCCAATCAATCATTGAGGAGGCGTGGTCATATATCGACACCCCGAACGCGACCCTGTCCGTAGACGACCCGCTCGGTGAGATACAGGCCGATGAGACACGACTGCTGCAACTGTTCGGCAATCTCTTTCGCAACAGCGTCGAACACGGCGGCGACGACGTTGCCGTGGAGGTCGGCCCTCTCGCTGACGACAAGTGGTTCTATGTTACCGATGACGGGCCAGGGTTCTCCGCCGAGAGCCGGAGAGAGATCGAAGAACTCGGAAAAACGGACGAACTATCGGGGACGGGAATCGGACTGATGAGCGTTACCGATGTCGTAGATGCACACGAGTGGGAACTCACAGTCCCCGACACGGACGACGGAGCACGCATCGAAATACGAACTGGTGAGCAAAGCGGGTGAACCGTGGAATCAAACGTGCCCGTAATAAAGTGTGAATAAGGAATTCCACATGACCTCTGAAATTGTCATTGCTGAGGATGATGAGACGACCCGCGAAGTCGTCGAATTCAACTTGAGTGACAAAGGGTGGGACGTACTGGCGTTTACGGATGGCGATGAGTGTTGGGAGCATCTCGAATCACGAGCCAACGACCCACCGGACCTCGTGGTGTTGGACGTGATGATGCCCGAACTCGACGGAATATCGGTCCTCGAACGCATCCGGGATCATGACGCACTCGTCGATCTGCCAGTCGTCATGTTGACATCCCGTAACCGGGAGGAAGATATCGTTCAAGCCCTCAACGCCGGTGCTGACGATTTTGTGGCAAAACCCTTTTCCGAAATCGAGCTTGTCAGTCGAGTTGAGAAGGTGCTTGACGAAGCGTGAGAGAGGATTCCATCGCCAATCGCCGCAATCGGCCACTGGTTGTATTATCTGTACGAACCATCGGTGTTCGGTTAAGCACTGGATCGCCTCATGAAGGCTTCAGACACTCGTTCGCTGAGTAAGAGGCGTGATTTCTCTGGCTGACGAGCGCCATGAAACATCAACTCCGACAGATTCGGCGGTGGATGGCCGAACGACTGGGCGAGGTCTTCGAGGATGAGCTGGGCGAGAGACCGGAAGGTCTTCGCCCAGCGCTCACGGGGGAACACGGTCTCTGGAAACAGCTCTTGAAACACGCCCAGTAAGGCTCTGCTGACCGTCAGCGTCAGCAGAGCCGCCACCACCAACAGGTGGACGATCGCTGGATCACTCGTCTGGAACTTCTCCAAGCCGTACAGCGATTTCAGTTCCCTAAACAGCAACTCTACCTCCCACCGCAGTCCATACAACGCCGCCACTTGCCTCGGTGTGAACTCGTCTGGGAGGTTCGTCACGTACAGATGGTAGTCGTCGGTGTCCTCGTTGCGGACACCGACGACGCGAAACTCCATCGTATCGGTTGACTGCTTCCCCGCGTATGCCCGACGTTTGAACGAGATCTCCACGGTCACATCGATGATCTCCCGTGTGAGATCGCCCAGAACGTCCTGGAGGTGACGTCCTGGCAAGGAAATGGCGCGCCCGCGCCATTTCCGCCGCTTCCCCACGATCAACGGGTTCGCGTTCGACTTCAACCGTGTCACGAAGAAGCCGCTGTTCTCGTTGATTAACGCGAAGCGACGAAAACTGTAGAACCCGAGATCGAACAGCAACAACCGGCCTCGCAGCCAGCTCCCGGTGCGAAGCTGGCTGCTCTCGTGGATGCATTCGTCGGTGAGTCTGAACCGTTCGATCGTCTGTGTCGTCGTGTTATGCACGAGGTGAAGCTTCGCACCGGACTGGTCCGAGTGAGTCGCTGGAAACTCGCTGAGGAGCCGATGCAATCTGAAGACGGTTGCATCGGCGATCAGCACCTCACGGAACAGCTCGAACCGTGGAGCGATGGTGTGGGGGACCGCGACCTCCTCGAGCACGCTCTCGAGGAGGTCCATCCGTGTTCGGTTAAGGTCAGGAGTGCTAAATAGTCCGGGTACCGGATCTGATTGGCCACGTTCAAACAGCCGAATTCGGCGAGTTCAGCGAACAGGTATGGCTGCCACTACTCGAGAAATATTACTGGCAGTGTTAACCGAACACGAATGCTGTACGAACATAACTAAATGTGTGAGTGACACAACTGAAGAGACGCCAATAGAAACTGCGGAAGGAATCGGTGCTGACGGTCTCAGCCCTGCCGTGCTGGCATCGGTTGGCTCGGTCGCCCTTGCGCTATACTTCTACTACGTGCGCGGTGACAAACAGCGTGGCCAGTTCGTCGGTCTCTGGCCCGTCACGATACTCAGTCTCGCCTCGTACTTCAAACTGGAAGAAATAAGACAGATGCTGGCGGAGCGTAACGAGTAACTCGGCGCTCCAGGCAGATAATCGCGGAACTTTAGCGTCGTGAGAGAAGGCCAAAGACGAAGCTTTCGATGTCGTACAGACTAAACTCACCAACGTCCAGTCGCAGACAAACAGACTTACCTTTGTAGTATTTATAAATTCGGTAGTTCCCATCGGTTCTACACGCTGACTTGATTTTCCACGGCGGAAGCGACAAGTTCGATCTCGGTACGGAGACAATAGCCAGCGAAAGGCGGTCTCACGTCAGTGAGAGCGCCGAATATGTGATGGCGATGCCTAGCAACTGCTCTTCAGGGGCACTCGCTGGACGCGGGCTCGGTCAGCCCGCGTCCAGCTGACCATACGTCGCGGGAATCCCCACACCGTTGGTCGGTGCTTCCCACTTCCGGTGTAGCAGTTCGTCGAGCGTGTGGTTGATCCACGCTCGGAATACCTCGAAGCGGAACCACACGGGTAGTGCTCGCCCGCCGCGCCGCGGCGTGGCGAGCACGCCCCAGCGAACGATCAGCCACAGATTCCGCAACAGGAAACTCACCAGCACGAACACCAACCGAACGACCGGGTCGGTCGTGGTTGTGCGTGCACGCGCTTCGCGCATGGTTCGAAAGGCTGTCTCGATGGCTGATCGTTTCCGGTAGAGAGCCTCAACCTCCTTCGGCGTGCGATCAGCCAGATCGCACGCCATGTAGGCACGAACAAGCAGTCCGTGCTTCCCCCGCTTGCCCTGTCGGTAGGAGACACAGACAGCGAGCGGGAAGCGCAGTTCCCGCTCGCTTCCCTCGTACATTGTGTACTCCGTCCAGTAGGAGATCGACGTCTCTAGTTTCTCGGCCATCCGTTGGCCGCGTCGGATGACCGGGAGAACGACCGGAGCAGTCTCACGCAACCGCTGGATGCACGCCCCGTTGTAGAACCCGCGGTCACAGAGGAGACTGGCGACATCGAAGGGAAGTGCCGCGACGTGGTCGAGCAGTCGCTCGACCGCGTCGCTTATTGGTTCGTCTCCACGAACAGCAGTGACGGCGACGACGAGTGGTTTCGCCCGACAGAGGACGAATCCAGCGAGGTAGCGATGGCACTGTGAGGTGCCATCGCGGGGCGTCGTGTGACAGAGTTCACCGGGAGAGTGGTGTGGACAGCCGTGGTAGTGGACGTCGACGAAGTCAAGACAGATGATCCTCGGGCCGGGGCCGAGGATCATCGTCGCCTGTTGTCTGAGGAGGAGGTTGACGGTGGCTTCGAGTTCTTCAGGTGGGATGGTGTGAAGCTGAGCAAGCGTGTAGTCGTCGGAGTAGGTTCCACGAGTGCTGTCGGTGACCGCCTTGATCGAGGTCTGGTCAACAGCTGCTTGGAGGAGCGTCCGTCGGATAATCCCGGAGTCGAAGCCGCAGCCTTCGACTCCGGGTATCGGTAGCTCTGCGAGGAGGCCTTCCGCTAAGATTTCAAGGTCAGAGGCCGTAAGAACAGTGTCTGGATGGTATAAACACTTCATCAACACCCATCCAGACGCTTCCTGAGAATCTAACCACGACAGTCGTAGCTATCAGCTGACGTGATGGGAACTACCGACAGTAGCTGCCGGTCGTCAGTGAGTTTCAGACTCGTTCGCTTGGTCATATGGATGAAGGTATGCACCAGGGGTGCGAGCGCGTCGTTCTGAGCTGGCTGAACATCGATTCTTCATATACCTGGCCCACGCCCAGGGCGCGGTCCCGTCGATTACATCTGATACCAGCCCCGATTCTATGCACCAGACCGCTCGACTGGAAGCGAAGGGGTGCATACATCGAGGATGCTGCATACATTTGAGTCGGACCCCACGGGTCAGATCGGAAGATCGGTTTCCGGAGCCTTCGTCAAGCATCTCAGTCTGCCAAATCGGGAATCTATTTCTCGTCGATCCGCGAGACGTGCCACCCACCATTTCCCTCGTACTCCACGCGGAGATACGGCTGCTGGACGAGTTCACCTTCCCCCCCGATCAGTCCCTCAAGCCGGAGCGTGTCTTTCGGGAGACTGATCCCGCCGTTGTCTCCCGCGGAGTTCTTACCCAATTTTCTGAGTTTCAGAAGTTCTGCTATTTCTGCTGGGTTCCCGGCCACCCCGTACCGGAAAAAGATTACTCACGTCAATACGGCCGGAGCTGTCCCCCCGAGGCGTTCCGTGGATTCTTCGAACCGCGGGGGAAGCGCCGTCGTATCCGGGAGGCCCCGGATACCCCCCTACCCGCGTCTGGGTAGAGAGGAGATCGCTATGCCTAGCGAACAGGAAGACGACGGCCCTGACGGGCCAAACGACGGTACTGACGTACAGACAGAAATCCGCTGGCAGGACTTCAATCAGGTGGGGGAGGGATGCGAGCGCGAGCGGGATCGGCGCGGCGGTGAAGACGCTCGATCGCACCGGACGAGGGCCGGGGAAGGGTGCCATGTGGTACGTGATCGTCGGCGGGCTGATCCTGTACTTCGCGCTCGGGAAGATCGGCAAGATAATCGTGACGCTCCCGATCGTGCTCGGGTTCATACCCCTAGTGCTCGCGTTCTTCGCGGCGATCGAATACTTCGATCCATCTCGGACGGTTCGTGTCGAGCAGCTGCTAACCGAGAAGATCGAGAATGCGATCGAGAAGTCCGTCCCTGATATCGAGTTCGAGCGGGGGAAGACGTATCATATGGTGGATCGCGACGACGGAACGACGGCGATCCTTCCGTCTTCGTCGCTTCGACACTTCCTGATCGTCCTGCTCGGAGCGAAGCCCCCGACGATCCCGACGAGCGATCTTCAGACGCGCGTCGAGTATCGGGGAGACGCGGAAGACGAGAAGCTGTATGTCGAAGATATGCTGTCGATCCAGTGGCCCGCTATCGAGATCTCGACGTCGTCGCTTCGGAAGACGATCGAGCATCCGCCCGCTGCTGCTGACGGCATCGAAACGGACGGCGGGGAACCGTACACCGTCGAGAAGTGGGATCAAGCGCGGGTGTCTAAGGCGATCCTGTTCTTCGGGGTGGGATCGCTCGTCGGGAACGCGCTCGTCGGTGATCCGTTCGTCGGCGCGGCGCTCGGAACGGTCCCGCTGCTCGTGTCGCTCGCGACAATCGTCGACGGATCGGCGTCGTTCTCCCCGTCGGCGGTACACGCGACACCCGCGAAAGCGTCGCGGATCACCGAGACGCGCGAGCACACGATAGCGACGACGTTCGGGGAGCTGGAAGAGTCGATCGCGAACCTGGAAGCTGACGCGGCTGAAAGGGGACTCGATATCGCGGAAGCGTACATCTCACAGACCAGTTTTGAGCACACCGGTCGTTTGTCGACCGCCTCAAAGACACTGCCGAGGAGTACGCAATGTTTGTCGAAGAGCGGTCAGAGGCGTTCACGACGGCAACCTGTGTCGAGTGTGGCGAGCAGGTGGAGACAGAGCATTATGGCGACGTGTTTCGGTGTTCGTGTGGACACGAGAGCCACGCTGACCTCGACGCCTCACGGACGTTTCTTGAACGGGAGACTGGCACTGAGTTCGAGACAGGGTCGATGGCACGGCCCGTGCTCCTCACGTGGGACGACCACTGTTGGTCGGAGTCACCACGCTCTCCCGAGAGGGCCAGTCCCAACGAGGAGCGCACAAACCGGAGTACCGGCGAGGGGAAACTTGCCTCCGTGGGGACGGCATAGCCCACTGCCCCACCGGAGGAATCCCACGGTTCAGCCGTGGGAGGATGTCAAGTTCGCGGTAGCGCGGGGTCCCCTTCCTCAAGGAGCGAACGGAGTGAGCGAGTAGGGAGGAGAGGAGCGCGTACGAAGGTTTACAACCGGGCGCGAGAACCGTCTGACCGTCCATGGCGGGCCACAGACAGTCCACGAGGGCTGGCGTGCCAACGAGGCCACGGTGCGTTTCTCGGCATGGGCGGGTCGCGGTCAACCGGCCCCGAAGTCGGGTCCGTCGAAGCGAACGTGACGCCATGTGCCTCTCCGTCGCTCGGTGTCCACCGGGGGTAGAGTGGAGGACACCGACAATTAAATTGCCTCTGGCGTCTGGCCCTGCCCTACAAGCCGACTGCGAGCGGGTGAGTCCACCCGACGAGCCGGCGTGCAAGCCCCGGCCTCAACGAGCGCGTCAGCGCGAGTAGGCCGGGGTAGTTGACTACACCTCACGCTTCTATGTGGCCCCTCGCGACCCCGACGCCGACCTCGACCTCACGACACTCCAGTCGGCGTACGACCAACACCCAGATGTCGTCGCAAGCGAGACGGTTGCGCGACGGCCCGGTTTTCGACGAGACGAGGAACCAGTCCTGGCCGTCGACATCCGCCACATCGACCGCGTCACCCCACTCGCCCAGCAGGCGCGCCAGCTGTCGGACTATCCAGTCGGGGATCTCGCCTGCTTCAACGTCGACTTTTCGCGGGAGTTCCGGTACTGTCTGGAGACTGGCGTCGATCCGACGCCGGCGATCGATCTGGCGACGCTCCGGCTTAGCGTCCCGGTGACCGAAACGAGCAACGACCTCTACGAGGAACTGTCCGTCGCCGGCGACACCGTCATTGGCTCGCCCTCGGAGCTCTTGACCGCCGTGCAGGCAGCGCTCGACGCACACGATCCGGACGTCCTGGTCTGCTCAACGAGCGAGATCGTCCCGACGCTGTCCGAGATGGCGACGGCCGTCGGCGTCGACGACTTCTCGTTGAGTCGGTGGCCAGACGTGGACCACCAGCAGCTCGCGAGTCAGTCAACGTACTCGAGTTATGATCGCGTCGGTCACTCACCGGCGCGGTACAACGTGCCCGGTCGGGCGATCATCGACGAGTCGAACACGTTCTTCTACGGGGAGACGAACCTCGATGGCGTCCTCGATCTCGTGTCGCGGTCGAAAAAGCCGGTCCAAGAGCTCGCCTGGGCGTCAATTGGGAACGTACTAACGGCCATCCAGATCTGCGAAGCTCACGACAGAGATGTGTTGGTGCCGTGGAATTCCTGGCGGCACGAGTTCTACAAACCGATGCGGACGCTCCACGGCGCCGATCGAGGTGGCTTCATTTTCGCGCCCGAGGTTGGTCTCCACGAAGACGTCCACGAACTCGACTTTTCGAGTCTGTATCCGAACATCATCTGCACGCGAAACGTGTCACCGGACGTGATACGGTGTGAGTGTCACCGCTGTCGTGAAGACGTGCCTGGCTTGGGGTACGCCATCTGTGACGAACGTGGGTACCTCGTCGACGTGCTCCAACCGATCATCGATGCTCGCGACGAGATCAAAGCCGAAATCCGTCGCGAACAGCGGCGGGAGACGCCCGATCAAGAACGTCTCGAAGCACTCAACGGGCGGTCGAGCGCGTTGAAATGGATTCTCGTCGCCTGTTTCGGGTATCAAGGGTTCAGTAACGCGAAGTTCGGTCGGATCGAGTGTCACGAGGCGATCAATGCGTTCGCTCGGGATATTCTGTTGACCGCGAAACAACGGTTGGAGGCTGGTGGGTGGCGTGTCGTTCACGGCATTGTCGATTCGATCTGGGTGACGCCCGATCCCGATGTCGAGGATGATAGGCGAGTTAATCTCAAGGACCTCGCGAAAGAAATCACGGAGACGGTCGAGATTCGGCTCGAGTACGAAGCACGATACGAGTGGGTGGCGTTCGTGCCGCAGCGAGAGAGTGACGCTGGTGCATTGACGAAGTACTTCGGCAAAGTCGCTGAAGAAGACGAGTTCAAGGTACGGGGTATAGAGTGGCGACAACGGTCGACACCGGCGTTTGTCGCGGACGTCCAGCGGGAGTGCCTGAAGCGGTTCGACGAGACCCGGTCGCCAGAGGCCGTTATTGGGTGTCTGAGGCGGGCTGTTTCGAAGCTTCGCGCTGGAGCGGTGACGGTGGATCGGCTCGTCGAACGGAACCGTGTCTCGAAACCGATCGAGGGATACACACAGTACACGCAGGACGTCGCGGCGCTCGAGCGAGCCCGTGACCGAGGTCTCACGGTCCATCCGGGACAGGATATCGAGTACGTGGTTGTCGATGACGGGAAGTCGTCTCGGGATCGAGTCGCTCTCCGGCACGAATGTATTGAGACATACGACGCGTCGTACTATGAAACGCAGCTCGTTCGAGCTGTCGAGAGTGTTCTCTCGCCCCTCGGATGGGACCGGACGGACATCAGACAAAGGCTAAGCGGAACTCGAGACACCGAGTTGTCTGAGTTCGTCCCGACTGATGATGCGTAACGTCAGAGTTCGATGAGACGATACTCGATTTCTCAGACGGTGTTAACCAACAGCCACATTCGTCTTTAGTTAAGAGCAAAACCGCATTACAGCGTAGGGACTGAATAGCGAAAAGGCGACTTCTATTCATGATACATGGAGACAATATTGATCCAGTTGGATTGTGACTTCGAATAACGCTCTAAGAAGTGCGTGCACCTATATTAGGCGTTAGAACTTTCTACCCAAGTATTAGTGGTTAACTATGGACCATCTCGACGAGATTTCTGTCGAGGAACTTCAACACGCGCTCAACAATGTTGAGGGAAACAAGCCGGCACAGCGACTGACAGCAGCGATTGCGTACAAAAACGGTGTCACACAAACCGAGCTGTCTGAGTGGTACGGTGTGCAGAGACGGACGATTTACAGCTGGCTCAAGCGGCTCGAACAAGAGCCGCTTGTGCAGGCTGTTCAGGACGATCATCGGTCAGGAAGACCGTGTAAGCTTACCGAAGAACAACAGAAGTAATTGGAACAGACGCTTCAGCAACCACCCACTGAAGCAGGAATCGACGCGCCGGCGTGGACGCCGGCGCTTCTCGACGAATTTCTCGAAGAAACGTTCGGCGTTGAGTACTCAATCCCCAGTTGTCGGCGGTTGATGAAAGAAGCGGGATTGAGTTATCAAAAGCCTCGTCGAACAGCCGCCGAAGCTGAGCCTGAAGACCGCGACGAGTTTCACGAAGAACTCAAAAAAAGCGACGAGAGATGGACGCCACGGTAGTCTGTATCGACCAAATCAAGAAATCCGTGCAAGTTGAGCCGCGTGGTTTCCGCGCGGCACGCGGCCGTCGGTTGAGCTTTCTGGACAACGTGACTGGACGTGCTTGCTCGGCGCGATCACCGAGGACGGTAATCGCTTCTTTTCACGATTCGAAGAGTACGTCACCGCCAAACACGCGAAGCACTTCATCCTCGCACTGTGTGAAGAATTCCAAGAAGATCTAATTGTCGTCCTCGACGGTGCGCCATACTTCCGGGCGTCGGCCGTCACGGACCTAGCGGCCCGTGACGACCTCGCCCTCGTGAGATTGCCAGCGTATTCACCTGAACTGAATCCAGTCGAAGAGTGCTGGAGACAGCTAAAAAACGCTCTCGGCAACCGATTCTTCGATTCTCTTAACGAACTCAACGCAGCGATCGACAAGGCACTTGACCAGATTTCCGTCCCAAGTGTGAGCAGCTATTTTTGACTGTTACTATAGTGCACGGACTTCTCTACGAGTTAGAGCGTTTTCTGTTGCGGATAATCACCTCTCGTGTCTGTTTGATTCTCTCTTCCTCGTTCTGGAAATATGCTACGAGGATGGCTTCAACGGTCTCGGAGCGGCTTGCTGCGAGATCTGAGCACTCACCAACAACTGTATCGAGTTCATCGACGAGTTCAGTCCGGATGGAGACGCCCATTTTGGTTCGGCTCATAGTTTTAGACACTCTTAGAAATGCGTGCACCGGGTGCACCGTAAGCTTATTGTCTTATTTCGGTTCAAGTTGAATATTTATCAGAAGAAATCTCAGCTATTTCTTGTACAGTGAAGAAATCCTGCCGCTGTCACGCGATTTCTTAACTAAAGACGAATGTCTCCAGGTGTAGGGCGTCTCCAAGACCGCTCTCGATCGCCCCGTAGTAATCCATCGACGCGGGTGGCGTGACGCATGCTATCTATCGTCGAAACATGTATACTGTTATATTGTTATTTTCTAGTCCCACTTACTATAGTATCACTAAAATTATATAACTATGGATACAAAAATATATTCGTTTATTCTCTTCGATCCAGACGACGGTAGACCGAGGAGTCACAGGAGAGAATACCCGAACGGGGAGTCACGACGTGCCGGACCAGGCTACTCGGAACGAACCTGGAACGCTTGCTCCGTCCGTGAGAGCTACTCACTTACTTCGTAGTATCGCTCGAGATTCCGCTCGTACTCCTGTGCCGTTTCGACGAGTTGGTTGCTCACTTCCTTGATACGAGTTTCGTCGAGCACGTACGACGGCCCGGTGACGACGAACGCACCACAGATCTGGCCCCGTGGATTCTGGACCGCACGGGCGGCGGCGTTGAGTGACTCGATGCACTCCTCCAGACTGGTGGCGTACCCACGCTCTCGGACCCGCTGGAGTTCGTCGAAGAACTCCCCTCTCGTCGTTATCGACCGCGACGTATCCGACGGCATTCCCCACTGGTCGAGGATCTCCCCGACCTTCTCTTCGGAGTAGTGGCTGAGTATCGCTTTACCGGCCGCGGTGTTGTGACAGTAGTAATATCGACCGTTATCGAGGAACGTCACCCCATCCGTGGAGTACTTCGTGCTGTCGTACAGAGAGATAATCCGACCGTTTTCTTCGACCGTGAAGTCGGTCTCTAGTTCGGTTCGTTCCGCCAATCGTGAGACCCATTTTTCGGCCATCGAGTGTACCTCGTGCTGGTTCTTCGCGTATTCACCTAGATGCACCAGCTTCAGACCAATTCGGTAGACGTTCCCCTCTCGCACAACGTAGCCGTGCTTGAGGAGGGTATTCAGGTGAGTGTGAACCGCGCTCCGGGCCATCTCCAACTCGTCACTGATTTCTGAGAGCGATGCGCCGTCGAGTTTTATAATCGTCTCGATAACCTCAAGAGAGTTGTTCGTCGTCGACAATACGCGGCTGGTTCCCATGTTTCAGGTCATGGCTTTGGCCCATATAATCATCAGTATATAGGTGTTGATAGGACGTGGTCGCAGTCGCCAGCTCTCTACCCGAAACTGCTCCGCCACTGCGGTTCGACTTTGTCAGCCGACGGCCGGCCCCAACCGGTTCGGAACACCCGGTCACTCGCCGGCATAGTCCATCTTAATTGCAGTCGGGTTCGGTTAGTCAGTCGTGAATAGATAACCCTTCTACCTTTGTCGAAGAGTTTTATATCATTTATATTATTATATACCGATAGTAATATTCGTCTGATAGTTCTTCGCACGGCTCGGTAACCCGGTGTGGCGACGATGGCGAGGCGGTGAGGTCCCGAGCGACCGTTAGCGGGCGGCCCGCTGACTCCTCGGCATGGTGAGTCTGCTCTGGCTGGCAGTGCTAGCGATCTTCCTGCTGGCTTGGATCAACTTCAACGCGGAGACCGCCTCGCTGTCGCTGGCACTTCGGGCCGGCAAGGTGCTCCGGTACGTCACCCTCGCCGGGACAATCAGTGCCGTCATCGAGACCGGGTTCGCGTGGCGCGACGGCCTCTGGACTCGCTGGGGCCGAGTGCACTACTCGGTGGTGACGGCGCTCGCACTCCTGTTCGCCTGGCAGTTGTCTCTGCTCGGCATTCTGCCACTGTAGCGATTGATTCAAGACACATGATTTCTGCTCTATTGAAAATGGACGACAGCAGCAGGATTGCTCCGTAAGGAGTTTGAGGAAACGAGGTCGAGAAGGCGATTATGGGCGTCGCTCTACTCGAACTCGTTGAGACAGCACTACGTGTAGCCAAACAAGCGTTGGGGAAGCGAACGGGCAACCCCGACTCGGGCGGGCTTGCCCGCGAGGCTCACACTGTCGGTAGTTCCCATCTAGTTGGGAAATCATCATTACCGGCTGCGGTCGGAGTCCAAAACCACTAGCCAATGATTCATTCCGAGTGTTATGGTAAATGTTACTGTAAGTAGTTATTCCAATTCGTCGACTCGTTCAGCGAGGAACTGAACGAGTTCTTTGACCGTGATATCTTCCTCACGGACGAGAGTCGAATCGACGGCATACTTGATGGCTTCTGCGTAGCTGGGCCGATTGTGGCGGTTCATGATCCGAACGAGTTTCTCAGCCAACCCATCACTGATCGTGACAGTTGTGTATCCGTCTGGTGGCATGCATCTTCACATGAGCTGTGTTACGGTACAATTTACGGTAACAAATGAATATAGGCATAATGACCCTAGGTCTCTCGATTTTATCGATTAAACTCTTCTTCGTTCACATCTACAATATATGATATTATTGATACGATGGGAACTACCGAATATCCGCGCAAACGACCGCGGCACCCTCATCGGCGAAGGTTTTCGCGATCGCTCGCCCGTTGCCTGAACTCGCACCGGTGACGATGGCCGTTTGGCCCGATAGTTGGTCTGCCATTGTTGTATTCGGAGTGATATTTCCTCGTAGGATCGATTACAGGTCCTTTGTGTGGGCGTAAACGAGTGAGTGTCCGCCGTCGACGACGTGGCACTGCCCAGTAATGAATCCGGAGTTGTCGGAGGCCAGGAAGACGGCTAGGTTGGCGACGTCGTTCGGACTGACCCACCGATCCCCGTACGGAGTCGTCTCGATGACGTGTTGTTTGAACTCCTCAATCTCGTAGAGTTCCGAGGTGAGTGCGGTCGGTGCAAACCCCGGACAGATCGCGTTCGCTCTGATACCGTCAGGACCGTAGTCGGTCGCCAGCGTCTCGGTTATCTGCTTCGCAGCGCCCTTCGAAGCGTTGTACGCAAGCTGATTCTGCCAGCCGTGAAGTCCGGCTGTTGAGACGAGATTAATGATGTTTCCACCGTCACCCTGTTCCAAGAACTGCAGAACGGCCTGTTTCGATCCGTTCCAGACTCCCTTGACGTTCACAGCGTGGGCCTTCTCTAAATCCTCGTCGGGACGTTCGTGTAGCCGCCCGTTCGGAGGGTAAATCCCAGCATTGTTCATCATGATGTCCAACCGTGAGTACGCCTCAACGCACTCCTCGACCGCTGCAGCCACGGAATCAGCATTGGTGACGTCGCACTCGACGAAGGTCGCGTCACCTCCGTTGTCCTCGATTACTTCGGGTGTCGAAAGATCGGGATGCTCCTCGTAGCCACCCTCTCGCGGGGTTTCACGGATGTCCGCACAGACAACGCTGGCACCCTCCTCCGCAAAGGAGAGGGCGATTTGGCGACCGAATCCTGAACTCGCACCGGTGACGATGGCAGCTTGCCCGGCCAGTTGGTCTGCCATGCTTACGCCTCCAAGTGCTCAACGAACCAGTCACGAGCAGGACCGCTAGACTCCTCGAACTTTTCGACGTAGGCGCCGAAGTGACCACCGTCAATCGTGACGAGTTTCTTCGGCTCAAGCGCTTCTTCGAACGCCTCGAACGCTTTATCAGCGACTGCGAGATGGTCGCCTTCCGCGATGATCATCATCATCGGCGTCGGGCTGATCTGATCTATGTAGTCGATGGGCGCATACTCGGCCAACATTTCGATGGTTTTGAGCGTAACCTCGTTCTCCCAGTTCGGAGCCCGTTTCTCCTTGGTCTCCGTGAACCACTCGTAGGAATCCTGTGTCGGCAGTGCCGCATCGCCCAGAAGGTCCTCGGAGACGACGGGAATCATCGCAGGATCTTCCCCGTTGAACCGAGCGAGTCGGTCCTGATCGAATTGACCTCGTAATTGGCCCATGATGTCCGCACGAACGAGTCGCCGCACGTTGTGATACCCGTCAGTCACCGGGACTTGGGAAACGACAGCACTCACCCGGTTTTCGAGAGCGCCAACCGTGAGTGCATGCCCACCACTATAGCTCGATCCCCAGACGCCGATACGATCACCGTCGATTTCCTCACGTGTCGTCGCATACGTGATCGCGTGTCGGTAGTCACGAACCTGCTGCCACGGGTCGATCTCGTAGCGTGGCTCACCTTCGCTATCACCAAAGTTCCGGTTGTCGAACACCAGCGCACCAAGTCCAGCCTCGCTGAACACCTCTGCGTACTTGTCGAGGTACATCTCCTTGACTGCCGAAAACCCGTGCGCCATGACGACCGTGGGTACGGATCCGTCCCTCTCGTCGGGAGTGTACAGCCATCCTCGAAGTGTATCCCCTTCCGCCTCGAATTCGATGTCTTGTCTCATGTGTTATCTCGCCTCACTGCCCCTAATACGTATATTCAACACCATTTATAATTATGTGCTTCAAGTGATATAATTTGGATATGGTCACCGGTGAATGAAAAACGCTCACTGAGAGTCTCCGAGTCACTCAGACGAGATCAGGGCAACCGACCAGTGCATCATCTAAATGTTTATCATTATGACAGCGGTCTCACGAACAGGAATCCTCCAAACGCGGCGAAGACAAGGAGTCCCGCGATGATTGATGGAGTAGCACGTCCATCCAACCCGGCGACACGGTACACCAACAGCGAGAGACCCATCATGAGTATCCCTGCCTGCCGTTGTCCGACGGAATCCCACAAAGACTGGGCCATACCACCCGTTTTCGCTTAACGATTCAACTCGAACAGCAACGGCAATTCCCACCCGCGTACACACGGAGATATGGACCGATGGCTTCACCTCATCTGTCAGGAACTGAACAATCTGGTCCCTCCTCGGTCGGTGCGCGACCACGGTCGCGCCACCGACCTCATTGAACGTCACCGCGATATCGAGCCTGTTCCGTTCCTCTGGACCTTTCTGAGTGGGACAACCCAAGCCAACGGCTCCGTCAGCGCTGTTCGTGACCTCTACAAAGCGTTCACCAGTGACGATGTCGCCTACTCATCGATCCAACAGTGGATCACTCCCGAACTGACCGAGCTTCTCGCTGATCTTGTCGACTACGTCAGTGTTGAACTCGGACGAACCCAGTCATCCCTCGGTGGACGGTACAGTCGCTTCCGGGATATCTTCATCCCGGATGCGATCATTTGCACGCTCTCACCGGAATCGGTCAACGACTTCCCCGGCTTTGATGACGACCACGCTGGAGCGAAGCTCCACGTGGTCGAATCACTCGCCTCGGTCGCCCCGTTCCTCGACTCGATTACGAGTGCTCGAACCCAGGAAACCACCCAGTTCGAGATCGGTAAGTGGGTCGAAGACTCCCTCACAATGTTCGATCTCGGCTATCTCGACTACGGTCGGTTAGGACGTATCGACAATAACGGTGGCTGGTTCGTCTGCCGGCTCAACGCCGATGCGCATCCACACGTCATTGACGAACCCCGCACCTTGCGCGGGAACTCGATCGACCTAGAGGGCACGCACCTCCAAGAGGTGCTGCCCGACCTCTACCGACAGATCATCGACGTCACCGCAACAGTCGGTGCGGATCAGGACGAGCCACACCTTCCCTACGACCTCCGAGTGATCGGTGTACGACACGAGGATGACGAGGATGCACCCGCCTATCGCGACGACGTTGATGCCGACCACGAGTACCACCTCTACGCGACGAATCTTCCCAGAAAAGTTTTCGCGCCGCGAGAACTCGCGGCGCTGTACAGCAACCAGTGGAGCGTCGAGACCATCATTCAAGAACTCAAGTAGATCTTCGGCTTGGAGGTGATTCCGGTCCGCCGAGAAGCCGCCGTCAACTGTTTTCTACTGGCGGCGGTGCTTATGCTCCTGTTGAGTGGGTATCTGTTACGGCGGGTGCGAGCACGGCTCGGACCCGCCTCACTGGACTCTGTTGAGGAGACGACTCGGGTGCAACCGATGCGGTTCTCGAAGCGACTCCAGTGGTTCAGTGGAAAGCTGCTGGAAACGATGGCCGAGCAACTGGGCTATCCGTGGGATTGCGTCGGACTGGTGATTCTTGAAGGGGTGATTGATCCGAACGTGAATCGCCACGCGCTGACCGAGCGCGTGGCTCACGGGACCGTCGATCCGAATCTGATCAACGACGGTGAATTGGCGACAATCCGGCCCGGCTGACAGCGTTCAGCCGGGCCGGGAACGCCAGCGGTGAGTGGCAACGCTCTGGTTTCTCCAGAATCATGGAGGAATCCCGCCACTCTGCCGCGAAGGATCAGTGTGATCTCGCGGATCACGTCCTGCTGTGAGTTACGTCTCCTACTTCAGCAGCATCGCTTGAGCTCCAACTTCGGAATTAAACGACCATCTTGAGCTAAAGCGATAACGGGTACATGTGTAGCACATTGTTGATGTAGAGCTGTCTTGCGATTCGGTGTGAACTGGAGTGATTCGAGAACCAGTTCGTCACGGGTTCACACTGGCGATTACTGTTCTCACTCCGAGTCGGATTGTTGTATCAACAATCTCCTACAGAAGAGCGTCGATTTTAGTCGGTTTACCGAACTTGGTGAGCGCTACCGGGAGCGCGGCCGATATCGGGACGCGGCAGCAGTGTACCGTGGACTCGTCGCCAGTCTCGACGATAACATCCACCTCGTTGACGCTGCATACGATTACTACGCTCGCGTGTTCAGCGACGCGTTGGACGCCTACGTCGAGTGCATCACAGGAGGCGACCTTGACCAGTCCGAATTAGGCGCACACGAGGCGTTTCTCGCCGAACGAGCCAACACGGGGACGGGCCCACACAGAGAGCAGTTCCAACGGGCGCTATCGGCGTTTCCGACGGGACCGGACACCTGAGCGGCACGACTAGGGTTACCGTCCTCGGCCTTTTAGCGGATGACAGACAATGCAGTACCATGCCGTTCACCTCGAGTTGGCACAGCCTCCTCGACCGGGTGGAAGACCTACCGTCTGACGCGACACTTGTCACGCCGCTCAGTCGGCGACCCTTCCGTATTACCGACGTGCAGGAACAGCGCGTGCTCATCGAGTACCGAGACGACTCGGGAATGATCCCACTCCAGCGCGAGCAGTTCGAGACGCTGTACGAGCGCGTCAGAGATACACACAGCGAGTTCGATCTCGACCGGCTCCCGGCGGACGCCGAACCATACGCGACCGTGTTGAGTCTTCACCCGCGTTTCGAGGTGGACGACCGGGAGGGCGCACTTACCGAAGCTGATGCGCCGACTGACACACAGCTTGTGGACATCCGTCTCGAGAGTGAATCTGATGAAGAGACGCGTGAAGAGCCCGATATCGACGTCTACGCTGATGCTCTCCTCCTCATCGATGCGCTGGAGCGTTACGATCCCAGGGATCTCGCGGGGAGGGGGACACCTGCGTTGGTCAACCTCTACACGCTTCTTTCGGATGTCCAGCGCAACGCCGACGATCTCCGACAAGCGGTACGCAGTGTCCTGCTCGACCGGCTGCATCACGATCAGCCCATCTATGGTCAGTACGGCTCGGTCCAGCGCACGATCCGGCGGAACCGTTCACTCAAAGGCGACGAGGAGGTACTCGAGACGCTCGAAGCGGCGGGCATCGAGCGCGAGCGTGTCCTGAGCGTGGACCGAAATAAGGTCGACGACGCTCTCGACGTGACCGACCTGTCCGAATCCGACGTGTACGATATCGAAGAGAGCGAGTACGTTCGCAAGGCCGAGGTGGACGAGGAGGTCAAGGAGTCGCGGCTGCAGGGGCTAAAAGGCCGGCTGGCCGCTGTCGACGGCGAGGATACTGACGAACTCCAGCAAGAAATCGAGGAGTTGGAACGGCGTATCGAGGAACTCACCAGCTTCGAATCCGGCAGAACGTTCCACACGCCATCCAGTAGTGAGTCAGGGTAGTCCCCTCGTGGAATGTTCGGATCGTCACGGACAATGTACTGTTCGCGATGCAGAACGATCTTATCCCCGCGTTCGCCGAGTCCACGTCGAAGCAGGCGTTCGACCTCCTGTACGACCACATCGAGGCGCTCGACCGGACCTACATTGACTACCCCACAGAAGATGAGAGAATCATTAGGTCGTGGCTGCGCGCGCAGCGCCGAAGTTCCCGCGAGCGGAGCGAGCGGGAGCACGGAAGACGAGTATCGCGAGTCTTCCGGCGGCGCGAGCACGGAGCGGTGGGTGGGGAGGGGGGCGGGTCCGTGGGTGGGGGACACAAAAAAGACGAGCAGCCGGCCTGCTCAGGCCAGCCGACCCGTCACCACCGCGTCGACGTCACGGGTCCCGTACCGCGCCGTGTGGGCATCGTACACCTCCCGCGAGTAGCCCGCCACCACGCCGGTCGACGTCGGCACGATCGCACTTGCGGCCTCCGCGACTGCCGCCTGGGTCACGGTCTTCCCCTCGGTCAGCCGGTCCGCCGCGTACACCGCCGCCGCCCCGACGACCACTCGCGGCGTCCCCGGCCCGATGCACGCCTCATCAGCTAACTCAAGAAGGAACTCACCGACCCGCCTGAGTTCGAGACACGCTTTCAGTTCGACGTCCTGACTTTCCCCGAGCGTCTCCACAACCGCGTCGACCGCCCATGCCTGTGTCGGTGGCACCTCCCCAACTAGTCCGAGCTCACACCGCAGCTTCCGCGCCGCTGCGCATACCCGCTCGTGGGAGGTTTTCGCGTGCACCGCCACTTCCTCCGTCGTTCGCCTCAGACCGGTCTGGCTCGTCGCCACGTAGACCGCTCCAGCCGCGAGCGCCTCCCACGCCATCCGCCCGCCTGGAAGCCGCGATTCAGACGCCTGCTTCAGCAGCGCCGCCGCGTCTGTCGCGACGAACCCCGGAAGCCCGAGGTTGCCCACAATCATCTGGACGTCACGGAGCCCCTCGTTGAGCCGAATCGACCGCTTCGACTCCATCTGAAACCGCTTGTGCCGCATCCGGAGCCGCCCGAACTTGTCTTTCTGCGCCTTTGTCAACGAGTTCCCGTACCCATCCGACCCGAGGAAGAACGTCGTGTGCAGCCCTGAGTCCACTCGTAATGCAGTCGTCGTCTCCAGACTCCACTCGACCGGCCCGTTACCGACTTCACCCTGCTTGTGCACGCTCGGGCTCATCCCCCGCGAAAGGGCGTCCTCGTCAACGACAAGTCCACACGCCGCGCACACCGTCTCGATCTGCTCCCGCACCAGTAGCCCACCGCACTCGTCACACCGACCCGTAGGGCGTTCCGCGTTCTGTTTTCGCGCCTGTCCGTCCGAAGCTTCTTGTCCGATAGCGTAGCTACTACTCATTGGGTTACTTACCCGAAGGCGCGTCCACTACCGCGTCTTCTCCGACACTCACCACTACATGAGTTCCAACTTCGTCCGATGATTCTCGACACCGACCGCGTCTCGCTCGCGCCTTCGAGCGCCCCCTGTGGGCGCGAGCGAGACGCCTCCTCACGAGTGAAAGAACCAGCCGCGCGCGCCGCGGGTGGGGACCTGAGCGGCCAGCGCCAAGGTGGTTCGCGGTCCGGCCCGGACTGCGGGTCCGTGTCCAGGCCGACTGTCGTGAGCACGGGGACGCGCCGACCGTGAGGGAGGTGCGTTCCCGCGCGCCAGCGGCACCGAGGGCTGGAACGCGAAAGCCCGCGAGGGGCGCAACCGCAACCACACTTGGCTGCTGGCGCACCGGGAAGGTGCGAGCGAGGCGAGGGACGAACGCAGTGAGTCCCTCGAAGCGAACGGCGCCAGCCGTGAGCAAGGCGTGGAACGACCGCAGGGAGTTCCACGTGTGTCCCCGCCTCGGGGAGGCGAGTACGGCGAGGCGTGGTCGTCACACCGGTCAAACACGAGAGCGACAACTCGGCATCCAACTCGGGAGGGCACACCAGGACAACCGGGCGAACGATGGAAGCTCACACGAGCAGGGGTGGGACTGAACGGGGCCGGGCGCTCGACGACGTTCACGAGAGCAAGCTCTCGTGAGCCAACCAGAACGCGCAGCGTTCTGGTGACGGCGGGCGACGTCTCCGCGAACAGAGTGAGCGGAGGCTCGAAGCGACTGCGTCGCTTCGGTGTAAGCACTGGAGGCGAGCGAACCCCGTGAGCGAGCCGAAGCGCGCAGCGAGCCCCCCGAGTCGAGCGCCCGGGGGCGTTCAAAGAGACGGTGAGTGACGCAGTCAGGCTGGCCGACGCAACGGACACCGATTGGTCACGACCGAGAGCTTCTGAGGGAACTCACATCGGATCCAGGCGTTCCCCATCGAAATAGACGATCTCGTTCACCCCGTTGGGCGCGTCTTTGTCGGGGAGACAATCGAAGTCGCCGTCAGCGAGCCGGGCAGTGAGCGCCATCGCCATCGCATCGAGGACGTCATCCCGGTTCCCCAGGCCGATCCGGCGAGCGAACGGCGATAACCTTTCGATCCGCTTTACGAGATCGGTATAGGCTGCGGTCGCATTACTCGAGAGGCCGGCTGTTCGCTCACAGTCCGTGAGAAGTTCGTGACGCTGCTCTAGTCCCGAGTCGTCCTGCTTCGAGTCCTCGAGGTCGTCATCCACGTCGAGCGCGTGGAAACAGACCTCCGGATGGGATTCGAGCATCGGTCCTCGTGCGTCGGTGTACTGGCCGAGAAACTCGTCGACCTCGCGAATTCGAGGCGAGAGGCTCCAGGAGTACGGCGAGAGCCCACGGCCGAGAACATCCTCGTGGGTCTCTGCCGCCTCATCGTACTCATCTTCGTATACCGCCTGTTCACACGGTGCCGGAAACACTGACGACTGACGCGACGGAGGGAGGAACGTACGTGCCTCAAGATCTGCAGCACGAGCGTCGTCCGTGGGCAAGCCGATGGGAATATCGACGAGAATTCGACCGACGTCGTCCTCGTGGCCAGCACCGAACTCCATCCAGACGCTCAGAATCGAGGGCCGTCGAACGAATCGCCAGCTGTACGTTTCCCGCGATCCGCGTTCGTCGTGGTCGAGAACCGCGCAAATCCACCCGTTCGAGCCCCAGTCGACACCAATGTACGTCATGTCTGCTCGATGGATTATTTCTGCGACATATATTGTACCGGGGTCGCAGCCGTGGTGAAAACCCAGTGAGCCGGCCATCCGAGGGGAGGAGAAGAAGTCAAGCTGCGCATCTAGGCTGGGATTGAATTGGACGGCATCCGACGTCGAGTATATGAATCAAGAAGAGATCGAACGCCAACTCGGAGACGCGAAGAGCCAACTAAACGTGCAGGCCGACCTCACCGCGTTCCATGTCGAGAATCAACCCTTCGAGGGGTTTGTGTTCACGGACGTCTCGCTGGTCGAGTTCATTGACCAGGCAGTCGATCGTGGCATCGACGAGTTCTACGTGTTCGAGGATCGCACTGCGGAGGGAGGCGTCGATTTCGGTGGAGTGTGCTACATCCACGGGGAGCGGGCACACACCCGGTATGTAGAGTCTGACGAGCGACTAGGACCACAACAAGAGCAGTCAGAATCCCGTGGGAGCGTCGGGATGCTCGGGGGATTTGGAAGGGACGAGAGCGAAGAGGAGGTACAGCGAAAAAAAGAGGTCGCGACCGAACTCCTCAATCAGTACGCCGACTATTTGGAAGAGTCCGAGCGGTTCGATCTCGAGAACAGGGTCGAGTCGATGCGCCTGCGTCAGTTGGAACGAATGCAAGAGCGAATCGAGAAAGAGGCCAGGACTGACCCCGAGGAGGAGAAACGGTTGGCCCGAATCGCTTACGAGGACGACCGGTTCCACAGGCAGTTCAACCAGACGGATACCGAGATGCTCCTCGAAGAACTCGATGTCGAATACGATCCCGACCTCGTTCGGATGGACGAGGTGCACAAGCGCGCGAAGAGCCTTCTGAAGATCAACAAATAGCAGGGACCGTTCTCGTTTGTGAGCGTTTGCGACACAGATTGATGTAGCTACAGACAGTCACTGGAGGTGGTATGTCGACGGTGGAAAACGTCACGCTTGATACCGCTGAGAGCCGCGTCGTCGTTGAGAATCTCACAATACAGGACGAGCAACTGACGGACTATCTCTCGGACATCGAGCCGGCCGAGCGTGGTGAAGCGCTCACGCAAGCACTCCGCATCGGGGCGTCCACGTTGGACATCGTCGAGACAACGAAGGAGATCGAGGTTGTCGAACGGCGGTTCGGCGAACTGGAGCGGACGTTCAATGAGGAACTGGACGAACTTCGTGACGAACTCGATAACCGATTCGGCGACGAGGGAGAGGTCAGTCGGTTGCTCGATGACCACCTTGGGGAGGACGGCCAACTCGACAGACAACTTGAGGACGTCTTCGGAACCGATGGCGAGTTCGCGACCCGTCTGGACGAACAGCTGGGCGAGGGTGGCGAAAAGATCCAGCAGGCCCTTAATCCGAACGAGCCTGGGACACCGACGCATCAACTCAAAGAAGAGATCAGAGAGGTTCAAGAGAAAGTCACTCAGGAAGCCGCGCAACAGGAGGTACGCGAGAAGACTCGGCTGAAAGGATTTGATTTCGAAGAACAGCTGGAGACGCTGCTGGAGGACGTCGTCCACCAGACGCCGAACCGATTGAAGAATAAGAGCGAGGAGACAGGTGACGTCTCGACCTCGAAGAAGGGTGATTTCGTCCTCACGCTGGAGGGGACGGGCCAACGGATCGTCGTCGAGGCGAAGAACGGCGAGTTCAGTGGAACGATCCAGTCGGAAATGGAAGAAGCGATCGAGAACCGCGATGCCGACTACGGAATATGCGTCGCGAGTTCATTGGCGTATCTCCCGCGAACCAAAGTTGGCTGGTTCTCGGAGATCGACCAGGACTACGTGGTCGTCGCACTGAGCGAAGCGCCGGATGACGAAATCGAACCGCGATTCCTGAAGTTCGCGTATCATTGGGCACGAACGCGGACCCTCCTGTCCGCGGTCGAGATGGGTTCCGACGTGGATCCTGAAGCGATGAAGGCCGAATTGGATGGACTGAAGCAGTCGATCGAGTCGTTCGGCAAAATCAAGACGCAGTGCACGCAGTTGGAACAGTCAGCAGAGAAGATTCGATCGATGTTGGGGGAGACTGAAGACGAGATCACCTCGCGAATTACCCGAATTGAGGCGGAACTGGGAACGAGTAACGGGTGAGGAACTCGTGCAGGAGATGCGGCCCACACCCAGACAGCTGTCGTGACCGATGTACACCCCTTCACACGCAGTGTACACCCTTCCACCTACGGCGAAAGTCAGTGGGTGTATACCGCGCGAGATGTCTCGACAGGCCTCGTCGGCGACGTTGACACCGTCACATGGCTCAAATCCGAGTGTGAAAACAGACCGGGAGCAACCGCCGATTCCGAGCTCACGACCCTGATTCGTCGAATTGAGAACTTCCGAGCGCTAACACACCCGAATCTGAGTGTGAAACTTCCTTCAATCTGAGTAGTTACAGTCGCTCTCAGCATACCAGCCACTAGGGAGCCGTACCAGGAGACAATTGTAAGACCGAGGGGAAGGTTCCTCGATCTCTGTTTTCTCTCGGAGCGTATGGATGACCTTCCGACGAAGCAGAGAGCACGAGAAGGACTGTCGAGTCCAGTCGCTCAGTGAGACGGGTCAGGACAGTCTTTCGATAAATGTCGGATCGTGGAGTGCATGCCCCTCGGCAGACCGTTCGCTCGCCTCCGGCCCCATCTCGGCGAACCGGCCGGTCCGCGCTTACGTATCAGTTCACATATCCTTATTCGGGTTTCATATCCCCATAGACGCCTCTTCTTGCGGGAGATTTTCCGATTATGAACCGCGTGAGAGCAGTCGATAGCCCCTCTACAGTCGTCTCGACGCGTCAGTGGGTCAAAAACCGATTGGGAATACAAGCAAATGGTGCCGGTAATTAGTACGCGTCATCGACTCATTAGCCAATTTCGATGGTTTCGAGGCGTCTCGAAGCCAAATCCGAGTATGGAAATGGCGCTCGCGAGATAGGAACAGCTGAAGCGTGAGGCTATAGAACAAACGTTCAGACTATAGTTAGAGATCTGGTACATACGTGGAACGGGACGAGTTCAACGCTGGAGTACAGACTGGAGACGATGACTGATGCACGCGAGCGTCTTCGACTGTCGTGACCGCTACGAACGCCGCGGTCGTACAACACGGGTTACTCCTCGCCGTAGTAGTCATCGGTCGTCGAGGCTGAACTGGCCTGTGTCTGAGCCGCGTACGACGCGAGGCGGTCGTCTCCTCTGATCGTCCAGTATCGACCCCGGTGACGGACGAGTCCACGGTCCTCGAGGCGCGACAGGACGGCACCAACGCTCCCGCGGTTGATGTCGGTCGCCTCGTGAATCTCTGTCTGGGTGAACGCCTTGTCGTCGTGTTCGGCAAGGAACTGCAGGATCCGGTAGGGCTGTGTCCCCTCCTGAAGATTGAGGACCTCGGTCGGTTCCTCGTCGAATCGGTCGATGTTGATCGGCATCTGTAATAGATTGTAATAGACTGCAATAAATATGTTCGCTGACGGGGAGGGGTAGCTCACGGGCCAGGGCAAATAACCCGGCTGAAGAGCGTGTGATGTATCTCCTCGACATCTGTGGACTGCATCAGGCCGCTTCTCCGAGTCCGATATCTCTACGACCACGTCGTGTGGGCCTCATACCGATCTGTCCAAGAGCGCTACGCGACGGTACCATACCCCGCCTCGTCGATACCGGGATTTCAGAGGATCCGGACTACGATAGATAATTATGTCCAGTGCAGTGGATATATGTTTCAGTAATACGTAGTCGTCGGTATGTCCGATGATCCCGACCGAGGCGATGATGCGACTCACACGTCGATGACGCGGGGCGAGCGGGTGCGGGCCGCGGCGCGGACTCTCCGAACTCCCCGAACTGCGTCGTGGGTCGCCGACGAGACGGAAGTCTCAGTTAAAACAGCACAAAAATATCTCGACCAGCTCGTCGAGGACAACGTCCTCCAGAAGATTGAGCAGGGCGATCAGACGCTCTACTGCATCGACCAGCTCATGGCTACCTACCGTGAGGTCGCGTCCCTCCAGCGCGAGCACGACCGCGAGGAACTCACGACGGCGCTGGAATCGATGCGGCGGAAGATCACGCGCTGGCAGGAGACGTACAACGTCGAGACGCCGGGTGAACTCCGTGCGAGTATCGCCGACCGGGACGATCCCGACGAGATCGAGGAGCGGCGCGAAATCGCCAGCGAGTGGGAGCACCTCGCCGACCGGATCCCAGTGGTCCGAGCGGCACTCGCCGAGTACGACTGGGCGACCGAGCGAGACAGGGTCTCCGTCTAAGTCAATGGGTCTTCCCGGAACGACCGACAGCTCGGTCTACGAGGGGCTAAAAGACGTCCTGCAGCGGCGTCCTGCCGTGACATCCGTCACCTACGAACCGGATAGCATCGTCAAGCGGTATCTCTGCGCGCGGATCGATCCCGACCGTGTCGTCCCGCCTACTGGCCCGGAGTCGCCCACGCTCGACGTCGAATGGCGGTTCGTCGATGGCGAGCCGTACTACCGCATCCACTACGCCGATCCGAACACGGGGTTCAATTGCGGCTGGCATCGCGACGACGATCACCCGGATCTCGGACCAGTGCACTTCCAGTATGAGCACTCACGACGGGACGAGAGTGACCACCAGCGCGCTCAGTTCCAGAAAACGATTCCAACCGAGATTTTCTGGATCGCTCTGGATCGATTGTTCGAGAAGCGAATCCCGACTCTGTTGAGTGACGACGGTGGCTGAACCGGTGACTGGTTCGCCGTGAATAATACCGATAGTCAGAGAGTGACTCCAGACGGTTCTTAGTGTATTCGGCGTCAGTCATCCAGACCCAGTCATTCGCGGACCTCCGCTGCCGACACCGTCTCGCCTCGTTCGGCCCGTTCGCGACTCTCCTCGAGATCCGCGAGCGTATCCTCTGAGAGCGTCGCGGGTGGATTGACCCAGTCATGGAGCGCATCCCGAATCGCTTCAGACTTGCTCGGGTAGCCACGTCGTTCCCACTCCTCGTCGATTCGGTTCAGGAGGACTTCAGGGACCCGGACGTTGATTTTCTCCATCCGGTCATTGTCTTGATCCGTGTCAGTGCTCACGTGCTGTGATACAGCGGTATCACACAAAGGATGTTCCTTGTGCGGACTCTCCACCGCCGACATTATTCAGGGCGCTCCAGATACGGGTCGTAGGATGCGGCGTCCTCGACGACGTCCTGGAGTGCAGTGAACACGGTCATCCCCTCGACCGAGTGAACACCGAGTTTCGTCGCTGCCGTCCGCTGTGTGAGCTCACCGTTCATCACGCGGAGCGTGTAGTGGAGTGCTGCAGCCAGTTTCGCGACCCCTTGGCGTTCGACGAACACCCGAATGTCATCGGTCTCCAGCTGTCGGCCGACCGCGTCGACGAGCGTTGGTGTCGCGAGGACGTCGCCGTGCTCGGTGTCGGGTTGGAGCCGAATCGGAGCGACAGTGACCGTCGTCGGTGTCACCCCATCGTTTCGGGAGAGCAGGCCCATCTCCTCGAGCTGACCGATGTCAGAACTTGAGACTGGCCATCTCAATGCATAGCTGGTAGTGAGTGAACAAATCAGTTGTATGGATACTGTTCTTTTCCGGGCGAAGGCGTAGCTACAACCATCGTGACTGAGAAACCGGCACAACTGCGTAATGCGCGTCGTATTATGACACCCGGAGTCTGATAATAACAGTCCTTATTTCCTATCCCGAACGACATAGTATTGTGATGAACGCACAAAACAAGTCAGCGAGTCGGATCGGATCGCTCACCCAACTCCAGTGGCTAGCAGTTGCGTTAGTCGTCGTCACTGGCGTTCTCCACGTGTATGCTGGCCTCGTCGAGGGGCGGATTCCCGTTGCACTCGCAGGTGTCGGCTACGCCGGTGCACTTGTGCTTTTTTTCATCGACTACCGGCGGCGGCTGCTCTACCTGATCGGGATTCCGTATACTGCCGTGCAATTTCCCCTCTGGATCGTAGCCAAGTCAGAATATGGGATGATCGACTACGTCGACAAGGCAGTTCAGGTCGCCTTGATCCTCGTGTTGATTTACCTCTATCTGAACACGCCGTCCAAGTCAGCCGGAAACACGGCGACAGCAGCGGACTGAGCGTTCGAATTCACGGGCCGTCTATCGCGCTCAGTTATCTCGAATCACCATAATTTTCACCCGATTCACGCCGTCGAAGTCACGAAGGCGGTAGGTCAATTCCCGAACGCGTTCGCCGGTCCCCTGGCAGAATAAGGACTCAAGACACCACTCCCCCTGATGTGTGTGACTCGTGTTGAGAATCACGTCCTGATAGTCGTGCTGGACACCGTGGAGTTCCCCGATTACCTCGTGATGGCGGTAGTCGAAGGCGACGAGCGCGATAACGTCCTCGCTAAGGTCTTCGAGTCGGGAATGCGACTCGATGTACTCCTGCATCGCTTCACGGACGGCCCGGGATCGGTTGTCCAACCCCTCATCCTGCCAGACCTGATCGAACTCGTCGACCACTGTATCGGGGATATTGAAACTCGTTCGCATACGGTCATATTTGATGCCCGGACACAAGAGTCCCGAGTATGATGGTTTCCCCAATCAGGTATTAACAACCGTTATTCGGCACTCTTGCCGAGTTCAGGGTATGACGATAGTGTCTGGCGACACGTTCGGACTACTGCTCGGTGCGATCGCACTTGGGGCCGTCCACGGTGTTGAGCCCGGTCATGGATGGCCCGTCGCCGCCTCATACGCGTTAGATCAGACGAACAAGTGGCTCTACGGCCTTGCGGCGGGGCTCATCATTGGTGTTGGCCACCTCATCAGTAGTCTCGCGATGGTTGGCGTGTTCTTCTACGCGAAATCCTATTTCAGTCTCACCCAGATCAACGAGCCAGTCACGATTCTCAATGGTATCCAGATCGGTGGCCCGGTCAGTCTCGTTGCGGGCGTACTGCTAATCGGTCTTGGGATCCGAGAGTACCGCCACGACCATTCGCATGACAGTCCCGATGGCGACCACTCTCACTCGCAAGAGAGTCACGACCACGAGTCGACGAACCACTCCGTACACGGCGACAGCCACGGTGATATTCATGAGTATCCGAATTCACAGGACGATGAGGGACTTGTTTCTCGCCTGAAACGCACCATTCCGTTCTTTGGGGGGCACTCACATACGGACGAGGGGTCCGATGATGTTGCCGAGAGGGGATTGTTCGGAATTACCTGGTTTGCCTTCCTGCTCGGATTCGCTCACGAGGAGGAGTTCGAGATTATCGCTCTCTGTGCCGGGTCGAACTATTGTCTCGAACTGATGAGTGCATACGCAATTACTGTTATTATCGGCATCGTGGGACTAACGATGCTACTGGTCGCGGGCTATCAGCACCACGAGGAGACGGTTAAACAGTACACGCCGTACTTACCAGCCTTTTCCGCTGCGATCCTTATCAGCATGGGCGTTGGATTCATTCTCGGCGTGTTCTGAATATATTTTTGTTACTTTCATCAAATTGTCTGTTATAGGATATGAAATCACGATTTTAGTAAAACTGTGTCTCCAACGCTTGCCTCACGTCGTGATGTTTTTCGACAGATTGCCCAGCGCTCGTACACTACTTGGCCAGCATATGATTCGATACCGCTGTACGATCGAACGTCGCTGGTGGGACTGGAATCAGATATCCGGACAGTCTCAGAAACGTGGTTCGTCCACGAGAGCCACAATTCGGTTGAGGAGTTTGTCTGTGTACTCCCGCTAGCCTACTTCCGGTTCTCCGCCGACGACCGCTATGCGGGGTCAACACGCTACCAGATGAACACCCTCTTTCGGGTATTCGTACTGAGAGAACTCCACGGGTGGGACCACGAGACAGCACTCGCCGACTACCGAGAGAACCGCCCTGAACTCTGTGAGCAACTGGGTTTCGAGACGATTCCGGAGCAGTCAACACTGTGGCGAAGCTGGCACGAGCGGTTCTCCGCTGACCTCAGGGAGACAGTCGAGACAGCGGCTCGGACAATCCTCATCAAAGCACAGAATGCGGGTGTCTCGGTCCCGCGTGAACCGGAACGAAAGCTTCGGCACCATGATGACGAGTCTGGTGAGTCAGAACCGAACGATCAAACCGTGCTGGATCAGGCAGAGGCGATCACGGACCACGTCAGCCGCATCGTTTTCCCGGCGTTTTCGCTGGATCGTGGGGACGGCTGTGAGATACACGAGAACGCGTACTGGGATTTACAGACGTATCTCGGACTTCGTGAGGGCCTCGCTGCAAATGAGGGGGCTCGCAGTTTCGTCCACGAGTCGACCCGGGATCGGACACCGTTGGGCCACGCTCATCGGGAGCAGCTGCGCGACCTCTCTATCGAGCAGATCCGAGAGATGTATCGACAAGCTGTCCGTCAACTGCTGGACGAGGTCGCGAAGACAGAGGAATTCTTCCGAGCAGGTATCGTCGTAATCGACATTACCGAAGCTGATCCTTTCACAGGTGACCGTACAGGCCACGAGGACGAAATCATCGGAACGAAAGACAACAGCGACGAGTACGCCTACCAGTGGGCGACGGTCCAGCTGGTCGGCAATGCCGTCCCAATCGTGCTGGACGCGCGCCCCGTCCGAAAGGGGGAGACACAACTGGAAATTGTCGAGGATCTGCTTGACTCCGCCGAAGAGCTCGTTCACGTCGACAACGTCTTAATGGACAGGGTGTTCGATCATCCGTGTTCGGTTAAGTTTCATTGTGCCACTAACGGCAGATACAGACTCGTTGAGAACGGTGTCTCCGAGGCCCAGCTCGGGGAGATTCTGATCCTGAGTGGGAACTTGGACAGATGCAGCCGAACTCATCGCTGTCTATCGATTCACATCCTTAACCGAATACGGATGCTCGGTGCTGTATGGCAATTTCAAACAGCAGATCCTCGGGGAACTCACGAGTAAACGCAGTTCGCATCTCCTCGGTCATATCCAAATACGGCTCGTCAGTCTGTGCCTCAGCTGCCCACCAGGGCTCAACGAAGAGACGCCACACGCCCCCCTCGTCCTGCTCAACGATCGCGATTGCCCGCAGGTCCTCAATCCGATTGTAGTACGTCTTCCCGCAGATATCCGCTCGCTCCATGAGTTCGTCCTTCCCGAGCGGTTCACCAGCCTCAAGCAGCGCCTTGATCATCCGCCGGGTCGCGGGCGACGCGGTGGGTACGAGACGCTCCGCTGAGAGGGTCGAGAGTGCATGCACGACGTCACCGAAGAGGGACTCCACGTCGACATCTACCGAGACGACGAGAAGTACGCGACCGAGTTCATTGTCGGGCCGATGCCGGCGAACACCGCCCTCGATCACGCCGAAGACCATTTAGCCCGGAACGGCCTTGTTGAAACCCTCAATCGGTGATAGGTTTCAGCAGTCTTGCTGAATACAGAGCGCTTATTGACCAGATGCCAAGAGAGTAAGTCGATACTTTTCGCGAACTCCGAGTCATAACCGAGCAAGTTGTCGCACTCAGGGCGCTAGGTGAGTATGCAGCAATACGTTCGCTTAACGGTCTCCCTGTTCACGGCCGACTGGTTGCCTGCTTCCTCGCCTATCACCACCTACGCAGTGGACTGCCAGCGATAGCCGTGGCCTTCATCAGCAGACGTCACTCACCACTTCGAATAAGTCAAATGCCGGAAAATCTTTCTGTCTCGTTAAAATATATAAATCCTTGAGTGGAGACACGCGGTGTGGTAATCCATTGCATGATTTAATAGTAACCGGTGGAACTGTTGTTTCACCTGAACAAACTGACGAGATGGACATCGGCGTTCGGGATGGTAAAATTGTAACTCTCACCGATGTCGGATCGCTCTCTGATGACACCGAGCAAACAATCGATGCGAGCGGTCAGTACGTCTTCCCGGGCTTCATCGATTCCCACGTTCATGTGAAGATTCCACTAGGGGAGTTCGTCACTCGGGACGGTTTCACGGACGCAACGCGTGCTGCTGCTCACGGCGGGACAACAACGATTGTCCCGTTCGCCATACCCGACCCTGACGAGACCCCACTTGAGGCATACAAACGACGTCGGCAAGATGCGGACGGTGATGTCTTCACGAACTACGGGCTCCATGCCTGCCTGACCGAAGTCACCGAGACAACGCTCGGCGAACTCCCAGAGCTCATCGACCGGGGTGCGGCCTCGGTCAAAATGTTCATGGTGTACGAAGGTCGTCTCATGGTCTCTCACGGTGAAATCCGGGACGCTTTCAAGACCATTGAGGAAAACGACGGGCTCGCCCTCATCCACGCGGAGGACGAGGAGATCATCGGCCATCTGATTGAACAGCAGGTGGAGCGTGGTGAGACCGATTATTCGGTCCATCCCGACATGCATCCGAACGTCTCAGAAACTACTGCTATGTGGACGATTGCTGATCTCGTCGAGGAGACGGACTGCCCGGCGTTCTTCGTCCACGTCAGCACGAAGGAGGCCCAGCGGGTGCTGGAATCGGCCGCTGACCGGGAGTTACCGCTACTGGCCGAGACCTGTCCACATTACCTTACCCTAAGGCGCGAAGTGTATAATCGCGAAGACGGTGAGAAGTTCGTCTGTAGTCCGCCAATCCGCTCTCGGGAGAACAACAATCGTCTTTGGGAGATGCTGGAACGTGGCGCGATTCAGACGGTCAACAGCGATCACTGCGGATACGATACAGAGCAGAAGGAGCAGTACCGCGATGACATCACACGCATGCCGATGGGGCTACCCGGTGTCGAAACGCGGAATACCGTCTTCTACACTGATGCAGTCGCAGAAGGCCGACTTCCGGTCGAGCGCTTTGTCGACCTCACCGCCACGAACATCGCAAAGATGCTCGGGCTCTACCCACACAAGGGAAGTATCAGTGTTGGCGCTGATGCCGACCTCGTCATCTTCGACCCGGAGGCCGAGTGGACGCTTGAGGCTGAAAAACTGCATATGACGACTGATTACACCCCCTTCGCGGGGAAGCAGATGCGAGGCCGGCCAACAGCCACAATTGTCGGCGGTGAGGTGGTGGTGGAGGACGGTACACTTGTCGGTGAGAAGGTCGGGGACTACGTCCCCACCGATGGGAGTAACGCAACACAAACATTTAGGAGTCGACTCAAATAATGACAAATAATAATATTTCACACGAAGAAACGGTAGAAGAAGCGACCGGGCTCAGCCTGAAAGGAAAGGACATCATGCCAAAGTCCGTTGAGGACCGAAGCATCTCAAGTCTCGGATTCTTTCTGATTAGCGTCGGGCTCTACGTACAACTTGTCTCGTTTGTTGCCGGCGCTCAGGTGTATCCCGCGCTATCGCCGCTGATGATTGTGGCCACGGTCATTATTGGTAACATCGCAGTGTGGGTTTTACTCGTCTTGACTGGTGATATCGGTCTTAAACACGGTATTCCATTCGCGGTGTATATCAGGGCACCCTTCGGATATCTGGGGGCGCACATCCCGGCGCTCGTTCGGGCCCTGCCCGCTGTGTTCTGGTTCGGATTCCAGACCTGGCTTGGCGCGACAGCGTTGAACCTCATCATGGAGACGCTGACTGGCTACTCAAACCTAATCCTCATCATCGCCATATTCGGCCTATTCCAAATCCTGAACACAGCGCTCGGAATTGATGCCATCTCAAAGTTTGACTGGGTCGCGGCACCGATCCTCATCATCACGGGGATTATCATGGAAGTCGTACTCATTCAGCGGTACGACCTGACCCTCGCACAACTCTTCTCGTCCAGTGGTGAAGGCGGCATCTCGTTCCTCTCGGCAGTAGCCATCATGGCCGGTGCACAGATCACGATGGCGGTCAACATCGCTGACTTCACCCAGTTCCTCAAGCGCCCGGAGGGTGACACGAGTTGGGTGGAACGTAACAAGGGGAGCGCCTGGGCGCAGTTCTTCGGATTGGTGCCCCCGATGGCTTTCTTCGTCATCGTCGGCATGACTAGCGGAATCGCCACTGGTGAGTGGAACCCAATCCTTGTCATGGCGGAGGTCTTCGGTGGTAACACCGTGTTGCTGGTCTTCGTACTGGCCTCATTCGTCATCTTCGCACAGGTCGCTTCAAACACCGGCCAGAACCTTCTCCCACCGGGATACGTGTTCGTGAATCTGTTCCCGCGACGTATTACGTTCCCAACTGCGGTGACGGCTGCGGGTGTCGTCGGGTTGCTCATCCAGCCCTGGGAGTTTGCGGACCTCATCCCCACGATTCTGCTCTGGATCTCGGCCCTTCTCGGCCCAATTGTCGGCATTATGATTACTGACTACTACGCCATTCGGAAGCGCGAACTCAATCTTAAAGACCTGTATGACGCCAACGGGCAGTACTCCTACTGGCGGAATTTCAACCCTGCCGCGATGGTCACGTACGCAGTCTCTGCGGCACTGGGCCTTCTGTTTCCCGACCTGGCTTTCTTCGTGGCAATGCTCGTGAGCGTAGGCGTCTATTATGGCCTAATGAAAATTTGGGTTCTCGACACCTACCCCCAGTCTGAGGTTACACCCCAAGCGGACACGATTTCTGTGTCCGACGACTAACACTCACACTACTCTTTTTCGTGGGTTGTAACCCGAAGTACCGCTCCACCTCACAAGTGCATGACCGAGTGAATAGCGTAGCTATTGAAAACTGGTTCAGCCGATTCGGCCGGAGGGGAAATACGCCATCACGCTGAATTCAGCCTCTGTATCTCGCAAGCACCTTGTGACAGCACTCGGTGAGGTTTCTGAGAGCGCGCTGCATAGAGAGCGCGTATCTCGCAGGTTCGACCAGGCGAATCCGTCCGTGAATTCTCCCGCGCCAGTAGCATTCACGTCGAACACTCAGCATTCCAGGGAACTGTATGCTAAGAGCTCGCGTCGACCACCAAGGAGACCATTCACAGTGAGTATCGATGCTACGGAAGCGGCTCAGTGGAGTTGGTCGAGGGAGACGGATATCTCCCTAACTCGGCCGGTAAACTATGTACTCGGTTGGCCTGGAGTCCTGAACCGAAATCGGGATCGATCTGTTCAGGAAAACGGGAGCTCATCCAACAGGTCCTTCGCGACGGTTATCGCGCCCCATTTCAACCTTTTCACGGGACCCACCCCACGAACTCTGATATCGTCGCCGTTGAACGCAGTCCGCAGTTCCCTACTCGGACGTTCCGAACTCCCGATTCGATGGACGGTGTCATCGTCGGTTTCGACTTCGAGGGTGGCGTCGTCGCGACCACACCCCGAGAAGTCCTCGATGTCGAGATTCTCGTCGAGTTCGAAGGAGTACGTTCCACGCCCACGAACGTGGAGGTTCACGATCTCGCCACCGAGTTGGGACGTCGCGAATCCGACGTCCGTGGTCTGTGCGTCCACTTCGAGCCGATCGAATGCCTCCTCGACCGAGTCCGTCGACGTGTCGTCGGAATCATGATCCGGTTGGTCGGGCTCTGTGGGCGAACCACTTCGAGTGATGGTGAGGTCGTACCGGGCGCTGTTCGCCTTCCACTTGGGCGCGCCGTCGATGGCGGAGGTCCACCAGCTATCGGCCCGAACGATGAGGAATATCGTCCCACTTTCCGTGATTTCCAGGGAGACGGTGTCCTGGTGGATTTGATCATTTTCCACCTGATTGACCGGCCTGCTTCGAAAGTCTCCCCCGCCGGATACGCCCGACCGAGCCTCAAAGTGAAACGACGGCGTCTCCCACCGTGGGTGATCGTACGGCGCCCACTCCTCGTAGGTGACCGAGCTCCCATACGTCACGCGCTCCGGGGGCAGGGTTCCCTCCCAGTGGGCCTGTGTCGTGAGTCTGATCGTGGCCTCGATGGTCTCCCCCTTGTCGACGTCGAGCCGATAGAAGTCCTCGTCGTACGTGGTGATCATGAGATCATCGTAGGTCCCCTCGGTCAGCGTCGCCGCGGAGGTTAGCTCGTCGTTGTGCTCAAATCGGTCATCGACTTCGAGGCGGTACGAGGCCCGAGTGGATTCTTCGTTTTTGACCTTGATGTAGTGGGTGCCGCTACACCGGGCCAGGACGGTGGAATTCCCCTTCTGGATGGCCTTCTCGCTCCGACCGAGTGCGGAACCGGTTTGCTGCCAGTTCCCATCAGGATCGACGCTCGCAACTTCGCTTTTTGATGGATCGTAGATTTCGTATTGGAGGTTCCCGTCGTTGCCGTAGTGATACAACGTGACCGGCAGAGGCTCGCCTCGTTCGAGGTCAACTGCATAAACGTCCTCGTCGTCGTGCCAGATTTCCCAGGCTGGCGGTGGCACGATGGCGGGTCGATGTGTCGCGTTCGTGTACTTGATCGCCTCGAGGCCATGGAGCGTCCGGGGAGTGATCTTAGTCGCTCGATCGAAGTCGTCGTTCGGCTCGAACTGGGGATAGGGAGGAGGAGTCTCGTGGGCCGACGCGAACGGCATCGCCGCGGTACTACCGAGGACGACTACGACGACGAATATTTCGATGAGCGCCCGACGGTTCATAACTGGGGGAAGGGGTAATCCCACAATCTATCACGATATCGTATATAATGATGGGTCCCGTCGGAGGTGCCGGAGGAATCGAGGCGTTCACCCGTTCTCAGTCAACGAGCTCACCTCTATATTCAGCACAGCTGTCCTGTCACCATCGGACAATAACGCCCGGGTTACCTTTTTCGCCTGTCGATAACCCTCTGCTGTACACATCCTCTGTATGCAGCACGCGATTCGTATCAAGCTCTGAGGGTTTCAACAGAGCCCCCCTGAACCTCGAACGGTTCGTACAGAAGTACGAAGAATGGCACGAGATACGCGAGGATCGATGACGGAGGAGGAACTCGCCGCGGCGAGTGACGCGATTCAGGAACTCCGGGAGAAGGTACGTGCCGATCTCGCCGAGGATCTCGGTGGTGACCCTGAGGACTATCGTGCCGACCGCTACTTTTCATCTCTCGACGAGTCTGACGACAGCAGCGAAGCTGTTCCCGATGGTGGGGAGTGACCAGCCTCGTCGCGACGAGGTAATGAATGACGCAGAACTCGAAGCGTTCGAGGAGGCGATCGACGACCTCGGCGACCGCGTTACCGAGTTCCTCGCGGAGGGGACCAACCGTACTCCCGAAGAGATCGCGGCCACGGTCGAGGACCTCCCGAGGCCTGATACACTCAACGATCAGCTAGTCGAAGAATATTAACCAACATTTAGAGCCGACCTTTCTCACTATTGGTTAAGACCGCATCGCCCCGGTCGCATCGACGGAGCCGCTGACTCACTCATACGTCTAAGCGACGAAACAGCAACAGAAGCGGCCTTGTGGCAGTATTCGGACAACGGGGTGGACGGTGACTCCTCGCTTGAAATCACAATCTACACCAGACATGCGGTCACGTTGCCCCGGTGAAGACCGACTCCCACTGTTCCGCTGACTGTGAGAATCCGACGGAAGACCGTTTCTCGTGTCCGTTTGTGAGATCAATATATTATTCTCCCATTCGTATTCGGTTTAGGAGCTAAATCGCAAGCCGACGGCTACCTGAACTCGTAGAGCAAAGGGGAGGTGAATGAAGCTCTCCCCAGATGCAATTACGTCGCTGTTGACTTCGCTGTTTCCGTCAGGTATGATCGACGACCTCGCGCGTGAGCGCGAAGTCGTCGTGAGAGAGCGCAAACTCGACGTCCGTGTACTGGTTTGGACGATGGTCGTGGGCTTCGCCGTCGGCGGCGAAGCCCGTTCGATCGCCGCGTATCGCCGTACGTACAACGGCGCTACCGGCCAGAATCTCGTCGCTTCGAGTTTCTACGACCGATTCACCGCACAACTGGAGCAGCTCCTGCGCGACCTCCTCGACCACGCCGTCGAGGAGTCGCTGTCCTCACATCCATCGCTCCAGCCTTCGACCGATTTCCGCGACGTTGTCGTCGCTGACGCCACGGTGGTGCGGTTGATTCGGTTCCTCTCAGCGTTCCCTGCGACGCATCCGGTGTCTCCGGGCTCAAGCTCTACCTCGTCCACAGCGTCACCACCAGTCGGTGATCGCGCGCGCGATCACCGACGAACGCACACCACGAAAGCACCCTGTTCAAAACCGGCTCGTGGCTGCGAGGACGGCTTTGTTCCTGCTGGATCTCGGCTTTTTTCAAGTATCGTCGTTTCGCGTTGATCGACGAAAACGATGGCTTTCTTCGTCAGCAGACTGAAGCGGAGTTCGAATCCGCTGATCGTCCGAGAAACTGAGCGGAAATGGCGCGGGCGCGCCATTCTCGCATCGACGGAACGCGGTCTTCGATGTTGTCGGGTGATCTGTGTAGGGAACACATCGACGTTGAGGTCGAAGTCAGGTTCCAGCGGCGAGCGTACAACGAACGGAAAATCGTGGGACAGCAAGCGGTTTCCGAGTCGTCGGCGTCCGCGATTCGGACGCCGACGACGGCTATCGGTTGTACATCACGAACTTGCCGAGCGGTGAGTTCAGTCCGGAGCAGGTAGCGACGCTGTACCGTGCTCGGTGGGTCGTTGAGTTTGTTGTTTCCGTGAGCTGAAGTCGCAGTATGGGCTGGGGAGATTTCGGACGGAGAAGGAACACATCGTCCGGATTCAGGTGACGGCGGCTCTGCTGACACTGGTGGTCAGCAGAGCCATCCTTCGGTTGTTCGTCGATCACGCCCAGGAACTGGGTGATGACTGCGTGTTTCCAACCGAACGCTGGGCGAAGACCTTCCGGTCGTACGCCCAGCAAGTCCTCTCCGAGATCGTCGTTTCGTTCAGCTACGAACCGAATCTCCCAGACACGTGGTATCGGGAGGCGAGGCAACCGTCTCCATCACGGCTGACTCTACTTGAGGAGGTGAATGCAGCGCTGTATGCTGGTTTCATGTCTTAACCGAATACGAATGATTATTCTCCCAACGTGCAAAGCTGAGATCCAAGGAGAAATCAAGAAATATCTCCGAGTTCGGCGTCGGTCAACGCCGTTCGCATTCAGTCAGAATCAGCCGTGTCGCGCTCGGCGTCGGGGTCAGCGCTGGCTTCGCCTGAGATCTCCCACGTGCTCACGTCGACGCCCTCGTCCTCGAGGTAGTCACGAATCTCGCCACGCTGCTCTTCCATCTTTTCGCGCAGCTCCTCGAGTTCGGCGTCAGTCATGGGCCGTCGCGGGGAATCCCGTGCCATCGTTCTAATCTCCGTATGTACCCATCCAGGTGCGTGCTCAAATGGTCCTCGGCGGCGTTGAGTGTTTGGTTCGCCGGAAGCGGTGGGGTGACTTCGTGGCTGTCGGTCTTCTCCCCGTCACGATAGACATTGATGTGTAACCCCTCCTCGGTGACATCGTGGGTCGCTTCGGTTCTCCCCTCACTATCGTGATCGTACCGGACAACGGTCACCCACTCCTAAGCACACCTTCCGCAAGCAGACGTCTCAACTAACCGGCTTCGTGAAGTACTGAATTTTAATGCCTGTAACGAACCGACTCGACCATACAATCCTTTTCAACATTGTTATTAGACAAACAAACAAGTTTTTAGAATATATTTTCCTATACAAATACTATTATCACGTTCTATTGCATGCTCGTCGATGTGCCACATAGACGATTCTCGGTCGGACGTTGCAATATGGTGAAGAGATTACAAAAAAACAAGACTGAATCAGATATCAACCCATGAGCAACCCACACAACTACTCCGAAGAGGAATTTACTGTTGCCGCCGTTCAGGCCTCACCAGTATACCTAGACCGGGATGCAACCGTCGAGAAGGCGTGCCGGCTGATAAGAGAAGCCGCTGACAATGGGGCCAAAATCATTGGTTTCCCTGAAACATTCATACCGGGCTATCCCTACTGGAACTGGGTCAACGCACCAATCGATGGCTACGATTGGTATAAGAAGTACCGACAGCAGGCTGTTGACGTTCCGAGTTCCGTTACGAAACAACTCTGTAGGGTTGCCAATCAGACTGATACGTTTGTCGTGATGGGCATCACCGAACGGGATCCTGCGACGACCGGCACGCTGTACAACACAAATCTCATTATCAGCGATCAAGGTGAGTTACTTGGAAAGCACAGAAAGATCGTGCCGACTCACGCGGAGAAGCTCTCGTGGGGTCGCGGCGATGGCTCCTCAATAACGGTGTACGATACGCCCTATGGTCAACTGGGGACTCTAGCGTGCGGGGAGAACACGAATCCTCTAGCTCGGTACGCGCTGATGGCGCAGGGTGAACAGATTCACGTCTCGAACTACCCCGCGTTCCACTTCAATCAAGAGTACGATATTGGGCTTGCCACCAAGATCCGATCACACACGCATGCATTCGAAGGGAAGGTGTTCAACATAGTCTCGACCGAGTACTTCGACGAGAGTTTCTACGAGGTGTGCGAGAGTGACCGGGCGAGAGAACTGCTGGGCGGAGAAAACCAGAGTTACTTTACAGCGGTTGTTGGTCCGACTGGAGAAATCCTTGCTGGGCCCTTGGGCGATGAAGAAGGAATCGTATACGCAGATATTTCACTCGAAGAGACAATAGAGCCGAAGCTGATGCATGACGTAGTGGGGCAGTACAATCGGTTCGACATCTTTGAGTTCAACATTAATCGAGATGAACTCAAGCCACTCCACGAGCAATTTCAGCAGGGCCAAGCACAGGCACAACAGACGACTCATTCAGGGAACCTTTCTGAATCGGGGTCAGCAAGACAGCCGCCCGAAGTAGACGAGTCTACGTCAAATGAGTAGTCCCGCAGGCCGCTGCACAAAAACGTGGGCAACTCACGTTGCCTGAGATCCACTGTAATGTGGGTAGTCCATTTGTGCCGCAATCGCTTCGCGGGTCTCTCTGTCAGCAAATTTCTCGCAAAGGTGCAGCCCGAGGTCGATTGATGAGGTGACGCCGCGGGCGGTAATTATGTCTCCAGTGTCGACGATCCGGTCATCAATGACCTCGCAGTACTCCGAGAGCGTATCATAGGCCGTTGGATGGGTCGTCGCCGGGATGTCCTTGAGCAGTCCGGCTGCAGCAAGGAGGATCGATCCAGTACAGACAGAAACTAAGAGATCTGCCCCTTTTGCTGTTCCGATCCAACCGATCAGTTCGTCGTCCGCGGTCACAGAGTCAACATCGACACAGCCAGGGACTACTACAACGTCAAACCGATCTAGTTCCTCTCCAACAGCAGTTGGCTCAAAGGTTACTTTTCCCGTCGCCGTGACTCTTTCAGTCAGTGCACAGGTCTCCCAGCAAATGTTCTCATTGAATCCCATTGTTTTTAATCGTGTGACTGCGTCATGGATTCCAATAAAATCAAGCGCAGTCAATCCGTTGTACATCACAAATCCAATTTGCATACATTGTGTGCCCTCTTATTGATCATATAACCAGCGATGCGCTGCTACGTAACAGTTCTTTGTCGTAGGGGCACCCCCATGATTGAACTCGTTTGCTTTCTCCCCAATCTACTGGTAGCTTCGCCACCGCTCTGATTTCACGGATTCCTGTAAGTAGAGGAAGCCGAGAGGGGTAAATAGAGCCTGAAACATCCAAGAATTAGGATTTGTTGTGAGCTGTACCGGAAACAACTATGTCCAACACTAACGGTTTTATACCCCAGTGCTAGATAAAATATCGCTACGATGTGCCAGATCGTACTAAAAATGATTAAATTTGGCGAGAAAACAGAAAATAGTGGCCCATCTCAGATACTCACGATGGAGCGAGAACACGGTGGGAGCTCCTATCAGTCAAGTCAAAAGGTGATCACTCTATGAATACGACGCCGGAGGGCAAGCCATTCCGGTTCATCCCAAAGACGGCGATCGGAAAAGGGCTTCTCGGGCTGTACATACTGTCGTTTGTGGCAATCGCACTCTCAGTGAGTGGGGTAGTATTCAGTGACGCCAAGATGTTAGGTCCGATGCCAGAAGTTGCTCTCTGGACGTACTTCTGGTACGGGATGATCAACGTTGTCCTGCTTGGAACCTACTTTTATTTATTCAAACCGTGGTCCGAGGCCGCTACTGAATACGTTGACGTGGAACTGAACTCTGAGATCGATCCGCAGACTAGTGAGTCTGGAGCAGGCAGTAACCCAGAACCGATCCCAGAGATGGGAGGTGACGACTGATGGTCCTGACGTTCACTAATATTGCACTAGCGCTCGGCGCGTATCTCGTAGTCGTTCTTGGTATCGCGTACGTCGCGATGGGACGACTTGACGTAACCCCGGATGACTACTATCTCGCTGGTCGCGGGCTCGGAACATTGGTTTTGACCGGGACCGTCTTAGCAACGTGGTTCAGTACATTCGCGTTTCTGGGCGGTCCTGGGACGTTCTTTTCGAGCGGTAGCGGGTGGCTTTGGTTCGGGCTGTTCAACATCACTGGTCCAATCCTGATTTGGGTGATTGGAACCCGGTTTTGGCTTCTCGGACGAAAGTTCGACCACGTGACCCCTTCGGATCTCCTTGCACAGTTCTATGAGGACGATGACTCGGTCCGGATTCTGGTGGCCGTAATTGCGATCCTTGCACTGGTACCGTACTCGGTTATTCAGTTGACAGGGGCTGCTCAAGCCCTCGTCGGCGCTCTTGGTGCTCAGCAGTATTTCAGCACCGGAGTGCTGTTGCTGATGGGTATGGTTGCACTCTACCTCTTTGTTGGAGGCCTCCGGGCAGTTGCCTGGATAGACACCCTCCAAGCAGTCATATTTATGCCGGCACTAATCATCACCGCCGCTGCCACCGTCTACTGGTCGGGTGGGCTCTCTGCTGGATGGAGTGCCACACTTGCCGAGAATCCCGAGCTGTGGACGTTCTCGGCTGCCGGGACTGGGTCGTGGTATACGGGAGCTCTCGTGTGGACAATGGCGTGGGTGTTCATCCCTCACATGTGGCAGCGGATGCTGATGGCAAAAAATCCGAAGGTCATCGCGAGAACTGCGGCTGTCTCGGGAACCATTTCGCTTTGGGTGATTACATTTAGCGCGTTACTCATCGGCGGAATCGGCTCTAGCTTGATTACTGAACTACCGGAGGGTACTGCAGCTGATGGATTCATGACAATCCTTTATGCCGAGTTTCTGCCGATCGGAGCCATCGTCATCACCGTCGCGGCATTTGCAGCAGGAATGTCAACGATCAGCAGTCAGATCCTTACAACCAGTTCGATCTTTGTCCGTGATATCGCAAAGAAGCCGTTCAGACCCGATATGGATGACTCGAAGGAAGCACGGATTGGACGGTACTTCACCATCTTCTTCTCCTTAGTTGTGCTCGGAATCGCACTCAGTCCAGCGGCAGAACAGGCGATCATTCCGCTTGCAAGTGATGGTGTTGCACTGGCACTCGTTTATATCCCCTGCGTGCTCGGGATGCTCTTTTGGGATGAAGCGTCAACGGCAGGAGCGAAGTGGTCGCTTCTTATCGGGTTCGTGTTCCTGCAGATTGCTATCTGGACACCGGTCGGGAGTCTGTTCCCTGTCTTCGGGCCGCCAGTCTACGGTCTCGCCCTGACTGCTGCAGTCTACTACGGCGTCAGTAAGGCAACAGCATCTGTCCCCGAGGATCGTCAGACAGAGTACCGAGAGATCCTCATTAAGGGTATGCGGATCGAGAATCCACCAAGAGCTGCTGATCCACAACCGAGCGACGACTGATCATCCGGGGTCCATTTTTAAGGAGCTCTGAATACGGTTCCACTGTCGGTAGTTCCCATCGTTCCTGATTACTAACTCGATTCCTGGAACAATACGAACGCGACCAGAGCGACCGGCTCAGGGAACTGAACAGAGACGGCGGTTTCAATCCACTGAGAACGCCGTTGCCTCAGACAAAACACGAAGCTGTCGCTCATTCACAGGGGAGCCGCTGGACGCGGGCGGTTCAGCCCGCGTCCAGCTGACTGTATGTCGGCGGGATTCCGATCCGGTTGGTCGGGGCTTCCCATATCCGGCTCAACTTGTCATCGAGAGCGTGGTCAATCCACCATCGGTGTTCGGTTAAGCATTGGATCGCCTCATGAAGGCCTCAGCCACTCGTTCGCTGAGTAAGAGCCGCGATTTCTCTGGTTGGCGGGCGTCACGAAACATCAGCTCCGACAGATTCGGCGGTGGATGTCCGAGCGACTGTGCCAGATCTTCGAGGATGAGCTGGGCGAAAGACCGGAAGGTCTTCGCCCAGCGCTCACGGGGGAACACCGTCTCTGGAAACAGCTCTTGAAACACGCCGAGCAAGGCTCTGCTGACCGTCAGTGTCAGCAGAGCCGCCACCACCAACAGGTGGACGATCGCTGGATCACTCGTCTGGAACTTCTCCAGCCCATACAGCGACTTCAGTTCCCGGAACAGCAACTCCACTTCCCACCGCAACCCGTACAGGGCCGCGATCTGCCTCGGAGTGAACGCGTCGGGGAGATTTGTGACGTACAGATGGTAGTCGTCGTCGGTGTCCTCGTTGCGGACACCGACGACGCGAACCTCCATCGAATCGGTTGACTCCTTCCCAGCGTATGCTCGCCGCTTGAACGAGATCTCCACGGTCACATCGATTATCTCCCGTGTGAGGTCACTCAGGACGTCCTGGAGGCGACGTCCTGGCAAGGAAATGGCGCGCCCCGCCATTTCCGCCGTTCTCCGACGATCAACGGGTTCGCGTTCGACTTCAGCCGTGTCAGGAAGAACCCACCGTTTTCCTCGATCAACGCGAACCGACGGAAATTGTAGAACCCGAGATCGAACAGCACCAACCGGCCTCGCAGCCAGCTCCCCGTGCGGAGCTGGCTGCTCTCGTGGGTGCATTCGTCGGTGAGCTGGAACTGCTCGATCGTCTGTGTCGTCGCGTTATGGACGAGGTGAAGCTTCGCGCCGGACTGATCCGCGTGAGTCGCCGGAAACTCGCTGAGGAGCCGATGCAACCGGAAGACGGTTGCATCGGCGATCAACACCTCACGAAACAACTCGAACTGGGGAGCGATCGTGTGGGGAACCGCGACCTCCTCGAGAGCGTGCTCGAGGAGGTCGCTCAACAGTGTCGCAAGTGCTGGTGTGAACCGGTCGTAAAAACTGGAGCGGGCAACAGTCTGGTTGGTCGCTGCGGAGTAAGCCCGCTGAAACCCGGCGATAGTGCGGGCTTCGCCGTCGACGGCGAAGCCCATGATGAGCGTCCAGACGAGCATCGTGATGTCGATTGTCCGGTGGCGTTGGACGACATCGCGCTCGCGCGCGATGTCTTCGATAACCGCTGCTGGAAACAGGGAAGTGAGCCGCCGTCGTATGAGGTTCGGGGAGAGCGTCTTGAACACATTCTCTCCCCACGCGGTCTACATCGATAGCTTCGTCAGTGGAGCGCAGTCACCCGATTCAACGTCTTAACCGAACACGGATGGTCAATCCACTTACGGAACACCTTGAACCGGAACCAGACGGGCAGTGCTCGCCCGCCGCGCCGCGGCGTGGCGAGCACGCGCCAGCGGACGATGAGCCAGAGGTTCCGCAACAGGAAGCTCACGAGGACGAACAACAACCGCACCGCTGGATCAGCCGTGCTTGTCCGCGCACGCGCTTCACGCATCGTCCGGAAGGCCGTCTCGATGGCTGAGCGTTTCTGGTAGAGGGCTTCGACTTCTTTCGGCGTGCGATCGGCCAGATCGCACGCCACGTACGCCCGCACGAGCAGGCCGTGTTTGCCGCGGTTGCCCTGCTGGTAGGAGACACAGACCGCGAGCGGGAAACGGAGTTCCCGCTCGCTTCCTTCGTACATCACGTACTCCGTCCAGTACGAGACTGTCGTGTCCAGTTTTTCGGCCATCTGCTGACTGCCGCGGACGATGGGGAGAGCGACTGATGCGACCGAATCCAGTCGTTCGATCGACGTGCCGTCGTAGAATCCACGGTCAGCGAGGAGGCCAGCGATATCGAACGGGAGGGCCGCGACGTGGTCGAGCAGTCGCTCGACCGCGTCGCTCTTGGGTTCGTCACCACGGACCGGTGTGACTGCGACGACGAGTGGTTTCGCCCGACAGAGGACGAATCCAGCAAGGTAGCGATGGCACTGACTTGTGCCATCGCGTGGTTTCGTGTAGCAGAGTTCGCTAGCATCAGCGTAGGGTGAGCCGTGGTAGTGGAAATCGACGAAGTCGAGGCAGATGATCCTCGGGCGAGGGCCGAGGATCATCGTCGCCTGCTGGACGAGAAGGTCGTTGACGACGATTTCGAGTTCAGCAGGCGGGACGGTATGAAGCTGTGCGAGCGTGTAGTCGTCGGAGTACGTTCCCCGAGTGGTGTCGGTGACGGCCTTGATGGATTTCTGATCGACAGCGGCTTGGAGAAGCGTCTGTCGGATAATCCCGGAGTCGAAGGCTCCGACTTCGACTCCGGGGATTGGTATCTCTGCGATGAGATCCTCCGCTAAGGTTTCAAGGTCAGAGGACGTAATGACAGTGTCTGGATGGTAGAGGAACTTCATACACCCATCCAGACGCTTCCTGAGAATCTAACCTCATCAGTTGTGACTATCCGCTGACTCGATGGGAACTACCGAATGTGGGTTGCTACGCTGTTGGTCGTTGTTGGGATCCTCGGCGTAGCATTGACCACGCAGTTTACCGGGTACCGTCTTGGCGGAGCGATCACCGTGCCGGTACTTGCGATGTACACGCTCAAGAATGTCCTGATGTTGCCGGTGTTCGTCCTCAGTACGATCGCAGCGTACATCGGCCTCTGGTATCTTCGACAGCGGACCCTGATCTACGGTCGAGACGAATTCCTCGCCGCATTGATCATCGGAACGTCAGTCCCGTTGGTAACGCTTCTTGGGCTCATTGAGGTTGGGTTTGGTGCAGATCTCATCGTCTTACTCGGCAGTATTCTTCCGGGGCTAGCGGCGTACAACTTTCATAGCATCAAGCCGGAGTTTCGACGGAACGATTTACTCGCAACTATCGGCCTGTTCACGGCACTGTTCGCTCTCGGTTTTGTACTGGTCTCTCCCGGAATCGCTGTCCGATATGGGACGGTGACGCCACCGGCGTTGTTCGCAGCAACCGCCGACGTTGCGGTATATAATAATGCAGTCGTTGGTATCCCAACAGAAGCAGTCGTCATATCGAGGGAAGTCGTGGCTGGCCTGTTTATAATCGGTCTGATCATATCCGAGCGCATCAGAGCGCGATTCGGCGTTCGGATCGGCATCATCGCGGCTATCCTGTTGGCAGTCTTCGCCCTCACGAACTACTGGCTTATCGTTATGTACGTCGTTTTGTTCATCCTTGCGTTCGGCTTTGTCCAGGCAGCGAACCACGCAACACTGCGGTATGGCAGGGTACTCCTCGGAACCACCATCGCATTTGCGGTTCTCATGGCAGTTCCACTCACGCTCCGGTTCCCGATTGATCGTGGGTTGTCTGCGTTTTTTGTCGCGTTCCTCAGTGGAATAATAGCATACAACGCTCACGTGACAGGGCCATTCGAGCGGCGGCTGGTACTACCCCTCCAAGCCGTCATTTTCGTTCCAGCGTTGCTCATCGCACGGGTGTTCGCCAACCCGGAACCACGGGGTATCCCGCAAGAACTCACGCTGCCTGTGATACTGACGGGCATACTCCTAGTGTTTGTAGGCTTGGGACTCGGACGCTGGTATTCAGTCGCCCAACCTGACGAGGCCGAGGTGCGGTCTGTGTCCGTTCTTTCGGGGGATAACTCATGAGCACGACTGCATACGAAATACGCTCTTCGGAAGCAGGTTGTTGGTCAAGTAGAGCCGCCGCTGGCAAAGCGTAGCGGGCAAGGGTGACGCGGCAGCGTCTCCCGAACGCAATGTTCCCATTTGAATTGCTTAGCTCAGAGGCGAGCGCCGCGAACCTGCTGGAGCAGGTTCGCTGGCGCGACGGCCTCTACTGCCCGCGCTGCCGGTCTGAGTTAGTGATCAAACACGGCAGCTATCGGACGTATCAGCGGTATCTCTGTAAGGATTGCGACCGCACGTTCAACCCCAAGACCGGCACGATCTTCGCGCACGCGAAGATCGGCCTCGACAAGCTCTTGTTTGCGTTCTACACGTTGCTCCGGTTCAACACGAGCATCCGCCAACTTGATGCTGAACTCGACGTGTCGTATCGGTCGCTTCGGCGGCGCGTCGAGCAGTTCGCCAGAACGCTCGACGCGCCAGCCATCGATCTCGTCGGTCCGGTCGAAATCGACGAGTTCTACGTGTCTGCGGGGCTGAAAGGCCGCGAGCGTGACCGGGAATCGCGCTCGCGTGGCCTCTCGAAACGTGGTCGCGGAAGCTATGCCGAGGACAAGCCGCCGGTGTTCACGCTCGTTGATCGCGGCAGCGATCAGCGGTACGTCGTCCCTGCGAAATCCGCTGGTGAATCGACCGTGCGACTCCTCCTCGGCGACCGCAAGGAGGAGTCGCTAACCGTCTATACAGACGGATTTCGAGCGTACGATCCGCTCGAAGAAGACGAGAACTTCCAGCGAGAAGCGGTGATTCACGGCGATGGAGAATACGTCGATGGAGACGCACACGTGAACACTTGCGAGAGCCACGCGTCGCTGGCGCGACGGTGGCTCTCGCCGCATCGAGGCGTCTCAAAAGACAAGCTCACGCCGTATCTCAGAGCGTTCCAACTTCGCCGTCAAATCTTACGCAAACCTGGTCAAGAAGCTCTCAAAGAGGTCGTTCGAACTGTACTCTGACTCACCAACAACGTGCTTCCCATGAGCGTACGAAATATATGGACGGGGATTCGGCTGGTCATGGCGACTTCGCATTCAGGAACGCGTGGTTGCAACCGGAGGACATCACTACGATGCGTCACGAGAGGCCCGACAGGCTGTAGACAGCGTTCGCGGAGCGGTTGCCTCGGTCACTGGTGATGACGAGGCGTTCGAAAGCGAGGATATTGCCGATCCTCGAACGGTCGTCAGAGAAGACCCGACCCCGGGTGGTGACCTTCCAGAGGACCGGAACAATTGGGTGTGGCAATTACAGACGCCAGAGCGCACCCTCGCAAACAGCGCAGACCGGTTTCCAACCGAGAGCGATGCCAGAACTGCGTTGGATCGATTTCTCACGCGTGCCGCCGGTGCGCTCCCGATGTTCATGGTCGGTGCCGAATACGAGTGGCGGGGTGGTCTGCGGTCCATCGAGGTCGGCAAGCCGAGTCTGACCGGGATTGTGAAGGAGTTAACACGAGGGTTCCGTCATCGAAAGGGACTCCGACGTCTGGACACTCGCATCGCCGTGGCGGGGAGCCGTGGCAAGACCTCGACGACCCGTCGCCTCGACGATGTGTTCAATCGCCGGGGCTACGATACGCTGACGAAGATTACCGGGAACCATCCCACACTCATCCATAACGGCGAGGTTCACCCCATCGAACGACGCGGCCCTCGGACCACGCTGTACGAGAACATCAGCGTGATCGGAGAGTTCGCTCCGGAGCTCGATGCCTATGCCGCCGAGGATATCGGCATTTTCGAAAACCAGGGTATCACCGAATACACGACGCGACTGATCAATCAGCAACTGATAAATCCGGACATCGTCGTCCTCACAAACGTCCGCCAGGATCACAACGATACGCTCGGCAAGACGCGAACCAATATCGCCCGGTCGTTCGCACGGTCGATTTTCGCCGGGACGCACGTCGTCAGTGGGGAACAAAATCCTGTTCTTCACGACTACATGCAAGAGGAGATCGAACGACGGGGCGGTACTATCGAACAGGTCGAGATTCCCGACCGACACGAGGGGATGATTGGGGCAGAGACCGCTCACGCAATTGACGCGGTGCTGGCATTTCTCGACGAATCGCCGCTCCCCGAGGGCGAGCTCGAAGCGTTTTTAGACGCAATCCAGCCGGAATGGACGCAACTCCCGAACGGTCGTATATTCAACGCAGCACAGGTGAACGATGTCGAGAGCACGGAGATGGTGCGCCAGGCACTCGTTCCCGATGAAAAACACTGCCGTTCGTCTATCTCAGGCGAGATCGGCGGGGGCGAACCGCCTCCTTCGCAGAGTATGTTGACCTTCTCTACGAGCAGGGCCACATCGATAGCGCTCACGTTGGTGGGGCCAACACGCGTGCGTTCGCTGAGAATACCGAGCTACCGGTCACCCGACACGACAGAGGAACCGACGCCGAGACTGTACTGACCGATCTTCTCGCAGAGGGCAAGCCTGTCGTCATCATGGGAAACACGGTTGATGAGTTCATGCGTGAGTTCGAGGAGGCTGTGAGCACTCAGGAACAGGAAGCCAACGAATCTATCAAATCCACGTAGAACTCTATTACCGTTCATTGATTGGATCGGTTGTGCCGACGAGTACGATGCCAGGGACGACCGGGAGGAAGCCCGATACCGGAGCCCATCGCAGTACGACGGTGCGGAGGATGAAATCGGGATGGATGAGAGGTGACACCTGCTAATTTATAACCTACCGGCTTTGTTGAAATACTATTCTTCAAACATATTCTTTCCTGAAACAACTGGTCGCTGAAGAGTGCGGACTGAGCAATGGCTGTGTGGGGGCACACGCTAGCCGCGGTCTCACTGCCGCGATTACGCGAGGGATGAACGAACGACCGAACGGGGTGACGGAGTGAGCGAATGGGGGTGTTTGAGTTGTGCCGGCCGGGGGCTGTCTGGCTATTCTTACAAAGGTTCGAGGAATACCATCTCTCAGAACATGACGTCTACTTCGTGAAGATAAAGTAGAGTTCGATATTTTCGGAGGATATGAGCAGGATGCGGATTGTCGGGGGACTCCTACTCGGACTAGGTATCCTGTTGCTTGTTCAGGTAGCCCTCGGAGTGCCAGTCGTCGATAATCTGCTCTGTTCGTCTCCGCCGGGCGTGACCAAGCCTGCAGAATGTGGTGAGTTGGAAAACATTGTTATAGGATTGAGTATCACTTCACACATTCTGGGATTTATCACCCTTGCCTGGGACGAAATGTGAATCGAGATCGTCGTCTTCATTCGGTACGTTTGCCACCTGTATTGACCGCTCAGAGCGACCGGTCGAGATTATGAACGAGGCAGGCGATTGTGAGTTCACGGAACTGTTTCCACCAGTGACGTGAGCGGACGAACGCACCGTACTTGCGCTTGAGTGTTGAGTTCACAGTCTCGGATTGACTCCGCTGGCCGTAGAGATCAGCGTCCAACCGTGCATTCCACGCCTTATGAAGCGTTGTGAACTCACGATGCTTAATCAGTGGTCGAACCTCGTGTTGCCGGGCAAGCCGTCTAATTTTCTGATCGTCGTACCCTTTGTCACCGAGCAGAATATCGATGCTCTCGGGATTGCGCTTAATCAAAGAGGGGGCGATCTAGCTATCGTGTTTTCGTGTCGTCATCACGTGTAGATCGAGAATTGCATTCACTTTTGTATCGACCAGCAGTGTCACTTTGAGTTGCTGAATCGTAAGCTCAGCCCGTTTCGTGTAGTGTTTCGAGGCATGACTCCGGTCGAAACCTGACGCATCGACTCCAACGATTCCACTTGTCGGAAGTACCGTTGCTGAGAGAGTCAATATAACACGCCATACAGCCATATCAAGCCGATTGAACGCCTTACAGAGCGTTGATGGCGTAGGGAGTTCAGCTAATCCAAGAGCTCGACGAATGCGTGGCATTTCGATCAGTTCGTCAAGCAGACCACGATAGGTCGTGTTCTTCCGAACTTTGAGACACAGCAGAACAACGTGCTGCGGGAGTGTATAGCGGTGTTTGGAGAATTTCGAAGAGTATCGAGAGACTGCTCGGCGTGCCAGATGGATCGCCTTCTCAGTAAAACGCAGAATCTGCGACTTCGGGAGGGTCTTCATGTCATGGAATTACAGGACGAACATGCAATTCTCTGAGGATTTCAACAGAGCCGAACGTTTCAAATTATAAAACCCTATGAGCCTTCACTTGATTACGTAGCGTAATGATGAGCCTGTCTGGCCTGTTTTTATTCGGGCTCCCGGCGATCCTATCAGCAAGTGTCGCACTGTTTGCGTGGCAATATCGCTCGAATCCCGGGGGCACACCGCTCGTTATCCATGCGCTTGGGTCAACAGTGTGGATCTTCAGCTACGGAGCTGGCACTAGGCTCAATAGCCAACTGGTTGCTCCCAGCCTGCTTGGTCTTTCGTGGCTTGCCGTGGTTGTCGTGGCCTTTTCCGGTATGTACGTTGCTGTTGAGTACACCGAACGCACATGGTTCAAACAGCCAGTGGTGCTAGGTAGTATTGGTGGCTACCTCTGTTTGGAGGCATTACTGATCTGGCTTAATCCTAGAGGTCTGTTCTATACTCGTGTGCCGACAATCGTTCAAACTGGGACGCCAGTATATGAGTTCGGCGTCTGGTGGACAGTTCATCTCGCTGTGGTGTTTACCGCAGCTACTGCTATGCTGGGAATGTTTTTCCAAGCATATCTGAGTGAGAGTGGCGCGTATCGCCAACAGACCCGCGCAATACTCGGTGGTGTCGCAGCCATGTATATTACAGCGATTGTCGAGGTTGCCGGACTTGAGCCGTATCCCGATCTGTTGTATAATGCAACGATGGCAGGGAGTACAGTCCTATCCGTGACGTTCCTTTGGGCCCTATTCTACGCTGACTTTCTGGAGTTGACTCCTGTCGCACGCAAAACATTATTAGAGGATATCGAGGATGCGACGATTGTTCTTGATTATCAGGACCGTCTCGTTTATGCTAACCGGACTGCCAAAGACGTGTTTGATACCGGTCGGGAGTATACGGATATGTCGGCAGACGACCTTTTTGATTCGATCATCGGTGGACGTCCCGATTGGATCATCGACATGGCCGACAGCGAGATCAAGGTCGCAACCGCGCCTGACGGTGAAAGGCGATGCTTTTCGGTGTCAGCGTCAACAGTCGGTGACGACGAGAGAGGCCGTGCGTTCGTCTTCCACGAAATCACGGCGCAAAAACAGTATGAACGACAGATTGAACAGCAACGAGATGACCTTGAGACTCTCAATCAAGTTCTGAGACACGACATACGTAACGACCTCCAACTGATCACAGCGTACGGTGACATGCTTGATGACGAGTGTGAAACAGAAGAGAAACAGCAGTATATAAACACGATCAATAAAAGCGCCGACCACGCTATTGAACTCACGCAGACGGCGCGAGAGTTATCTGAAGTTATGCTCTCTGACAGCGTCGAGGAACAGCGAGTTACTCTCCAAACGATACTGACAGACGAAGTTACCGAAGTACAAGCCTCATACCCCAGCGCTACTATTGAGTTCGGGACAGAGATACCGTCAGCCACCCTTGCAGCAAACGATATGATCTCCTCTGTGTTTCGGAACCTGTTGAAGAACGCCGTTCAGCACAATGACAAGAAGGTGGCTGAGGTGATTGTCTCGGCCACCGACCATGAGGATACAGTAACAGTCACAATTGCTGATAATGGTCCTGGGGTCCCTGATAATCAAAAAGAAACGATCTTTGGGAAAGGAGAGCGGGGCCTGGACAGTTCTGGCACCGGGATAGGACTACACCTTGTTAACACGCTTGTGGACATACATAATGGCGACGTGTGGATTGAAGACAACGAACCTGGGGGAGCCATATTTAGCGTTAAACTACCCACGGTCTAGTCACGGGTTGAACACTCGAAAGAGTGGAGGGTGGCGGTTACTAAATGAATTGAGTCTGTCATAAAATCCATCATCTGTCGTTCGTGGTCTTGCCGGTCGGTCGAGACGCGGGCGCATAACGCGACGTGAGTCACACTTTCCATTTTGCCAGGTCAAGTATATAATAGACACCCCCCTTTTCGTGAGTGTCTAATACCAGTACCTTTTCGACGCAGTTGAGATCAGATCTCTCGCACTAAGGATAATAAGACGGCAGTGGCTCTGTTGAAATCCTCAGAGAGTGATATGTTTTTGCGGTCGTGCTGAATATAATCTATGTATCAAAACTCATTTTGCATTCTACAGAAAATATAGGCAAAATGCCCTCCGATGAGACGTATAACTTGATAGGTCACGCGATAGCTCTCGGTCTCACAGGTGTCTTCGTCATTGCCGTTATCCTCTACGGTTTGATTATTGCCCAGCAATTCCTACTTTCTCTCTTGGTCGCACTGTTTGGAATCGCTGTGTATATCCTATGGCTAACCCGCAGCTAGCCACTTCGCAAGATTCGCGCCCTGTATTCAGCACGCCGTTTATATCAGATTTAGAGGATTTCAACAGAGCCACATACTTGTTTGATTCAGAGAGTAGGGCGTTTTCCCCGCGAGAACAGGTCATGTCGTAGACCAGCAAATATCCCACCTGCGGGACGGGAAGCCCCGTCGTTTACCACGGGGAGGATGTCACCAGTTCGAGGTAATATCAGTACTTCACGAAACTTCCTCGGCTAACCACCTCTGAAGCTTAAGTTCCGTGTCGAATCGACTCCACTATCGATCTTGACGAGGGGGTCACCGGAAGATCAAGAGAAGATCGTCGCTGTCGGCGGCGATCCGCCGCCGACGCGACAGCCTTGCCACTCACCGCAGGGGCGTACTCGATCGGTCGTTACCGGACGAACCGGTCGTCCGGCGGTCGGTTTGCGGGGACGGCCCGACGCGTCGCGAGGGCCGTCCACGCTGCCCGTCGGATCATGTTGGTGAACTCCTTATACGACCACTCCCAGAGGCGACGCCCGCCTCGGCGGGGCGTCGCCACATACTCCCAGTGCAGATACCGCCACACGTTCTGTAACAGCAAACTCACTACGACGTACAGCAGCCGTACCGCCGGATCCTGTGTCGTAGTCGTCGCAATCGTTTGCTCGGAGAGTCGGTAGCTGGCCTCGATACCGAAGCGTTTCGCGTAGTGGTATCGAGCGTCGCGAGGAGAATTGATGAACGGCGCGTCAGCGGCGTAGCCGTGACGCGCCACGCCATGTTCGTCGTATCGTCCGTTCTGGTAGGTACAGTCGATGTAGACGGGAAACTCGACGGTCCAGCTGTGACCGTCGAGTTTCGCCGTCATGTCGTGGTGAATCACGCGACTCCAGCCCTCGGAGAGTTCTTGCTTGATCGACTGACCCCACCGGATAATCGGGATGACGTACGCGTGGTTGTGCGCCTGCAGCAGCGTGAGACACTTGCTGTCGTAGAATTCTCGATCGAGGTAGACGGCCTTGACGCCGAGGTCAAGGCCGTCAAGGATACCGAGAAACTCGGCGAGGACGCTGCTGGCGGTGTCGCCGTCGACAAGACGGCGCACCGCCAGCGTGTAGCGTTTGTTCTTCACGCGTGCGTACAGCGTCGCGTACGCGTGGAATGCGGTTGTTCCACGCTTGGCTTCCGAGTGGTAGAGGCCCTCTGTGCCGTCTTCGTCACCGTAGTAGGGACGCAGGTGGAGGTCAGCGACGACCTCCACCTGCTTGGGAAGGGCATCGAGAATATCTCGCTGGAGGAGTGTGTTTCCGACTCGTTCGAGCTGTTCCAGCTCGAACTTCGTCCGAAGATGATAGAGGACGGCGTTGGCACGAGGGGAGTTAGCACTATTCTCACAAAGTGTCGAGATTGAGGTCCCGTCGGCGCACGCGCCGACGAGGACCTCACAGATCTCTTCCGACGTTATCTGAGCGTTCTCACCGAGAGTGATCGAAACTTCCTCGTCAAGGGTGTTGACGAGGAAGTTAAGAATCTGGTCCTCATGGAGTCTACTGTCTGCTTGCTGGGTTCTAAGCACACCTTCCGCAAGCAGACGTCTCAACTAACCGGCTTCGTGAAGTACTGAATATTGTTCGGGAGGTGTTCGGAGACGGCTATCCGTTCCGTCTCGAAGGCCATCCTGAATTTGAGAACTGAGGCTCAATTACCGAGAACTGTAACACGACCGTCGAGAGGCGTCACGGACACGGCCGAGGTCGATCGAAGCGGGGCTGATCGGCAGTGAGCGCTGGAGAACACAGTCGTCGACGAGGCGTGCCCCGCGCGCTCAAAGCGGGACGACGAGATACGTCGCGACGAGATAGACGATCATCAGCACGCCGAACGTCGTATGAGCGACTCGCACGACGGCAAACCGGCGACCTCGCGGCGGGTAGCCGTAGCGGTGTGTCAGCAGTGCGATCCCCGTGACCAGCGTCAACAGGGCGTGGATCACGGTCGTCGTCGCGAGCCCCACGTGACTAAAGACGATCTCGGCCATCGTCACGCCCGCGCTCCGACGGGGAAGACGTACAACGGCCGTTGTCCGACCGGGGCACCGATGATCCCTCGCACGCGCTCGTCGTCGAACGCACCGACCGAAACGGTCGCGAGTCCCAGTGTCTCGGCCTGCAGGTAGAGGTTCTGTCCGGCGTGTCCGGCCTCCATCGGGACGTACCGTCGCTCTCCTCGGGGGCCGTACTTCGCGGTCGTCCGCTGGTCCGCTGCACAGATGACGACGTCGACTGCGGCCGCCTCGACGAACTCCTGATCGACCGACGCCGCCCGCAGCTCCCGTTGGACATCGCCCGTCCTCCCACGGACGAGTTCGTGCATCGGCGGGCGATACCGATAGACGCCCCGTTCGAGCCCCTCGACACCCGGTGTCCCGACGACGACGTACACCTCCAGCGGGTAGCGTGCGCCGGCGCTCGGCGCAGCCCGGTACCCGGCGACCCGGTCGGTCACGCCCTGGGTCGCCCAGAGTAACTGCCCCAGCTCCCGACGGTCGAGTGCGCGGTCGTCGTACTCGCGTCTGGAACGCCGGTTCGCGATCGCGTCCTCGACGGACACGTCCCCTGTGAGGTCCGGGCTCGGGAGCGGCACGGACCCGCTGGCCTGCCAACCGCCCCCGCCGTCGGTTCGGACGAGCCTGACGGCACCGACCGCGACGTTTATGACCGCCGAGAGGAGCACGGCGGCGACGACGGTGGCCACTGTTCGGCGTGATGGGTTCCCGAGCGTCATGCGTCGTTATTATAGACTCGCCGACAAAAGTGTGCGGTGAACTGCCGTCCAACGGGCTCCGCCGGTCGGATCGACGAGGTCACGACAGACGCCAGCGGTCGTGTGACGGCGAACGCTACCGTCTTGTCGGGACCGTTCCGGACACCGAACCGGACCGTGTCGTGATCTCACGACTCCGTGGCCCGCGCTCCGTTACTCGGCTAGTTCGAACGTCTCGACGACGGCGATATCGTCGGCTGCGTGGCCGACCTGCACCTCGAACTCGCCGGGTTCCGCGGCGTACTCTTCGTTTGCCGTCCAGAACGCGAGGTCGGCAGTCGTCAACTCGAACGAAACGGTCGCCGACTCGCCAGCAGCGAGGGTGGCGTTCTCGAAGCGAACCAGCTCTCTGACCGGTCGTGCGCGACTGCCGACCGGGTCTCTGACGTACACCTGAACCACCTCGGTCCCGGCCCGGTCGCCGGTGTTCTCGACGGCAACGTCGATGGAGAGGGAGTCTTCGGGCGTGATCGTCGTCGCTCCGAGCGACACGTCGGTGTACGCGAAGTCGGTGTAGCTCTCCCCGTGGCCGAAGGCGTACAGCGGTTCGTTCGGAACGTCGAGATACCGCGACACGTATTTTTCAGCGTGGTCCGCCGGTGGTTCCGTCAGGTCCACGTCGGCGTCCTCCGCCGGCCGCCCGGTTTTCAGACGGTTGTAGTAGATGGGTATCTGCCCTTCCGTGATGGGAAACGTCATCGGGAGACGGCCCGACGGGTTGTACGCACCGAGGAGGACGTCGGCGATCGCGGGCCCAGCCTCGACACCGGGGAACCAGGCTTCGAGGATCGCGGGGACGTGTTCGGCCTCCCAGTCGATCGCCAACGGTCGGCCGCTGAACAGCACGGCGGCGACGGGCGTCCCCGTCTCGAGGAGTGCTTGGAGCAGTGCCCGCTGGTCGCCAGGGAGGTCGAGGTGGGCGCGACTCGCTGCCTCACCGCTCTGGCTGTAGCGCTCGCCGACGGCGACGACTGCGACCTCCGCGGACGCGACGGTCTCGACCGCCGCCTCCAGTTGCTCGTCGCTGACAGCGCCGTCCCGATCACAGCCTTCGACGTACGTCAGGCTCTCGACGCGGTCGGTGAGTGTCGTCCTGAGCGTGGTCACGTCGTCCGGTGTGCCTTCGGCACGCCAGGCACCGAGCATGTCGGTCGCGCTGTCTGCGAGTCCACCGACGAGTGCGATCTCGTCGTCACCGCTCAGTGGCAACAGTTCGTCGTCGTTTTTCAAGAGGACCTGGGACGCGCGGGCGACCTCGCGGGCGGCCTCGCGGTGCTCGTCGGTGAGGGTCCGCTCGGATCGGCGCTCCTCGTCGAAGTACCGGTAAGGGTCCTCGAACAGGCCCAGTGCACCTTTGACGGTGAGCAGGCGTCGGACCGCCTGATCGACGAGCGACTCGTCGACGACGCCGTCTTCGACCAGTCCGACCAGTTCGGTCGCGTAGGCACCGCTGACCATGTCGACGTCGGAGCCAGCCTCGATGCACGCCCGGGCCACGTCACGCAGATCCTCGGCGACGCCGTGTTCGAGGAGTTCGCCGAACGAGTTCCAGTCGGACACGACGAGGTCCTCGAAGCCGAGTTCCCCGCGCAACAGCTCGTTGACCAGTTCCCCGTTGCTGCTGGCCGGGATCCGCTCGTAGAGGTTGAACGCGTTCATCACGCTGCCGACGCCCGCTTCTAGACTGGCCTCGAAGGGCGGCAGGTGGATCTCGCGGAGGTTCGTCTCGGAGACGTCGACGGTGTTGTACTCGCGGCCGGCCTCGGAGGCACCGTAGCCGACGTAGTGTTTCGCACACGCGAGGACGGTGTCGTCGGCGGTGAGGTCGTCGCCCTGAAAGCCACGGACGCGTGCGTTCGAGAGCGCTCCGGAGAGGTACGGGTCCTCGCCCGCCGCCTCCATGACACGGCCCCAGCGTGGGTCGCGGCTGACGTCGACCGACGGTGCGAACGTCCACTGCACCCCGTTCGCGGCCGCCTCGACCGCGGCGACGCGAGCCGACAGCTCCGCGAGTTCCGGATCCCACGAGGCCGCCTCGCCGAGCGGGATCGGGAAGATCGTCCGATGGCCGTGGATGACGTCCAGCGCCAGCACGAGCGGGACCCCGTGGTCGGACTCCTCGACTGCGAGTTCTTGGAGCCGCCGGGCCTCTTCGAGGTCTTTGCAGTTGAGAACCGAACCGATGTCGCCGTCCAGAATCCCCTGCTCGAGGTCCATATCGCCGACGGCGGTTCCCGTCGCGAAGTCGGCGTTCACCTGGTTCAGTTGCCCCACTTTCTGTTCGAGAGATAGCTCGGAGAGCGACCTCTCGACGTGTGCTTCGATCTCGGCTCGCCGCTCGGACGAAAGCTGATCGAGCAGCGTCCGCGTCTGCGCGTTCATATCCGGTAGCTACTCCGCGCGAATATAAACCACCGGCTCTGTCGAAACGCACGAGACGTGATCGGTTTCGGTGGTCGCGCTGCACACGTCCCCTGTACCGAGAGGGGTACGTCGCACGTCCCCGTTACGTGCTGTCGTCGTTCGTCACCGACTGTTGAGTCGATGGCGTACACCGTCGGTCGCGGGCGATTCGGTCAGCGTCCGTCGACGACCTCGGTGGCGAACGTCGTCATCGCGCGCTGTGGGTCGTCGGCCTGGAGGCCGACGATCACGTGATCGACGCCGAACTCCTCGAGCCGACCGAAGTACGTTCGGAACCACTCGGTGCCGGCGCGGTAGCCGAGGTGGAGGTGCTCCGGGTCGGCGTCCGCGTCGTCCGCGAGTGCGACGCGCACCGCGATGAGGAAGGGTTTGTCGCCGGCGAGCTCCCGCCACCTGTCGACGTACGTCCTGAGCGTGTCGTCCGGGAGGTGGTAGAACAGCCAGCCGTCGCCGTGCTGGGCGATCCACTCCGTCGACTGCCGGGCGTTCCCCGTCGGCAGGAGGGGGAGCGTCTCTGTGGTCGGCTTCGGGAGGACGTCCACGTCGCCGTCGAGGTGTCCCCACGAGCCGTCGACCGTCGGATACGGCTCACGCCAGAGCGTCCGGAGGGCGTCGACGCGCTCTCTGAACAGTCGTCCTCGGTCGGCCGGGTCGACGCCGAACGCGGGGTATTCGGGGTCGCGGTCGCCCGAGGCGACGCCGAGGACGAGTCGGCCACCGGAGAGCCTGTCGACGGTCGCGGCGGACTTCGCGACGTGGATCGGGTGTCGGAGCGGGAGGACGACGCTCGACGTCCCGAGTGCGACCTCGTCGGTCTCCGCGGCCACGTGCGAGAGCAACGGCCAGGTGTCGAACGCCCCGCCGGCGTCTCCGAACCGCGGCCAGTACGTCGGCACGTCCCGTGCCCAGAGCCCGTCGAAGCCAACCGACTCGGCGTGACGTGCGAGTCGAACCTCGCGCTCGACGGCTGGTGTCGACTCCCGCACTCCCGTCAGCGGGAAGCCGATCCCGAACGATAACCCCTCGCGGTCGAACAGTCGTCGGTAGCCGGCGTTCGCGTGCGACAACTCGGTCATCGTCCGCTCTCACGGTCGGAGACCCATAGGTACTCGCATCTCGCGCACCCCCACTCTCGATTCTCTCACTCGGCTGGAGTTCTACACGGCAGCCGAGTGGAGGCCGGACCCGTTCGCCGACGGCCCGCCACCGCTCCGGGCCCGGAGACGACCGAGACGCACGTGCTGTGGGGACGCGGTCGTCGACCCTGTCTCCCAGCCGTCCGTACGGTCGTCTCTCCTGTACGATCAGACGGGTTAATCACATAACCTAAGCATTTATTTATTATGTATGGGTACTGTCGTGAGCCAGGGCGACCCTCTGCCGGCCGCCATCATGCCGATCTCTCCGTGGTACGACATAGAGCTGAACGGTGATTCCCTCGACAGCAACGCGTCGACCGACGCGCTGGTCCAGCGGGGGCTCGTCGAAGTGATGGCCGACCTGTTCCTCGGAGACGGTTCACCAACGGATCCGTTGGCCAGTCCGTTACACGCCGATCTGACGGGGGTTCCGCCGGTGCTGATCCACGTGGGCAGCGGCGAGGCGCTCGTCGACGACGCCCGGCGGTTCGCGGCGAAAGCCGAGACGTCGGGGGTCGACGTCACGGTCGAAGTCGTCCCCGACGTGCAGCACGCGTTTGCGTACTCGGCCGGGCGTGAGAGCGAAGCCGATCACGCGGTCGAGCGCATGGGCGCGTGGGTTCGCCCGACGCTGGGACTGAGCTGACGACCTGAACGTTTCGTGACGGCTTTGGCGACGACACGCGCTGTCGTCGGTACGCCCTCCCGGAAGGTGTCGCGCGGTTGCACGGCGTCCCGTTCGTCGGGCGCTGTCACACCCGCCGGTTTTGCACCCTTCCCCGACGCGTCCCACCGCGGCGTTCGCCGTACTGGGCGTCGGCGCGCGAACAGAACCATCAAGTGACAGCGGAGCAGACATGTCGACGTGACACGGTCCGAACCGCGCGTCCTCACCGGGTTCGTGCTGGGCACCTTCCTCGCGTTCGGTGCCGACACGCTGGTCATCGTCGCCGCACTGTGGTACGTCGGCCGGCTGTCCGGTACGATGGCCGGTGCCGTCGCAGCCGGCGTTCTCCTCGTCTTCTCGCTCTGGATCGGCGTGCGCTGGCTCCGACTGCGTCTGGTGGGTCGGTCCGGAAGCGACGGCGGTGAGCGGACTGACAGTCCCGAGCGGACGAACCCGGTCGATAGGCTCAAACAGCGGTACGCCGACGGCGAACTCTCCGACGCGGAGTTCGAGGCGCGACTCGACAGACTCCTCGATGCCGACAGACGGGTGGAGTCGACAGCCGACGCGGCTCCTCGCCGCGCGGAACGATCCCGCGAGTCGGAGTGAGTCCCGTAGCCGTGTGTCTCTCCGTGGCGGGTTCTGCCCCCCTTCGTCGGGGCACGGAGCACCGATCACGTCGGCGTCGACCAGGCTGGCCGGCCGTTTGGGTGCCACAGAACAGTTGCCTCCCCGGCTCGAAGCGTCGGTATGGTCCCTCCGCTCCGTGAACTGCTTCTCGGTTCCGCGCACAGTCGCTTCGAGCGCACCCTCGCCCTCCTCGGTGCGGTCGGTCTCGCCGTCGCCACGTTCGTCGCCTACGCCGTCGATCTGTTCGCCGTCTCCGGGGGGGTCCTCATCCTTCCGGGGGACGCGACGCTCGTCGGCCTCGCCGTCGCGACGGTGGTCGGCTACCGGAGCGGTGGCCTGGTCGTCGCGTGGCTCGCGCTCTTCGCGCCGTATCTCGGGTTTCACGCCGACTGGGCGTTCCTCGGACTCTCGGAACGGGGGGTCGCCGAAGAGCTCGCGTTCTTCTTCGACCCGGTCAGTCTCGCTGTGTTCGGCACTGCGGCCGTCTTCTTCGGCACGCTCGCGTACGGGACTGGTGCCCTCATTCGGCGATCTCTCCGCATCCTCCGTCGGTCGGCGCTCCTCGGGGACTCCTGAGCGCACGGTGGCCGAAGCGATCCCGGTTCTGGTCGGCCAGTCAGGTTCGTTCCCGATCTCCGAGAATGACTGTAAAACTACATTTCTTCGGCGGGCGCAACTGGAGCCATGGCGTACGACCTTGCTGACAAGACGGCAATCGTGACCGGTGCCGCATCGGGGATCGGGAAGGAGACAGCGGCGCGGTTCGCCCGAGAGGGCGCGAACGTCGTCGTCGCGGACGTCGTCGGTGACGAGGGGCAGCGCGTCGTCGACGAGATCGAGTCCGACGGGGGGACGGCGACGTTCGTCGAGACGGACGTGAGCGATCCGGCCCACGTCGAGGCGATGGTGCAGACCGCCGTCGAGACGTACGGGAGCGTCGACATCGCCCACAACAACGCGGGGATCGAAGGCCGCGACGACCCGCTCGCAGAGCAGACCGAAGACAACTGGGACCGAGTGATCGACATCAACCTGAAGGGCGTGTGGCTGTGCATGAAGTACGAACTCCAGGAGATGGTCGAACACGGCGGTGGAGCGATCGTCAACACCTCGTCGATCGCCGGCCTCGTCGCCGCCGGGGGGACGCCGTACGTCGCGAGCAAACACGGGGTGCTCGGGTTGACGAAGGTCGCCGCGACGCAGTACGCGGCGGAGAACGTCCGCGTCAACGCGGTCTGTCCCGGCGTCATCGACACGGCGATGGTCCAGCGCGCCGCCGAGGCGGACCCCGACTCGATCGAAGGGTTCGTGCAGATGCAGCCGCTCGGGCGGATGGGGACGCCGGAAGAGATCGCCAACGCGGTCGTCTGGCTCTGCTCCGACGAGGCCTCGTTCGTCACCGGCACGTCGTACCCGGTCGACGGTGGCTACATGGCGCAGTGAACTACCCTACTCTACCGCTCGCCTGACGGCTCGCGCTTGCGGGTGGGGTCTTAGCGCCTCGATTCAGATAACGGTCGCCCGTGACCGGTCCCGTCCGGAGCGTCGTCGGGAGCCGCTCAGGCCGACTCGTCGGCTCCCGGGCCTCGGACGTTGAGCGAGAGCACCGGCATCTCGGCGTCCCGGATCACGCGGCCGGCCGTACTGCCTAGGACGTACCGACTGAGCCCGGTCCGCCCGCGTGTGCCCATCGTGACGACGTCGATGTCGTGTTCGTCGGCGTACGCGAGGAGCGCGCGAGCCGGAACCCCGGTCTCGACCGCCGTGACCACGTCGAGTCCACGGTCCCGTGCGCGCTCCGCGATGTCCCCGGTCGCCGCCTCGCCGGCGGCTTCGAGGTGCGCTCCCAGTTCGGCCGACGGCGCGTACTCCGGACCGGCGACGAGCGCTCCGACATCGACGACGTTCACCGCGTGGACGCGAGCGCCGGTGTGTTCCGCGATCGCGAGCCCGTGGGCGACGGCCGCGGTCGCCGGCTCGCTCCCGTCCGTCGGCACGAGGAGTTCGTCGTACCCACCGTCGACGCGGCTTCGCTCGTTCGCGCTCACCGTGATCACGGGGACGTCGGCGGTTCGAACGACGCGTTCGGTTACGCTCCCGGCGATGACGCGACGGAGCCCGCGGCGGCCGTGTGTCCCCATCACGACGAGGTCGACGTCGTGGTCGTCCGCGTACGCGAGTATCTCCGCGGTCGGCTCACCCTTGCGGACCGTCGACTCGATCGGGGCGCTGCCGTCGCCCGCGGCTTCGATCTCGTCGATCGTCGATTCGGCGTTCGCTTCGAGGCGCGCGATGAACGACTGGTCCACGCCGCCGGCGCTGAACGGACCGGCCGCCTCCTGGACGTCGACGACGCTGATCACGTGCACCGTCGCATCGAAGGCATCCGCGAGATAGAGGGCGTGTTCGGCGGCCCGAACGGCGTGATCGCTGCCATCGGTCGGAACGAGGATGCGGTCGTACATGTCTCACCTCCGCATAGCACGGAGACAGTCATAAAACAACGACGCCGGAGCCACCGGGCACGAACGATCGCGACTGACACGAGTCGGACCTCGACTGCGTTCGCCTGACGTTGCCCGCCCCCGCGGGGCGCGGCGTCGCCCGCAAGGGGTCGGTCCCGCCTGGATTCTCGCGCTTGTCGGATGTCGGTACAGTAATGAGCGTTCGATCACGACGCCGTGACACATGCCCTCCATCGGCGAACTCCTCCTCGCGGGAGCGGATCGTCTCGGGCGATTGCGCGCGGAGAACCCCCGGCGGTTCGCCGGGCTCGCGCTCGTTGCGACCGGCGTCGCGCTCGCCCTCGCGTGGTACTTCCGGCCATGGCTTCACGGGATCGTCTACGGCGTCTACACGACACCGATACTGCCGTTCGCCGCCCTGGTCGGCCTCGGGATCGCCCTGTTCGCCCGACGGTCCTTCGGCTCACTCGTGAGCGGTCAGTTCGGGGTCGTGGTGTTCGTCGTCGTGCTCGTCTCGGGTGCGGGTGTGGCCGGCCTGCTCGCCGGCGAGGACATCGGCAAGACGACCATGGACCGTGCGGCCACGACGGGGAACCTGAGCGAGACCGACCCGGCGAAGCCCCGCGTGGTGACCAAGAGCGTCGCCTCGCGGTACGCCTCGAACACGCTCAACTTCCCGCAGTATCGTATCCAGGGCGGCGACATCACCGTTCGGAACGGCACGCCGTACTGGTCGTACGCGCTCGCCCCCGACGGCGCGTACAACCACTACACCAAACGCCAACACGGGACCGTCCTCGTGGACGTGACCCAGCAGAACGCCGAGGTCGACACGGTCGTCGGCGACCTCGACAAGGGCGTCGGACCGGCCTTTTACAACAACTATCGGTTCGCGATGCTGAAACAGGCGAACTACCTGGTCGAGTACGGCGACCCGTTCATGGTCGTCCACGAGGGTGACCAGTACGTCGCGGTGCCGTACACGAAGCCGGTGTTCCACTGGCTCCCGCTGCCGTACACGACGCCCGAGTGGGGTGGTGTGGTGTTGATCGGCCCGGACGGGGACGTCGAGGACCTCTCACCCGCCGAAGCCCGCGGCCACTCAGTCTTAGAAGAACAGAAGCTCTACCCCTTCGCGTTGGCCCGCGAGAAGGTCGCCGCGACGAAGTACCGCAACGGCATCGTCAACACGTTCACCAGCCACGAAGACGAGATCGAGGTCGCTCCGGTCCCCGGCGAGGGGAACGACCAGCCGTTCCTCGTGTTCACGACCGAGGGGCCGGAGTACGTCGTCGCAGTCGAACCGTACGGCCAGGCACAGGGGCTCAAGGAGGTGTGGACGGTCGATGGTCGAACCGGCGAGTACGAGAGCTATTCCCCGCGGCAGTCACTGTTCGGCGCACGCAAGGCGACCGACTACGTCAGACAGGCCGCGCGGACGACCGACTGGAACCGGTTCACCCCGTCCGAACCGATCCCCGTCGTCGTCGACGGGCAGCTCTACTGGGAGGTGCGGGTCGTCCCGAGCGACAGCAGCGGCATCGCGTACATCGCGTTCGTCAACGCCCGGTCGAGCGACGTCCACGAAGTCAGTACGACCGCGGAGGTGACCGCCTTCCTCGAAGGTGAGCGCGTCACGGCGTCGCCCGAGGGGGAGAGCGACGCGGCGGATCGGACGCCCACGCTCGTCGTCGAGCGGGTCGCCCCGAACGGAACGGTCGTCGAGACTCTCGAACTCTACGGCAACGAGACCGTCCGTGTCGTCCAGGGCAACGCGACGAACGCGTCGGCGACCGGCTGAGACGGCCCTCGGCCGTGTCCCGGTTCGCCGACGCTCCCAGTATCACGACTGATCTCGGAGCCGGGACGTGGATCTGTCGCGCGCGATCGCTCTCGATATCCGCGAGGACGATGGCCGTGCCGACCGCACTCGTGAGACGGCGCGTGACTCCCCCGACCGCTGCAGCGAGCCCGGTCGGGGCAATGGGACCGTGGCCCGGTTCGAGGGCGATTTATATTGCAATTAATATGCAATATAAATGCCGAAGAAACACCCGGCAGTGTCGGTCTTCTCGAAGGACGGGCGACCGAGACAGCGACGGCGACTCACAAGCAAACTCGCTGTGAGACACCGCCGTCCGGACGACCGGCCTCCGGTCGAATCCTTCGAAATCGGGCACAGTTCGTTCGATTAGAACCGGGTATGGTCCTGCCTTCGTCGGTCTGACTCCCGTCGAAACGTTGTCTCACACGCATCTGGATGGCCCGATCGCTCCGTCGGTCGCGGATCGGTCGACGGGTGCTCCGCGTAATAGTATTGTTTCTAAATAGCAATACTAATCCGGGTATAGGCTGCGTCGACTACCGGCCGATCGAACGGTGACCGACCGCGTCGAGGGCTGATCGGCGGACCGACGATCCCAGGGCGTCCTCGTCTGGTCGGGAGTCTCTCGGTTCCGACGCCGAGGTGTTACACGAGTAGGGCTGTAACTGATTTCGAACTGACCGGCGGCCGGTCCGGCCTCGAACGCGGGGTGAGGACCGTCCGAGATATCCGAACGCGGGTTCACGAGACACGCCGTCGGACACGTCGACGTGACGTCCTCACCGGGACCCGGTTTCGGAGAGCTCGGACCGCATGTCGTCCATGTTGATGTTCACCTCGATCACGTTCGCCGCGCTCGTCACGAGCTCCGGGAGCGCCGTCTCGAAGCGGTCGCCCTGCACGAAGCTCGTCGGCCCGGAGACGCTGATCGATCCGAGGACCGCGCCGTCTGCCCGTCTGATCGGCGCGCCGACCGCTCGGAGCCCGACAACCTCCTCCTCGTCGTTGTACGCGTACCCACGTTCGCGTATCTCGGACAGCCGCTCGTACAGCGTCTCACGGTCGGTGATGGTCTCGTCGGTCCGTCCGCCCAGCCCGTGTTCGTCGACGATCTCGTCGACGCGCTGGCGGGGCAGGTGGGCCAGAATGGCTTTCCCCGAGGCGGTGATGTGGAGGTGATCGCGCCGCTGAAGCTTCGTGGCCTGGTACGTGTCGCCGACGCCGGTCTCGCCTCTGGCCTTGTAGAGGTCGATCCCGCGGCCGTGCTCCTCGGTGACGAGATGTGCGTACTGGCCGGTTTCGTCGGCCAGCCTGTCGACTTCCGTCCGTGCCACCTGGTACAGCGTCGTCTCGTTTCGCACGTACTCGCCCAGGGTCAAGAACTTGTACGAGAGCTGGTACTCGTCGCCGTCCTTCGTGACGAACCCGCCGTTGCGGAGCGTGTTGAGCTGGGTGTACACCGTGCTCTTCGGGAGCGACAGGCGGGTTGCGAGCTCCGTGACGCCGCACGGACCGCCGTCCAAGAGGGCGTCGATCACCTCGGTCGCCGTCCTGACGGTCTTCAACTCCCGCCCGCCGTTCGTCCCGGGGCGCTGGTTCATGGCACACGATTCCGTGGGTTACCACTTGATTGTTTTCATATTCCAAACGAGAACCGCTATCTGCTGGACGTTCTGGCTACAATATTCGATAAACGGGGTGCTCCATCCGATTCTACATCGGCGGCTCCGACGGGTCGATCGTGGGTCCGGTCTGTGTACTCCTCCGCCCGCCCCCACGAGGCTGGAATCGCCCGCAGTGGTGGAGAAACCACACCCGAGCGCGCCCCGGCGGCAACTGCTGTGTGATACTGAAACGTTTAGTGACCCGCGTCGAGAACGACACCCGGAGACGGCGGCCTGTGGGGTCCCCCCGACAGATCGCTCCGCTCGAATACGACCCACCATGAGATCCACTGAGACGAACGCCGACGCTGGCCCGGGCGCACTGACGCTGACGATCGCCGACGGGGCGTTCGAGTTCACCGCGACGCTACTCCCCGAGGAAGCCCCGCGAACCGTTGAGACCGTCCGCGACCTCCTGCCACTGCGGACAGAGTTGATGCACGTCCGCTGGAGCGGCCACGCGACGTGGATGAACATCGACGACATCGACCTGCCCGCGGTTCCCCGGGAGAACCACACCGTCTACCCCTCGCGGGGGGATCTCCTGTTGTACCCCGGGTTCCGGAACGAACAGGAGATCCTCTTCCCCTGCGGCCCGACGTGTTTCAAGAGCCCCGCCGGCGAACTCGCGGGGAACCACTTCGCGATGGTCGACGCGACCCGGTCGGAGCTCCGCGAACTCGAAGAACTGACCCTCCAGGAGGGCGTCCAGCCGATCACGCTGGCCCTCGACTGAACGAACCACCCGGTTGGGAACCGTCTCGCGCCGCCCGACGAGCCCTCACGCGGTCCACTCCGGCACGGTTCGCTCGACGAACCTGCCGTGGCCGGGCGTCCCGACGACCGCGCCGTCGTCGGCGACCAGTTCCCCCCGGACGAACGTCTTCGTCACCCGCCCCGTCACCTGCCGGCCCTCGTACAGGCTGTAGTCGGCGACCGAGGCGTTTTCTCCGGCGGTTATCTCGTCGGACGCGGTCGGGTCGAACAGGACGATGTCGGCGTCGGTCCCGGGGTCGAGCGTCCCCTTGTTCGGCAGACCGAACGTCCGGGCGGGGTTCGCGCACATCACGCGGACGACGAACGGGTACGAGAGGCCCCGTTCGGCGACCGCTTCGTCCTGAAACACCTGCAAGCTCCGCTGGAGGCCGTTCGCGCCGTAGGGGCCCTCCCACCAGTTCGACGCGGTCTTCGTCGCCGCCGACTGGGCGACGTGGTCGGTCGAGACGACCTGGAGACTGCCGCGCCGGAGGTGCTCGAACAGCGCGTCGCGGTCCGCCGCCGTCCGGAGCGGCGGGGCGATCCGCGGGAGCGCGCCGTCGGACTCGTACCGTTCGTCGGTGAGGGCCGTGTAGTGCGTGCAGGTCTCCGCGCGGATCCTCGTGCCGTCGTCGCGGTGTGCGGCGAGGACGTCGGCCGCCTCTTCGCACGAGGTGTGGACACCGTAGTACTTCGCGCCGACCTCGCGTGCGATGCGGGCGGCGGCGTTCGCGGCGATCGCCTCGGTGTAGTCCGGGCGCGACCGCGGATACCACCGCTCGTCGGTGCGTCCCGCCGCCCGTAACTCCTCGGTGAGTGCCTCACAGATCGAGTCGTCCTCCGTGTGGAACAGGGCGACGATCCCGTGGTCCGCCAGTCGATCGAGCGCCCGACGGATGAAGCCGTGCGACAGGCCGAACTCGTAAGCGGTGTACATCTTCACGGAGGTCACGCCGGCCTCGACCAGGTCGGGGAACGAGTCGAACGCGGCCGGGTCCTCGCGGAGGAGCCCGGCGTGAAGGCCGAAGTCGACCACAGACGCCGCCGCCCGAGAGCGCTTGTCCGCGATGCCCTCGAGCAGCGATACCTCGGGGTCCGGGCCGGCGTCGCCGTCGAACCCCTGCCACGCGAAGTCGATGAACGTCGTCACGCCGCCGAGGGCCGCCGCCTTCGACGCCGTCTCGTACGTGTCCAGGGAGACGTGGTCGCCGACGTGGACGTGCGGGTCGACGACGCCGGGCATGACCAACTGCCCCGTCGCGTCGACGACCGTGTCCGCCACTGGCAGGCGGTCGCGCTTTCCGACCGCGACGATGCGTCCCTCGTCGATCGCGAGCGCCCCCTCCCGGGTTCCGTGTTCGGTGACGAGCGTCCCGTTCGCGATAACCGTCTCGACAGTCATTCGTCCGCTATGGCGGACACGTGTTCATATAATTTGCCAATACTGCCGTGTTTACCGACCGGAGCGCGACCTCGTCGTCGGGACCCACCGTGACCCAGGCGACGCATCCGCCTGCGGAGTGCCAGGGGCGTACTCGGTCACGACCCGAGCAGAGCTTCGAGCCGGAACCGCGCGATCGTGTGCACCTCGTCCAGCGCGGTCCGAAACTCCGTAGACTCCGAGTGGTCGACCCGTGTTTCCATCGCGTCCTGTATCGCGTCCGGCGACTCGTCTTTCACGGCCATGATGAACGGAAAGCCGAAGCGCTCGCGGTACGTGTCGTTCAGCCGCTGGAAGGCGTCGTACTGATCCGGGCTGAGTTGGTCCAGTCCGGCGGACGCCTGCTCCGCCTGTGACGCCTCGGTCATCTCCGTCCGCTCGCCGAGGTCGGGATGCGCCCGGAGCAGTTCGAGCTGTTTCGCTCGCGAGGCCTCCTCGACGGCGTCCCGCATCGCGCCGTGGACGTCGTCGAGCGAGGAGAACGGCCGCTCCGCGGCGGTCCGTTCGGCCACCCACGGGGACGTCTCGTACACGCCGCTCAGGAGATCGACGAACGTCTCCCTGTTCGCCCGGTTCAGTTCCTCGATCGTGAGTTCGCTCATCGCTTCCCGTTCGTCTGTCGACCGATTACTTAAATCACGCCGTTCGATCACGAACTGCCGCGGGTCGACGTACGCGGCACCGGGGACCGCTCCGGTGCGGCCGTCGCTGGAGCCGTCCGGAGCGGCCATACGCGGCAGTTAGGAGTGGACGGATGATCCGTCTCGACCGTGTCTCCGATGCAAAACGGACATCGATCCGATACGAGCTAAAATACCTACGAGAATATTAGGTATTTGATGCAAACGTTGAAATTTGATCCCGTGCGACGAAGTCACACGGGTGGATCGGAAGCCACGACCGGCGACTCCGTCGTACTGTACGGTATCGAGGACAAACCGTTCGTACTTTCGGTAGCAATTGGTAGTGACCCGTGCAAAACGGGACACACCAAACGTCGCTGGGCTTGACGAGGAAGGTTTGCTACTATTGTTTTTCGTCTCTGTCGGGGTGACAGCGGGCGCGATATACGCCGACCCACCACCAGCAGTCACATCTTGTTCCGACTGTCCGAGATACGCTACGGGAGCGTCACCGTGGCGTTCCTCTACGTCATCACCGGAATCGAGACGATCGGCGACATCTCGGGGACGGTCTCGGCGACGGGACGCGAGGCCACGCGGAGAGAGCTCCGCGGCGGCCTCTTCGCCGACGGAGTGATGAGCGTCGTCGGGGCGGTGTTCAACGCCCTCCCGAACACCTCCTACTCGCAGAACGTCGGGCTCGTCAACTTCACCGGCGTTGCGAGCCGCTACGTCGCGGGGATCGGCGGCGTCGTCCTCGTGGTCCTCGGCTTCGTCCCGAAGGTCGGCGCGGTCGTCTCGGCGATGCCCGACGCGGTGCTCGGCGGCGGGGCGCTGATCCTCTTCGCGATGATCTTCTCGTCGGGCGCGCGGATCATCACCCAGAACGTCACGCTCGACCACCGCAACTCGACGATCCTCGCGCTGTCGATGGCGCTCGGCCTCGGCGTCGCGTTCCAGCCGGCCGTCCTCCAGGAGTTCCCGGCCGCGGTCCAGACGCTGTTCGGCTCCGCGCTCGTGACCGGCGGCATCGCCGCGCTCGTCCTCAACGTCGTGATCCCCGGCGGCGGCGTCGGCACCGGTCCGACCGAGTACACCGACGGGCTCACGCCCGACGCACCGACCGAGACGGACGACGTGCCCGACGCACCGGCGTCCGCCGACGACTGACGACTGACAACCACGACTGACAGCCTCCACCCGGTCGCGCGCGGTGCGGGCGCGCTAGCGGCGACGATCCACGGTTTCACAACTTTAATGCTCGTCGCAAGAGGGCATACAGTATCGATATGACTGTGACCCGAAACTACGAGCGCGAGTTCGTTCGGACGTTCTTCACTTCCCCGACCGCCGTCGAGGGCGAAGACGACTCGGCGAAGATGCTCCGGAGCGCGGCCCAGCTTCGGGGAATGCAGGCCCCGGACACGTGGATCCCCGACAACGAGGACGCGACAGCGCCGTCGATGCGCGACGAGGGCGTCGAGAACATCGTCGAGGTCGTCGCCGAACACGGCGCGGCGTTCCCCGGGGAGATCCACCCGCGCGTGGTGTGGCACCGCGAGCGCCCCACGACACGCTACCAGGGCTTCCAGCAGATGCTCGAGATCGCCGACCCCGACAACGGCGCGGTCGAGCACATCGACGGCTTCGTCATCCCCGAAGTGGGCGACATCGACGACTGGAAGAAGGCCGACGAGTTCTTCACCATCATCGAGAACGAGCACGGTCTCGAGGAGGGGAGCCTCTCGATGTCGGTCATCGTCGAGAGCGGCGAGGCCGAACTCGCCATGGGCGACCTCCGCGCGGAGATGGGCAAGCCCTCGAACAACCTCCAGCGAATGTTCATGCTCGTCGACGGCGAGGTCGACTACACGAAGGACATGCGGGCGATGACGCCGACCGGCGAACTGCCGCCGTGGCCCGAACTGCGACACAACACTTCCCGGGGTGCCAGCGCGGCGGGCCTGATCGCGGTCGACGGGCCGTACGACGACATCCGTGACGTGGCGGGCTACCACGACCGGATGACCGAGAACCACGCGAAGGGGATGCTCGGCATCTGGTCGCTCACGCCGGGGCAGGTCGTCGAGGCCAACACCGCCCCGCTCCCGCCGAAGACCGGGCAGTGGCTCGTCGAGGTCGACGGCGACGAGGTCGAACTCGACGCCGTCGAGGGCAAACAGGTGTACGACGGCGACGCCCTGACGCTCGCGACGACCGACGACGGGACGTACGTGCTGGGCGTCGGCGGCGACGAACACGAACTGGCCAAGGACGAACTCCACGAGGAACTGCTGAACCTGACGGCGTACGTCCCGAGCATGGACGACATCGTCGACTCGATGGAGGAGTTCGAGGCGGCCAAGGAAGCGGGCAAGGGCGCGATCGCGATGACGCGGTCGGCGACGCTGGTCATCGACGGCGTCGAGGTCGAGGTCAGCGCCGACCGGATGTGGGACGAGGCGACCTACCAGGCCGCACAGACTCCGATCGCGCTGTTCCAGGACGTCTACGAGCACCGTCCGGACCAGCACGAGGAACTCGAAGAGATGTACGGCGCGGACGTCGTCGACCGCGCGATGCAGGTCGGCGCCCAATAACTCGAACGCCCCTCGACGGCGCTCGGCTCGGGCAGGTTCGCTGGCGTTCCGTTCGCTTTTTGCACATCGCCTCCGAGGCGGCGACCGCCACGCCGTGTGTGACTGGGAAGGCGGAGCCACGGACGGAGTACGAGGTCCAGCCCGACCGGTCGGGAGGAACTAGTCGTGGTTCGGGTGTGAGCGCGCGTCGGCGTCGTGGTCGACGCCAGCGAGCGAGGCGAGCGCGGTCGCAAGGATGTCGGTCGCGACGGCACAGTCGACCCAGTCGGTCCACTCCAGCGGGTTATGCGAGTGGCCGCCGCGCGAGGGCGCGAACAGCAGCCCGGCGTCGGTGGCGGCCGCGACCTGCATCGTGTCGTGTCCGGCCCCCGAGTGGAGGTCGACAGTGTCGAGGTCGAGCGCCCGCCCGGCGTCGTGGAGGGCGTCGCGGCAGACGGGGGCCATCTCCACGGGCGGGACCTCGTACGGGTGTGTGACCGTCGTCGTGACGCCGCGTTCCCGTTCGATCCGGTCGAGTTCCGCGCTCGCCCGGTCGACGAGCCCGTCGATCACCGTCCCGTCGACGTCCCGGACGTCGACGCTGAACTCGACGCGCCCCGGGACGACGTTGACGACGCCCGGGTCGACCGTGAGCTCCCCGACCGTCGCGACGGTCGTCTCGGTGGCGTCGGGGGCGCTCCGTGCGGCCTCCTCCATCGCGAGCACGAACTCGCTGGCGGCCGCGAGCGCGTCCGTCCGCTCCGTCATCGACGTCGATCCGGTGTGGTCGGGCGTTCCCTCGATGGTCCCGCGGAGACGACTCGTGCCCGTGATAGTCGTGACGACGCCGGCCGGCGTGTCGAGTCGTTCGAGCCGATCGCTCTGTTCGACGTGGAGCTCCAGCCACGCGTGCCACTCGCTCGCGTCGAGGCGGCCCTCGCCGTGGAAGCCGATGTCGGAAAGCGTCTCGCGGAGGGTCTCGCTCCCGTCCGAGCGGTCGAGCGCCGTCTCGACGTCGAGCACGCCGGCGGCAACCGACGAGCCGAGGACGCCGTCGGCGAACCGGGTCCCCTCCTCGCCGGTGAAGCAGACGACCTGGATCGGACGGGCCGGGGACAGACTGGCGTCCTGCATCGCCCGGACCGCTTCGAGCCCGGCGTAGACACCCAACGGGCCGTCGAAGATGCCGCCGTTCGGGACGGAGTCGAGGTGGCTCCCGACCGCGACGGGAGCCGTCCCGGGGTCACAGCCGTCGGGCCGCCACGTCCCGGCGACGTTGCCGACGGTGTCGACGGTCACGTCCAGTCCCGCGACGATCATGCGGTCGACGAGAAGCTCCCGGGCCCTGCGGTTCGCCTCGGTCCCCGGGAGCACCGTCCGCCCCACGCCCTCGTCTGTCGCGACGGCGCCGCACTGCGCGTTGGTCTCGATGTCCCGCCGGAGGCGATCGACGTCGGCTCGTACCACTCGCTCGGTCATCGTCTTTCGTCGTCGGCTGTCGGCATGGTGTGTCGGTTGTGGTGAGCGGGTCTTATCAGTTGTCACGGCGACCAGCGGGTGAACGGCGGGCGGTCGGCCGCAACGGGCTCAGCTCCCGCGGTACGTCGTGTAGCCGCCGGGGGAGAGCAACAGGGGGACGTGGTAGTGCTCGTCGGGCTCCGAGACGACGAACCGCACCGGGACCGTCTCCAAGAACGTCGACGCCGTGCCGGTCTTCTCGTAGTAGGGACCGACGTCGAACGTCAGCTCGTACGTTCCCGGCTCCAGCTCCGACCCGGTCAGGAGCGGCTCGTCGAGACGCCCGTCGTCGTTCGTCGTCCCGCTGGCGATCGGCTCTGTCCCCCCGGAGTCGTCTACCCTGTCGAGTGTCACCGCGACGCCCTCGGCGGGCCCCTCCCGGCTCGTGTCGAGGACGTGTGTCGTCAGCCCCGCGCTCATGTCTCGTCCTCCCCATCCAGATCGCTGCGGTCCATCGAGAACTGCTGGAAGCCGGTGGGCCGTGGGGGCTCCCGGAGCACCTTCCCGTCACCCGCGAGGTCGTCCCGTTCTTTGATCCACGTGCGGTTGTTCGCCTCGAAGCGGACGCTTTCGAGTTGAGGGAACCGTTCGAGCACCCGCAGGCCGATCCGGTAGATCAGGTCCTGGATCGAGTTCACGTCGTGTTCGTGGAAGACGGTCTGGGCGATATCTCGCACCTGCTCGGCCGGGACGTAGCGTTCGGGGTCCTCGCCGAGCGCGTCGGACGCCTCGGCGTACGTCCAGAAGACGTCGAGCGCGACGTAGAGCGTGCGGTTCTCCCGCTCGGGCAGGGTCGTGTACTCGTCTTGAACGTAGCCGGTGAAGGAGTTGTCCTTCACTTTCACCAGTTCGATCTCCGTGACGCCGCTCTCGTGGTCGTCGACGACCGGCCCGTCGTCGCTCCGGACGAGCGAGACGTCGCCGAACCCCGCCTCGTTGTGCGACACCCGGAAGACGAGGTCGCTCGCCTCGAAGCCGTCGCCCGTGGGGACTGGTCGCTCCTCGAAGGGGAGTTCGTCCGCCGACAGCCGCACGGCCTCCATCTGTTCGTACGTCTCCAACAGCCGCGCTCCCACGAAGTGGAGGAAGCCCTCGAGGGTCGCGCCGTCGTACTCCCCGGCGTGGTGGAGCACGAAGTTCTTCATCGAGTCCGTCGCGACGACCATGCTGTTGTCGCCCTCGCTGAACGAGGGGAGGAACGCCTCACCCTCGACCTGGATCCGCGCCTCCAATCCGAAGAGCACGTTGTCGCGGCCGTCGAACGTCGACTCGGGGATCGTCCGCACCCCTTCGAGCGGGGTCCCGTACGTGCGGTAGACGGCGACGTGCTCCTTGCCGTAGTTCATCGTGCGCTGGCCGGTGTCGGCCGCGTCGTCGACCATACGTTACCGACACCTCCGTCTGTCGGCGTCCGGAGCGTCCCGTCCGCGATTCCGTCGTCTCCTCGTCGGGGGACAGATGAACGTCATTGTCCAGGTGATACTCCGTCCGGCTGTATAAAAGGCCTTGTTCCGCGGCATACTTTCGACGTCCGTCCGGCAGCGCGTCGGATCGCTACGGACTCCGCAAACGTGCCTGACGCCACACGGGCCGCCACACGATCTGCGTGCCCCGTGTCAGTGCCGGCGGGTGTGCCGCGGCGGTGTTGCGAGCGGAAGCTTTTCATCGGCGACCGGTAACGTGGGAGGGGAATGCTGCTCACAGGGACGGTCGTCGCGGACGCGGAGACGGTGATCGAAGAGGGGGCCGTCGTGGTCGAGGGGTCACGCATCGAGGCCGTCGGCCCGCGGGCCGACCTCGCCGACCGCTACGGCGACCGCGAGACACACTCGTACGACCTCCTGCTCCCGGGGTTCGTGGGCGGGCACGTCCACTCGGTCCAGAGCCTCGGCCGCGGTATCGCCGACGACACCGAACTCCTCGATTGGCTGTTCGACTACGTGCTCCCGATGGAGGCGTCGCTCTCCGCGGAGGAGATGGCAGTCGCCGCGAAACTCGGCTACCTCGAACTGATCGAGAACGGGACCACGTGCTGCATCGACCACCTCTCGGTCGCTCACGCCGAGGAGGCGTTCGAGGCCGCCGGAGAGATGGGAATCCGCGGCGTGCTCGGGAAGGTGCTGATGGACCGGCGGTCACCGGACGCGCTCCGTGAGGACACCGAGGCGGCGCTCGCCGAGTCCGAACGGCTCATCCAGCGCTACCACGGCGCGTTCGACGACCGGCTCCGCTACGCCGTCACCCCGCGGTTCGCGGTCTCCTGCTCGGAGAGCTGTCTCCGAGGCGCGCGCGAGCTCACGGACAGATACGACGGCGTCCGGATCCACACCCACGCCAGCGAGAACCGCGGCGAGATCGAGACGGTCGAATCAGACACCGGCCTGCGGAACGTCCACTGGCTCGACGAGGTCGGCCTCACGGGCGAGGACGTCGTGTTAGCACACTGCGTGTGGACCGACGAGAGCGAGCGAGAAGTGCTCGCCGAGACGGGCACGCACGTCACCCACTGCCCGTCGTCGAACATGAAGCTCGCGAGCGGCGTCGCACCGGTCGTCGACTACCTCGACCGCGGGATCAACGTCGCGCTGGGCAACGACGGCGCGCCGTGTAACAACACGCTCGACCCGCTGACGGAGATGCGTCAGGCGAGCCTCCTCGGGAAGGTCGACCGCCTGGAGCCGACCGCCGTCCCGGCCCGGACCGTCTTCGAGATGGGGACGCTGAACGGCGCGAAGGCCGCCGGGTTCGAGCGCGTCGGCGCGCTCCGCGAGGGCTGGCGGGCGGACGTCATCGGCCTGAGCACAGACCAGACCCGGTCGGTCCCGATCCACGATGTCTTCTCGCATCTCGTCTTCGCCGCCCGCGGCGACGACGTGCGGTTCACCATGGTCGACGGAGACGTCCTCATGCGCGAGGGGGAGGTGACGGTCGTCGACGCCGAAGAGATCCGCCGGCGGGGCAGAGAAGTCGCCCTCGGGATGGAGCTCGACGAGGAGCGGGAGGCGGCACGGCAGCAGAAACCCTGAGCCCGGCCGCGACTACTCGAAGCCGGTTCGGTCGACGAGATCAGCCGCCGCCGTCGACGCCCGCGAGAGCACGTCTCCGACGTCCGCGTCGAACGACCGGAGTTCGCGCTCGGCCATGACGACCTCGCCGGCGCAGATCACGGTATCGACCTCGAACCCCTGGGCGGCGTGGACGAGCGTGAACACCGGGTCCGAGCAGGGGGTCAGATGCGGGTGGTCCAGATCGACGACGACGAGGTCTGCCTGCTTGCCCGCCTCCAGCGACCCGAGGCTGTCGGCGTGGCCGATCGCCGCCGCGGCGTCGATGGTGAGCATGTCGAACGCCGTCTGGGCGGGGACGACTCCGGGGTCGCGGTGGAACCCCTTGTGGCCGCCGGCCATCGCCCGGGCGTCGCTCAGCGGGTTGACCGTGTCGCTCAGGATCGAGTTATCCGTGCCGAGCCCGACGGTGACGCCCGCGTCGTGCATCGCGACGACCGGCGCGAAGCCGGTCGCCAGCCGCATGTTCGCCATGAAGTTGTGCGCGACGGCCGTGCCGGTCTTCGCTAGGAGTCGTACGTCACCGGCGTCGATCTGGACGCAGTGACCCAGGAGGGCGCGCTCGCCGAGGTAGCCCACGTTGCGCAGGTACTCGATGCTGGAGATGTCGCGGCGTTCCTCGGCTTCGGCCTCGGCGACGTGGGCGGTCGTCATCACGTCGTACTCCTCGGCGAGCGCGTACGCCTCCCTGAAACACCGGTTCGTGGTGGTCGGGACGACGACCGGGGCGGGCCAGACCGACTGTCGGCCGTCGGGCACGTGGTGCGTCTCGATCAGCGACGCAACCTCGTCGACGACGGTGTCGGTCTCCTCGACGAACAGTTCGAGCGGCGGGTGGTCGACGCCCGGTTCCCGCGCCTGGATGTCCCTGACGAGTTCCTGAAACTCCGGGTCCGCACCGCGGTCGACCATGCCAGCGCCGTAGACGTTCCGGATCCCCGACCGGTCGTACACGTCGAGTTTGGCCTCGATCGTCGACCAGTCGTCCCAGACGACCTCCGTGTCGTTCTCGACGAACGTCGTCACGCCCGCCCGGATCGCCTCGATGCAGTACAGCGTCGCCGCGAGCGCGTGCTCGTCGACCGTCATCGCCAGCGTCCCGGGGCGTTTGACGTTGTAGAGCCAGTCTAAGAGGCCGCGGTCCTCGGCGAACGACCCCCGAAGGAGGATGTCCGAGACGTGCGTGTGGGGGTTCACCAGCCCCGGGATCACCGCCCCGCCCTCAGCGTCGACGACCCGGTCGGCGTCGGCCGCGAGTTCCTCGGCCGGCCCCACCGCCTGGATCTCGTCGCCCGCGACGGCGACGGCCCCGTCGTCGATCACCTCGCGGGCGGCGTTCTGGGTGACGACCCGGCCGTTGGTCACGAGGAGGTCCGTCATTCGGCCCCCTCGGGGAGTGCGGGCGTCCGGCTGTCGAGGAGTCCTCCGCGGCACCGAGTTCGGTTCATACAGCCGGTGTTATGTCCGACAGAAATAAACATTCGGACAGTCGGATGCGGAGTGACGTTCGATCTTCGGGGCCGCGCGCGGTCCCGAAGTGATCGAACGCCGATCGAGCGCCCGCGGGACCGACCGGCCGCGTCGGATTTGACGAACCGGGAGCAGAGAGAGTGAAAGGTAGAACATTCCCCGCCAAATCCGCCAATGTGGCAGGACTTATATATTAATGGGCCGAGCGTACTGGACAACGACAGATCATGAGTAAGGACGATTTCGTCCGGTTGGAACACGTCACGAAGACCTTTCCCGGGGTAGTCGCGAACGACGACGTCTCGATGTCGGTCCGGAAGGGGGAGATCCACGGGCTGCTCGGGGAGAACGGGGCCGGCAAGAGCACGCTGATGAAGGTCCTCTACGGGCTGTACTCGGCCGACAGCGGCGAGATTTACGTCGACGGCGAGCGCGTCGAGATGGCCTCACCGCAGGACGCGATCGACGCCGGTATCGGGATGGTCCACCAGCACTTCAAGCTCATCCCGCGGCTGTCGGTCTCGAAGAACATCGTCCTCGGCATGCGCGAGCCCAGCGGGCCGTTCAGGGAGGACGCGACGGCCGACGGACTGCTCGGGTCGGTCGCCTCGAACCCGCTGGTGCGGGGGCTCGCCGCTCGGTTCACGCTCGGGCTCGACGCGCCCGAAGCGAAGATCCAGTCGCTCGCCGACGAGTACGGCTTCGACATCGACGTGGGCGCGCCGGTGTGGGAACTCGACGTCGGCGAGCGCCAGCGCGTGGAGATCCTCAAGGCGCTGTACCGCGACGTCGACCTGCTGATCCTCGACGAGCCGACGGCCGTCCTCACGCCGACCGAAGCGGAACGGCTCTTCGACACGCTCCGGCGGCTGGCGAAACGCGGGCTGTCGATCATCATCATCACGCACAAGCTCAAGGAGGTCGAGTCGGTCACCGACCGCGTGACCGTCCTGCGGGACGGCGAGCGGGTCGGGACGGTCGAGACAGCCGACGTCTCCCGCGACGGCCTCGCCCGGATGATGGTCGGGCGGGAGGTGCTGTTCGACGTCGACAAGGCGGCCGTGACGGCCGGCGAGTCGGTGCTCGAAGCGTCGAACCTGCACGCCGACGACCAGCGCGGGATCGAGGCGCTCTCGGGGGTCGACCTGACGATCCACGAGGGGGAGATCGTCGGCGTCGCGGGCGTCAGCGGGAACGGACAGATGGAGCTGGCGGAGACGCTGGTCGGCGTCCGCGAGGCCACGGCCGGATCGATCAGCGTCGGCGGCGAGGAGCTGACGGGGGCCCCGCCGCGCGCGTTCATCGACGCCGGCGTGTCGTTCGTCCCCGAGGACCGACACCGGACCGGCTGTGCGGAGACGCTCTCGGTCATGCACAACGCGGTGTTGAAGCGGTACAAGAGCACGGAGTTTGGCGAGGGCATCCGCCTCGACTACGAGTCGACGGCCGCGTACGCCGAGACGCTCGTCGAGGAGTTCGACGTCCGCGGGGTCGACGACGTCTCGGCGGCCCGGGCCGGCGAACTGTCCGGCGGGAACCTGCAGAAGCTGATCCTCGCACGGGAGATGGACCGCGACCCCGATCTGCTCGTCGCCAGCCAACCGACGCGCGGGGTCGACGTCGGCGCGATCGAGTTCATCCGGAAACGCCTCATCGAGCAACGCGACCGGGGGACGGGCGTGTTGCTCCTCTCGGAGGACTTAGACGAGATCATGGACCTCAGCGACCGCATCCTGGTCATCTACGAGGGTGAGTTCGTCCACGAGACGACGCCGGAGGCGGCCGACCGTCGCCGCCTCGGCCTGGAGATGAACGGCGGCGAAGGCGGGAGCCAGCCGACGCCGAACGCGAAAGTCGCGGCCGACGGCGGCGGGGACGGGTCGTGATGCAGGTCGACGTCGAACTCACGGCCCGCGAGGAGGTCCCGCGGTGGATGGTGTACGGGACGCCCGTGTTCACCGTGTTGGCGGCCCTCGCGGTGAGTGCCGTGGCGCTGGTCGCGCTGGACGTGAGCCCGCTCGCCGCCTACGAGGTCATGTTCGTCCAGACGGTCACGACGGAGTTCGGTCTCACCGAGACGGTGGCCAAGGCCGTCCCGCTGATCTTCGCGGGGCTGGCGGTCTACCTCCCGCTCAAAGCGCAGCTGTGGAACATCGGCGCGGAGGGCCAACTGTTCATGGGCGCGGTCGTCGGGACCTGGATCGGATTGAACGTGTCGCTGCCGATGATCGGGCTCCTCCCGCTGATGTTCGTCGGAGCCGGCGCCGCGGGCGCGCTCTGGATCGCCGTGCCAGCGTGGCTCCGCGCACGCTGGGGCATCAACGAGATCATCACCACGCTGTTGTTCACCTTCGTCGCCGCCGACATCAAGAACTACGTCGTCCGGGGGCCGATGCAGGCTCCCGGCGCGAACTTCCCGCAGACCGCACAGCTCCCGGTCGCCGGGCAACTGCCGACCGTCCCCGGCGTCGGGCTCCCCGTCGGGGTGCTCCTCGCCGTCGTCTTCGTCGCGCTGACGTACCTGCTCGTCAACCACACCCGGCTGGGGTTCGAGATCACCTTCATCGGGGCCAACGACGAGGCGGCCGAACAGGCCGGGATGAGCACCTCGAAGATCTACCTGTTCGTGCTCATGGTCGGCGGGGCGTTCGCCGGGTTCGCCGGCATCAGCGAGATCTCCGGCGTCCAGACGCGGCTGCGCGCCTTCTTCGCGCCGGGGTACGGCTTCACCGCGATCCCCATCGCCCTGCTCGGCCGCAACGGCGCGTTTCAGGTGTTGCTCGCCGCGCTCTTTTTCGCCGTGATCTTCGTCGGCGGGTCGAGCGTCCAGACGCTCATGAGCGTCCCCGCCGCCATCGTCGACGTCATCCAGGCGCTCATCATCCTCTTTTTGATCACCGCCGAGTTCTTCAAGCGCTACAGCGTGGCGCTCTCGGTCGGTCGAAAGCCCGGCCCGGAGCCACAGGCCGCCGCGCGGGCGGAGCCGGAGGGTGAGCTCTGATGGCCGGCCTCCTCGCGGGGCTGGCGAACGCGACGGTCAACGCGAGCACCGTGCTCATCCTCGCCGGATTGGGCGAACTCATCAGCGAGCGGGCCGGGGTGCTCAACCTGGGTGTCGAGGGGATCATGCTCGTCGGCGCGCTGTCGGGTTTCGTCACCACCGTCGTGACCGGCAGCTACTGGCTCGGGTTGGGCGTCGCCATCATCGCCGGCGGGCTGCTGTCGCTCGTCCACGCCTTCCTCTGTATCTCGCTCAACTCCGACCAGGCCGTCAGCGGGATCATGCTGACGCTCCTCGGGACGGGGCTGACGACGTACTTCGGAAACAGCTACTCCGGCAACTCCATCTCGGGCTTCCCCGAGCGCACCATCCCGTTCGTCGGCGAGGTTCTCGTGGGGATCCCGATCGTCGGGCCGGCGCTCTTTCAGAGCACCGTGACCGACTACGCCGCGCTACTGCTCGTGCCGTGCGTCTGGCTGTTCCTCTACCGGACGAACCTCGGGTTGGAACTCGTCTCCGTGGGCGAGGACCCCGAGACGGCGGACACGATGGGCGTCGACGTCTACCGCATGCGCTACCTGGCCGTGATCGTCGGTGGGGCGTTCGCCGGCGCGGCGGGGGCACACCTCTCGTTGGCGTTCAACCAGATCTGGTCGGCGGGGATGACCGCCGGCCGCGGGTGGATCGCGGTCGCGCTCGTCATCTTCGCGCGGTGGCGGCCCGAGCGCATCCTCCTCGGGGCGTACCTGTTCGGCCTGTTCAACGCGCTGCAGCTGTACTCGCAGGCGCTCGATCTGACCCTCGCGGCGGGGACGCCCTTTGCGTCGCTTTTCAACCCCGTCATCGACTTCGTCATGAACCCGACGATCATGTCGACGTACCCCTACCTGGCGACCCTGCTCGTGTTAGTCGTCACCGTCGTACGCGCGGAGAACCGCGAACTCGCACAGCCGTCGGCGCTGGTGGAGTCGTACAGCCGCGAGTCCGACTGATTCCGACGGGCCCCGAGAGCGCCCACCCGTCCGGAGCCGACGTGGCAGACGCCGACACGACGCGCGGAGTGGGGGCGATCGGTCCGGACAGTCGTGGGCGGCCGACACGACTGCTGACGACGCCGGTCTCGAAAAACACGCCGTATCGGGAATGTTTATGTTCCTGTGAAATAAGGTGTCTATGTAACACAAAAACGCGCTACTCGGTGGACGATTGTAGTCCTCAGTAGCCGAAGTCATACACAATAATGGATCAACAATGACGAGAGAGACACTCACGCGACGGAACGCACTGAAGACCACAGCCGGACTCGCCGGGGCCCTCGGGCTCGCCGGCTGTTCCGGGGGCTCCGGCGAGTCCGGCGGCTCCACGTCGGACGGGACCGAGACGTCCGGCGGCTCCACGTCGAGCGGGACTGACTCGTCCGGCAGTGGCGGGTCGTCCGGCGGCGACGGCGTGCGGGCGGCGTTCATCTACCAGGCCGAGGTCGGCGACGTCGGCTGGGATCGCGCCCACGAGGACGCGCGCCAGGCCGTCACCGACCGCTTCGACTGGCTCGAGACGGAGTTCTCGGAGGCGGTCGCCCCCGGCGACGTCCAGCGGGTCATGGAGCAGTACATCGCCAGCGGGATGGACGTCATCTTCGGGACGACGTTCGGGTACATGGACCCGATGGCGAGCATGGCTCCCGACCACCCCGACACCGTCTTCGAGCACTGTTCGGGCTTTCAGACGATGGAGAACATGGGCCGGTACTACGGCCGGCTCTACCAGGCGCGGTACCTGTGCGGGGTCGCCGCGGGCCTCCTGACCGAGACGAACCAGCTGGGGTACGTCGCGGCGTTCCCCATCCCCGAACTCGTCCGGCAGATCAACGCGTTCGTCCAGGGCGCGCGGACCGTCAACCCCGACGTGACCGCGGACGTCAGGTGGACGAACGCGTGGGTGGACCCGCCGGCCGTAACGCAGGCGGTCAACGCCCTCACGAGCGACGGGGCCGACGTGATCAACAACCACCAGACGACGACCGCGGCGACCCAGACCGCCGCGGAGAACGAGGCCTGGGCGTTCACCTACACCACCTCGATGGCCGAGGCCGGCGGCGACTGGTACGGCAGTTCGGCGCTGTTCAACTGGGAGGAGTTCTACGCGCCGACGCTGCAGGCCATCAACGACGGCAGTTGGAGCTCCGACGCGTACTGGGAGGGGCTGGACGCCGGCGTCGTCGGCGTCGACGACTTCGGTCCGCAGGTCCCCGACAGCGTCGTGAGCGAGGTCGAGTCGTACCAAGAAGAACTCGTCGCCGGCGACCGGACGGTCTGGCAGGGGACGCAGTTCGAGGGCGAGTCCGACTCGTTCCTCTTCGGCGAGATGCAGAGCTACGTCGAGGGCATCAACGGCGAGGTACCCAGCTCCTGATCGGGGACCGTCGCCGTCAGCCGAACCACATCGCCTCCCGATGCCGCCCGGGCCACATCTCGTGTCGACGCCCCTGCCGACGACCGTGGTCACTCCGTGTGTCGCGGCGAGTGTTTAACCCGGAGCCGTCCGTGGTCCGCCCGTGAGACGAACGATCGACGCGACGGAGAACGCGGACGTCCTCGGCCCCTACAGCCACGGGGCGACGGACGGACGGGTCCTGTTCACCGCCGGACAGATCCCGATCACGCCGGCGGGCGACGTCCTCGCCGACGAACCCATCGAGGTGCAGACGGAACAGTCGCTGGCGAACGTCGAGCGGATCCTCGCCGAGGAGACCCTCGGGATGGACGACGTCCTCAAGACGACGGTGTACATGACCGATATCGACGAGTTCGACGGCATGAACGCGGCGTACCGCTCCTTTTTCGACGCGGCTCCCCCGGCGCGAACGGCGATCGAAGTGCAGCGGATCGCCGACGGGGCCGCCATCGAGATCGAAGCCGTCGCCACACACAGGTAGTGTGCGCCGGCTGGCCGGGGCGGGCCCCGGTCACGCACCGCGACCCGCCGATTGTGGTAGACACAACTGTTAGTATCGCGGGGTTTGACAGTCACTCGTAGATGAGCGGGCCGCATACGCGTGACGAACAGGAAGCGACAGAGCGAATTATCGAACGAACGGGGAGCGCGCTCGAATCCGGCCGGTATCCGCTGGCCATCACGAACAACCCGGCGCTGTACCGCCTGGAGCTGCGGCGGATCTTCGGGCGGGCGTGGGTGTATCTCGGGCACGTCTCGGAGTTCGGGGAGCCGGGCGACTACGCCCGCCGGTACATCGGCGAGGACCCGTTCATCCTGACGCGGGACGAACGGGGGGAACTACACGCCTTTCTCGACAGCTGTATGCACCGCGGCGCGCAGTTCTGTACCGCCGAGAACGGCAACACCTCGCACTTCCGGTGTCCGTATCACGGGTGGACGTACAGGAACGACGGGACACTCCAGGGGATGCCCCATATGAAGGAGGCGTATCAGGACCTCGACGAGGAGGAGATCACGCTCGAGGAGGCGTGTCTGGAGACGTATCAGGGGCTGATCTTCGGTCGGATCGCCGAGGAGGGCCCGTCGCTGGAGGCGTACCTCGGCGACTTCACCTGGTATCTCGACGTGCTGTTCGGCACGACCGAGAGAGGCATGACGGTCGTCGGCGAACCCCACCGCTGGGAGTCCGACCACGACTGGAAGACGTCGGCGGACAACTTCTCCGGCGACTCGTACCACGTCCTCACGACCCACCAGGCGGGGCTCGAAACTGAAACCCTCGCCAAGGGACCGTGGGAGGAACTCACCGACTTCCCGGCGGCGTCGTATCTCGCCTGCACCGACCGCCACTCGATGGGCTACTACCTCTCCGAGGAACCGGGGACGTTCATGGGCTATCCCGACGGGATCGGCGAGTGTCTGCACCCCGACCTCTCGGCGGCACAGCGGGAGCTGTTCAGTCGCTCCGTGTTCCACTTCGGGACGGTCTTTCCCAACATGTCGATCATCCACGGCATCCAGTCGGGCGGCTGGGGCGGGCCGTGGGCCTGTATCCGGAAGTGGAACCCGCGCGGCCCGGGGACGACCGAGACCACGAGCTGGTGGCTCGTCCCGCGGGAGTTCGCCGACGACGACTCTTTCCTCGCCGACTCTCACCGCGGCTGGGAGAGCCTCAGCCCCGGTGGCGCGTTCGAGTCCGACGACCTCACCATCTGGGAGGGGATCTCCGACAGCAGCGGCGCGGTCACGCACGAACTGCGCGACACACGAGGCAACATGCAACAGGGGCTGGGCGCGATGACCGACGAGGTGGAGACTGTCGACGACCCCCTCCACGGCCCCGCCGAGGTGACCACGAAGGGGTTGTACTTCGACGAGCGCAACTCCCGAACGATCCTGCGGTCGTGGTACGAGCTGATGCGCGAGGGGGCGACGGGCGACCCGGACGCGGAGCCGACGACGGAGGGCGAGGCGTGAGTCCGGTGTCGCCGGAGACGACCGTGGACGTGGAGACACAGCACGCCGTCGAGCAGTTCCTCTCCCGCGAGGCGGAGCTGCTCGACACGTTCGCGCTCGAGGCGTGGCTCGACCTGCTCGACGAAGACGTCCTGCTCGAAGTGCCGGTCCGTGTCGCACGCCACCCGGGATCGGAGCGCCCGACGTTCAGCGAGGAGACGAACTACCTGCGCGAGGATTACGAGATGATCCGCGAGCGGGTCGGCCGGCTGGCGAAGGAGTACGCCTGGTCGGAGAACCCGCGGTCGCGGATCCGCCACGTCATCGGCAACGTGCGGGTGCTTGAGGCGACCGACGAGGAGCTGACGGTCGCCAACAACCAGCACGTGTTCCGGAGCTACGGCGACACGGCCGATCACGACCTGCTCTCCGCACAGCGACACACCGTGCTCCGGCGGGGGGACGACGGCTTCACCATCGGCCACCGAACCGTCTACCTCGACCACGCGATCTTGAATACGAAGAACCTGACCCTCCCGCTCCTCTAACCATGGCCGACGACCACACCATCGGGGAGACGCGGACGGTCGCCGAACGCCGGCTCACGGACGGCGACGCGACGGTCACGGTCAGGAAACTCGTCTCGAAGGGCGAGCGGCTGGCGATCGACAGCGGCGACGCGCGTGTCAGCCTCGACGCGCTCTTGCTCGAGGGGCTGTCGTGGCAGCGCGACCGGGCGGCGGTCGACGACCTGCTCGGCTCCGACACCGCCGTCGCGACCGACCCGGCCGCCACGGCCGACGGGGACACGGAACAACCCGTCGTGACCGCCGAGGCCGACGGGGCGCTCTCGGTGTCGAGCGAGTACTCACACGTGTTCGTCCGCGACGTGACGACGCCGGCCGGCGACGCCCTCGCGATCACGACGCCGGGTCGGGGGACGTCGATCACGCTCGGGGTGCAGTCGCTCCGGGTGCTCGCGAGGGTCGAGGACACGTACGTCTTCTCCGTCTGGTTCCAGACCCCGTTCGGGCCCGAGGACACGGCGGTCGAGGGACCGCTGTAGATGCTCCTCACTGGGACCGTCGTCGTCGACGCCGAGACGGTGCTCGACGACGGGGCGGTCGTCGTCGACGGGGACGAGATCGAGGCCGTGGGACCGGCGGCCGACGTCGTGGATCGGTACCCGGAGCATGCACGCCGCGCGTTCGACGTCGTCTGCCCGGGCTTCGTCCAGACGCACGTCCACTCCGTCCAGAGCCCGGGCCGAGGGCTCGCGGACGACACCGACCTGTTCGAGTGGCTCGACGACCACATCCTCCCGATCGAGGCCGGGATGACGGCCGACGAACTGGCGCTGGCGTCGACGCTGAGCTACGTCGAACTGCTCGCCCACGGGACGACCTGCTGTGTCGACCACCTCTCGGTTGCGCACTCCGAGCGAGCGTTCGAGGCCGCCGGAGAGATGGGAATCCGCGGCGTGCTCGGGAAGGTGCTGATGGATCGGAACGCGCCCGAGGGGCTCCGTGAGGACACCGAGGTGGCGCTCGCCGAGTCCGAACGGCTCATCCAGCGCTACCACGGCGCGTTCGACGACCGGCTCCGCTACGCCGTCACCCCGCGGTTCACCCCGACCTGTTCGGAGAGCTGTCTCCGAGGCGCGCGCGAGCTCACGGACAGATACGACGGCGTCCGGATCCACACCCACGCCAGCGAACACGCGTCCGTCATCGACGACGTCACCGAGGAACGCGGCATGGGCGACGTCGAGTGGCTCCACGAGGTCGGCCTCACGGGCGAGGACGTCGTCCTCGCGCACGTGATCCTGACGGACGAGCGCGAGCGCGAACTCCTCGCCCAGACGGGGACGCACGTGACGTACTGCCCGTCGTCGAACATGAAGGTCGGCGCGGGCATCGCCCCGATCGTCGACTACCTCGACCGCGGGATCAACGTCGCGCTGGGCAACGACGGCGCGCCGGCGAACAACACGCTCGACCCGCTCGCCGAGATGCGCCAGGCGACGCTCCTCCAGAAGGTCGCCCACGAGAACCCGCGGACGCTGCCCGCAGAGACGGTGTTCCGGATGGCGACGCGAAACGGCGCGAGGGCGGCAGGGTTCGACCGCGTCGGCCGGCTCGAAGCGGGGTGGAAGGCCGACCTCGTCGGTCTCCGGACCGACACCAGCCGCGGCGTGCCGCTGCACGACGTCCACTCGTACCTCGTCTACGCGGCCACCGGATCTGACGTCGTGTTCGCCATGGTCGACGGCCGAGTGGTCGTCGAAGACGGCGACGTGACCACCGTGCGGACCGACGAGGTGTACCGCCGCGCCCGCGAGGCGTTCGAGGGGCGCTCGTGGGGCGACGGGTGAGCCACGTCACGGCTCGGTGAGTTATCTGTCGTCCACCCTGTCTGCCCCGTCCGCGACGGTCGGGTCGGACTCGAACGCGGAGTCGACCGTCGTCGACCCGAAGACGCCGACCAGCCGCGCCGGCGTCGACCCGACGTTCCGCACCGCGTGTGGCTCACCGGCCGGGATCACCGCGAGCGACCCGGCGTCGACCGTCGTGGTCGTCCCGTCGACGCTGGTCTCGACGGTCCCGCTGAGGACGAACAGGAGCTCCTCATTCCCGTCGCGGTGGCGGCCGAGACGGCTGCCGGGGTCGAGTTCGTTGTAGACCACCGTGCAGTCCGCCGCGTCGCCGGTCGTCTCGCCGGGGCGGTCCGGGCTGAACGGGAACCCCGCCCGCCAGCGTGCTCCCTCGGTGTCCTGCTCGACGGTGTCCAGCCCCAGCTCTTCGAATCGAACGACGTCCATAAGAGACCAGGAAGCCGTGCCCTCATAGCCCTTTGCCAGGAAAGAGTCAGACGACCACGTCGACGTACTCGCCGGCCGCGACGTCGACGAGCCCGTTGTTCGTCAGGCGAAGCGCCGGGATGACTTCCAGCGCGAGGTACGTCAGTTCGAGCAGCCCCCCGGGAACGGACAGCCCGATGTCGGCCGCCGCGTCGACGACGGCCGCGAACGAGCGAGCCGTCTCGTCGACCGGGGCGGCCGCGACGAGGCCGGCCACCGGCAACGGGAGGGTCGTGAAGCCGTCGGTCGCGGGGTCGAAGACGGCGATGCCGCCGCCGACGTCCCGCAGGTGGTTCGCGACCCGGGCCATCGCGCCGTGCGTGACGCCGGCGACGAGACAGTTGTGTGCGTCGTGGGCGACGGTCGTTCCGATGGCCCCTCGGTCGAGCCCGAGGTTGTGAACGAAGCCACGACCGATGGTGCCGGGCCCGCCGTGGCGTTCGATGACGGCCATCGGCAGGACGTCCGCGTCGCGATCGGCCGCGAGGACGCCAGCTCCCGCCGACGCGCCGACCGGGTCCACGGGCACCGACGCGCGTGTCTCCTCGGTACGGAAGCTCCCGACGACGGACGCGACGCGCACCGTGACCGGGCCCGACCCGTCGTGTTCGATCGCCAGATCCGACGGCGTCACGGGATCGAACGTGACGGTCTCCGTGGCGACCGCCGACCCCGTCGGCGGATCGGCGTCGGCCGTCGGATCGACGACGCCGTCGACGACGACGTGCTCGACGGCCCACGAGTCGAGAGCCGAGAGGAGCACGAGATCCGCGGGCGCGCCGGGTTCGATGCGGCCGAACGGGAGGTCGTACGCCTCGGCCGTGTGCAGCGTCGCCATCTGGACCGCCGTGACGGGGTCGACGCCCAGTTCGATCGCCCGCTCGACGGCGACGTTGATCCCGCCCCGCTCGTGGAGGTCGACCACGTTCCGGTCGTCGGTGCACAGCGAGAGGCGCCGAGTGTCGACCTCGTCGACGAGGTCGACGAGCGCCGCGAGGTTCCGACTCGTCGAGCCCTCCCGGAGGAAGAGCCGGAAGCCGGCGTCGGCCTTGGCCCGCGCCTCCGCCAGCGTGACGCTCTCGTGATCGGTGTCGAGGTGACGGGCAAGTTCTGCCAGCGACGACGGGTCGGTCACGCCGGGGACGTGGCCGTCGACCGTCACGCCGTGGTCGCGTGCGGCCGCGATCTTCGCGTGGATCTCGTCGTCGCCGTCGAGCACGCCAGGGAGGTCCATCACCTCGCCGAGCGCGACCGCCCGGTCCATCTCGAGTAACTCCGCGACCGCGGCGGCGTCGACGGTGCTCCCGGCGTCCTGGAGGTCCGTCGCCGGCACCGACGACGGCACGGTCAGCCGGGGTTTCAGCGGGGTTCGTTCGGCGTCGGCACAGAACGCCCGGACGCCCTCGGGTCCCAGCACGTTGGCGATCTCGTGTGGGTCGTGGACGACGCTCGTCACGCCGTGTGGCACAACCGCCGCGCCGTACTGCGGGAGCGTGACCATCGCCGCCTCGACGTGCGTGTGTGCGTCGACGAGGCCGGGCGTCACGTACGCCGCCTCCAGCACCCGGTCGGCCGGATGCTCCCCGAACCCGACGACGGTGCCGTCGTCGACGGCGACCGCCCGCTCTTTCAGAGTCCCGGCGGTGACGTCGACGACCGTCCCCCTGACCAGGAGGTCGACGGTGTCGCTCACCGCGGCGCTCCCGGGGCGGCGGTGTCGGTTGCGGTGGCGGTCGCCGTGGGTCGACCGCGGGCACGGTCGCGACACGAGAGACGGGGCGACGGCGTCACTGTGTGTCCAGCGCCGCGTTCACTTTCTCCGGGGTGATCGGCAGGTCGCTCACGCGGACGCCGACGGCGCGGCGGATCGCGTTGCTCAGCGCCGGTGGGACGGCGTTGGTCGGGACTTCCGCCACGGACTTCGCGCCGAACGGGCCGGTCGGTTCGTGCGTCTCGACGAGGATCGGCGTCAGGGGTGGCTGGTCGTCCGTCCGCGGCATGCCGTAGTCGCGGAACCCGCACACCTCGGGAGCCCCCTCGTCGTCGAACGAGAGCCCGCCGCCGACCGCCAGCTCGTAGCTCATGTGCATCGCGCCCGTGACCTGTCCCGCCGCGAGGTCCGGATTGATCGCGACGCCGCAGTCGACGGCGAACACGAGGTCGTGGATCTCGAACTCCCCGGTCCGCTCGTCCACGGTGACGTCGACGAACTGCGCGCCGAACGGCGGCGGTGACTCGTCCGTGCTGTGGCTCGCCTGCCCCATCACCTGCGCGCGCACGTCGTCGCCGTAGATGGACTCGTAGCCGATCGCCTCGAGCGAAACCGACTCGCCCGTCCGCTCGGAGCGCACGGCCCCGCCGCGGGCGGTGAGCGCGTCGGCCGGTTCGTCCAGCAGTCGCGCGGCGACCCCGAACAACTGCTCGCGCGCGTCCTCGGCGGCCTTCTTTACTGCCTGCCCGGTGACGTACGTCGTCGACGAGGCGTACGCGCCGTAGTCGAACGGCGAGACGTCCGTGTCCGACGGCTGGACGACGATGTCCGCGGGGCGGGCACCCAACACCTCGGCGGCGATCTGTGCCATCGCGGTGTCGGCCCCAGGGCCGATGTCGACAGCGCCGGTCTGGAGAACGAACGAGCCGTCCTCGTTCATCCTGATGTGGGCGGCCCCGAGTTCGTCGCCGGGGATGCCACTGCCCTGCATCGCCAGCGCGACGCCGCAGGCGCGGTGGAGATGGTCCTCCTCGGGCTGATCGACGTCGTTCCACCCGATCGCGTCTTTCCCCCGGTCGATGCACTCGTCCAGCCCACAGGAACGGATCCGCCGGCCGTGGCCCTCGCCCGGGTCGAGGATCTTCGAGGCGACGTCGAGGTCCCCCTCGCCGATCAGGTTGCGCGAGCGGAACTCGATGGGGTCCAGCCCCAGTTCGCGGGCCACCTCGTCCATGTGCCCCTCGATCGCGAAGTGGCCCTGTGGCGCGCCGTAGCCGCGCATCGCGCCCGCGACGGGCAGGTTCGTGTGGACGGCCGTCGCCTCGAGGCGGACGTTCGGCGTGTGGGTGTACAGCGGCAGCGGCTTCTTGCCGACGGCCCCGCTCGCGGTCATCCCGTGGGGACCGTATGCCCCGGAGTTCGTCACGACCGACACGTCGAGCGCTTCCAGATCGCCCTCGTCGGTCACGACGCTCCGCACCGTGACGCGCGAGGGGCGGCGGAGCCGCATCGCGTGGAACTCCTCGGTGCGGGTCGCCTCCAGTTTGACCGGCCGGTCGGCGGCCAGCGCGAGCGCGAGCGCGATCGGTTCGATCACCATCGACTGCTTGCCGCCGAAGCCGGCACCGATCCGGGGTTTCGTCACCCGGACGTCCCGGACGGGGACGTCGAACAGGTGGGCTAACTGCCTGCGCACGTGCCAGGGGACCTGTGTGCTCGTCACCAGGTGGTAGCGGTCGTCCTCGTCGCGACGGGCGATCGTAGTGTGGGGCTCGGGTACGCAGTGGGACTGGTGTGGCGTCTCCCACTCCGTCTCGACGACGGTCCGGTCCGGCCGAGCGGCCGCGGCCTCGAACGCCGCGTCGACGTCGCCGATCTCGCCGGCGACGCGGGCCTCGACGTTCCGTTCGTAGTCGGCACCGGGCTGGACGTTCTCGACCTCGTCGGCGTCGTGCAGCCGCGGCGCGCCGTCGGCCATCGCCGCCTCGGGGCTGAAGACGGCGTCGAACTCCTCGTAGGTGACGTCGATCCGCCTGACGGCCGCGCGGGCGGTCGCGGTGTCTTCGGCGGCGACGGCAGCGATCGGGTCGCCGACGTACCGGACGCGCCTCCGAAGGACGTGCAGGTCCCACGGCGACGGCTCGGGGTACGACTGGCCCGCCGACGTGTACGGGCGGTCCGGGACCGACGGCGAGTCGGGCGTGATGACGGCGTAGACGCCGTCCATCTCCGCGGCCCGGCTCGTGTCGATCTCCGTGACGACGCCGTGTGCGACCGCCGAACGGAGCACCGCGGCCTCGGCGAGGTCCGGGACGGTGCCGGCGTAGTCGGCGGTGTACCGCGCGTCCCCGGTGACGATCGAGCGCGCGTCGACCTTCTCTTCGCGGCTCGCGACCGTGGCGTACTCCCCCCCGGCCGGGTCGTCAGCCGCGTCTGCCCCTGCATCGCGCTCGGCTTCGTCGGGTGGGAGTTCGCCGGCTCGTCCGTCGTCGGGATCGTCGGTCCGGCTCACTCCTGTTCACCGCCGGGGGCAGGGCCGGCACACGACCGTCTCTCCGGGACCGGACGGCCGCCGTCGGCCGCGACGTCGTCCGTGCGCGCCAGCCGACCCGCGGCGTCGTCCACGGCGTCGAGGATCCGCTCGTAGCCGGTGCACCGACAGAGGTTCCCCGAGAGCGACTCCCGGATCTCCCCTTCGTCGGGGTCCGGGTTCGCGTCGAGGAGCCCCTTCGTCCGCATGATCATCCCCGGGATACAGAAACCGCACTGGAGGGCCGCGTTGTCGACGAACGCCGCCTGGATCGGGTGGAGGTCGTCTTGGCTCCCCAGCCCCTCGACGGTCTCGACCGCCGCACCGTCGGTCCGCACGGCGGGCTGGACGCACGACTTCACCGGGTCGCCGTCGACGAGGACGGTACAGAACCCGCAGTCGCCGGTGTCACAGCCACGCTTCGCCCCGGTGTACCCCGCCCGACGGAGCGCGTCGAGCAGCGACGCCGACCGCGCGACGGTGAGCGTTGCGTCGTCGCCGTTCAGTGTGAGTTCGAGTTCCATGCGTATCCCCGTCCGTGACGTTCGGCGGTCGAACCGCTCTCCGGACTCGCTTTGCCGTCGCCTCTCATGGGCGTACGTCTACCGAGGACCGATGTTAATCTTTGCGTTGAATCAACTTATTTCGACCAAGTTCGACAAGCATATCTCGTTCGTGCAGTCGTTTCGTACCCATCTACCAGGTAAAATTCCAAACCCACCCGGTCTGGAGCAGTGGCTCGAACGGGACGACCCCACCCGCACGCGTCGGTGGCGGCGAACGCGTTTGCGCCGGCCGGCGACCGACACACGCACGGTCCCGGCCGACACACGTGGTCGGAGATGTGCCAGGTGTGTCGACCCGACGCCCGACGCGGGAGTGTCGTCGTGTCTCCCTGCTCTTTTCGTCGGCAGGGGATGCGCCGCAGGACGCCGATCCGGTCCAGCGCGCCACGGCGGGTCGGACAGGGGGCCGAACAGACCACACTACTCGAACGTCCGGGAATTCGATAATCTCCTCTTCGATCGTCTTCGTTGTTCGGTCGAGTCTGAACAAAGAGAGAAATATTTATGTGAGCACAGGAAAGAACGTGATTCGGTTGGAGAAACGCAAGTATGGTCGCCAGTAGCGCGTTCAAAGAGCTATCAGAGGTACTCGCGCGGTTAGAATCGTCCGGCACCGAGGTCCGACACGCTACGGTCGACCAGCGACTGACAGGAACGGACGACGTCACGGCCGAGTTGTCCGTCGGAGTGCCGCTCGCGTCGGGGCTGGAGACGAGCGAGGCGGTGTCGGTTACGGCCGACGGCACCGACGTGGACGGTGGACGGGTCGCTGTCGATCTGACAGTGACGGTCTCACCCGACGACGGAGCGGTGGCTCCGTCGACCGGCGAGCAGTGTACAGACGGCGGTACCAGCTCGGGGTCCGAGTCCACGCGCCCCGCGTACAAACGACCCGACGCGCTGCGGGCGGCGTACGAGCGGTACGACACGTTCCCGGAGATGACGGACGCACTCGACGTGGACGTCACCCCCGAGACCGTCCGCCGACACATGATCAAACACGACATCCACGACCCGGACGACGCCACCCCGCAGTGTGCGAAAACCGGGGTGGACGAAGGCGGGACCGATCTACAAAGTCCCGTCGACGGTGTGGTCGAACCGAACCCCGAGACGGCGAGCCACGCGGACGCGAGTACGGCCACTGGGTCCGGGAGAGGGAGGTCCGACCCGGCGTCACGGAGATCGCCCACACGGCAAGAGACGGCCGCCCGGAGCGCCGTCACGGACGGGGGGAACGCTGTCGTCGGCGAGTCGAGGGCCCGTGCCGGGTCGCCGGTGGCGACGACGCCCGTCGGGGAACTGCTGGCCGAGGCGTCCGCTCGACGGCGGGACGGGTCGCCGGCGGGGGTCGCTCTCCCCGACACGCTGACCGTCGCCGGGCTCACGGACGCGATCAATCGGTCGCGGACGGTCCACGAGGTGACCCAGTACACCGGCCTCACCCGGGAGACGGCCGAGCGGCTCCTCCGGGAGTTCGGCCTGGTCCACGTCGTCTCCCGGTCGCTGGCCGCCGAGCAGATCGCGGTCTCGCCGGACGAGATCGTCAGACGGATCCACGCCGCCGTGGAATGACCTGCCACCGTCCACACCGGCGTCGTCGCCCTGGGGCGCACGGCCGGCGCGGCCGGACCGCGACCCGACCGAACGGAGCGCGCGACTGATGCGGCCCGACGAGTTCGACTACGTCCGGGCCGACAGCGTCGACCACGCGCTGGAACTGTTGGCCGACGACCCCGCCGCCGAACTGCTGGCTGGCGGGCACAGCTTCCTGCCGAGGCTGAAACGCGGCCACGTCGACCCGGACACCGTCGTCGACGTCGGCGAGATCGACGCCCTGCGTGGGATCACCGGCGTCGACGACGGCGACGCGGTGCGTATCGGTGCGCTGACGACGTACGCGACGGTCGAGGCCACGGACGGGCTCCGGCCGGAGGCGCCAGCGCTGGTGGAGGCGGTCGGCGCGACCGCCGACACACAGATCCGCAACCGGGCGACGGTCGGCGGCAACCTCGTCGCCCCGTATCCGGTGTCGGATCTGTCCGCCGCCGCCGTCGCCGGCGACGTGACGCTCGTCTTCGAGGGGGTCGACGGCGAACGCCGCGTCGAGGCCGAGGCGTTCCTGCGCGTACCCCACGCGACCGTCGGTGCGACCGAACTGCTCACCCGGATCGAGGTGCCACACGCGACCGGGGCCGTCGGCGGCGCGTACGTGAAACGGTCCAGCACGACGTCGCGGTACACCCTGCTCGGTGTCGCCGTCCGCCTGGCAGTCAGAGACGGAACGGTGTCGAACGCCGGCGTCGCCGTCACCGGCGTGACGGACCACGCCGTGCGACTCCCGTCGGTCGAGGGCGCGCTCGGCGGGGCGACGCTCGACGGCGAGACGATTGCCGCGGCGGCGGCCCAAGCGACGGCCGACGTCGACGAGTCGACGATGAAAGACGACAGCGAGGCGTCGGCGGCGTTCCGTGCGGACGTGCTCCCCGTCGAGACGGAACGAGCGCTCGAGCGGGCCGCCGCGCGGGCCGACGCTCGTCCCCCGGCCTGACCGACCGTGCACCGCGGTGAGTTCGCCGGCGGGTTCGGTCGGGGCGACACTCGCGGATCCACGCGGCGGGCGTCTCGCGGGAGCGTTCGACGAACGTCGGATCGCGGACGACGACCCGACACGAGCGCTGTCGACAGTGAGTAGTAGTGCTACTAAAGCGCAAAATCGATCCCGGAACTGACTCCGCGAAATCGGTAGTATCTGACGGGGTAAATCGATCCGAGACGAACCGGTCTCAGCGACGAACCGGGAAGCGCGACCGTTCGGAACCGAGGGACAGAGCGGATCGGATCGACGCCACGTCTGCCGTTCGATCGGCTCAGGTCGTCGTCTCGATACGTCGATCGAGCCGTCGGCGAACCGTCCATCGGCGCGTCGAGTGAGAACCGATTGCCACGACGAGTGGAGGATCGACGATCGTCCGTCGTCGGGTTAGAATTGTGCGGTATTTGAATTTATATGTCGCCGACCGACGGGGCGACGCGATCGACGATCGACTGTCGAAGGGCCGTCGACGCGACAGCCCCGACCGGACGAACTTAGTGGCGGAGCGTCGAACACGGCATCGAATGATCGAAGTCGGAACGCTAGTCGCGTTCGCCCCCGCCGTCGTGATGATCATCATGGCTCCCGGGCCCGACACCATCTACGCGGTGACCCAGAGCCTCACCAGCGGGCGTGCGGCCGGGATCACCGCGGGGCTTGGAACGGCGACGGGCGTGTTGGTCCACACGACCGCCGCCGTCCTCGGGTTGTCCGCGCTCTTGCGCACCAGCGCCGTCGCGTACGTCCTCGTGAAGTACGTCGGAGCCGCGTACCTGGTGTATCTCGGGATCCAGGTGCTTCGGAACGACGAGGAGTTCGAGATCGAGAGCGAACTCGTCGACGAGGAGCGCTCGCTGTTCCGGTCGTACCGGAAGGCGGTCGTCGTCAACGTCTCCAATCCGAAGGTCGCGGTGTTCGTGCTCGCGTTCTTCCCGCAGTTCGTGCCGGCGACCGCGAACGCGGCCCTCCAGATGTCGGTCCTCGGCGTGCTCTACGCGGGGCTGAGTTTCCTCTACCTCGGCGGCGTCGCCCTGTTCGCCAGCCGGGTTCGCCACCTCCTGCTCGACTCCACGGTCGCCCGTCGGGTCGTCCGGTACGCGAGCGGGAGCGTGTTGCTCGGCTTCGGGCTGAAGCTCGCGGTCGAGGAGCGTCCGGCTGCCTGAGCCCGAACTCTGGGGGCCGCACGCGTCAGCCGGCGGCTCCGAGGATCCGAAAAAGTATAGCTATGTGGTATAGTTATGAGTAATAGGTCAGTTCTTCGTACAGTCGGCGGCGCGCGCTCGTCTCGATGTCCCCACCACGACATCGGGAGCGCGGACGGCGGGTGAGCCGGAGTAGGACGCTCTTACTCCGAGTGAGTGCCGCTGCGCTCGACGTTCCTGGGCGGCACGTGATCGGGTAGGTGCACGTTTCTGACGAATGTCGATCAATAACAATACGCGTCAGGCTACTACGTTCACCGATGCGACCGAAGCCCGCTCACCGAACATGATGAACCGACGGAGATACCTCGCGCTTCTCGCCGGCGGAGCGGCCGGGCTGGCCGGGTGTGGGGGACGCTCCCCGGACGAGTCGGAGCCGGAGACGCCACAGCCCACGTCGACGCCGGAGACGGCGACCCCGGAGGTGGCCGAGTCGTTCGATCGGGTCGTCGACGTGGTCGACGATCTGGGGTGTGACCCCACCGGCGAGTCGCCCTGTGATCGGACGATCAAGGACGCCATGTCCTCGAACACCCTGTTTCGGTTTCCGGCCGGCCGGTACCAGTTCGACGATGGGATCGCCATCGACGGCTACTCGCGGCTGGGCTTCGTCGGCGAGGGGCAGGTCCGACTCGTTCCCCCCAAGGGGTTCAACCACTGGTTGCTCGACATCGACGTGGGAGAGCTCCTGATCGACAACTTCGACATCGACATCCGGCAGTCGGACGTCAACGCCGGCATCAGGGCCATCACGGAGACCGGCTTTCGGATCGAGAACGTCGAGCACGTCGGTCGCGGGACCCACTCCGCGCCCTACGAGGTGGACGCGCTGGTCCCCGTGGTCAAGGACCCCTCTGGGGTGGGGATCGTTCGGAACTACGTCGCCAGGAAGGGGTCCGCGTGGGGTCACTACGGGAACGGCCGAACGGGGATCTACATCGGCCAGCTGAACCGCGGGACGATCAGGGTCGTCGACTGCCACTTCGAGGAGTTCGGGGGGGCCGGGATCTACGCCACGGCCACGCAGGGGAACGTCCAGGTCGTCGGGGGGACGTTCAAGAACAACAACGTCGCGTCCATCCGGATCGGCGGCGACGGGAGCTACGTCGACGGGGCCTCGATCGAGATCGATCTCGACCAGTATACGGGCCCGCGCACGCAAGAACAGAACGCGTTCAGGCTCCGCGGCATCATCATCAACCAGAAGTCGGCGTACATCGCCAAACCGGGCGGGGCCGAGATCAGGAACTGTTCGATCCACATCCGGAAGGCACCGAGCCCCGGACCGGCGATCGCCGTCATGGGGCCCGCCAGGGAGTCGACGATTCGGGACACGGAGATACGAGTCGACACCCCGGAGACCCCCGCGATCCACCGGTTCGGACGAGTGTCGTTCGAGAAGCACCCCCCGTCGGAGGACCCTCGGTGGATCCGGCTCGAGAACGTCCGGATCACCGGCAAGGCGTCCGGTCGCGCCGCGGTGATCATCGAGGGCGCGCCGGGATCGATCCTCCGTGGCTGCGACATCGTCCAGACGGGAGAGGGACGCGACGGCATCCACATCGTCGCGTCGGGCAACTGCGTCCTCGACGGCGGGTCGGTGGTCGCCTCACGGTACCCCGTCGTCGTCGATCCCGGCTCGGGTGGGAGCGACGGGGAGTGTTACGTCGACATCCAGAACGCTCCGAAGTTGACGAGTCGGACCGAGGATACGGCTGGGGTGCGACTCGCCGACGGGACCGTCCTCCCGTGTCTCCAGAGCGTCCAGAACAGCCGCTGATCGACCCGCACGCGTCTCGGGTCGATCGTCAGTCGTCGCTGGAGGCGTGAGCGAGAACGCCGTTCTCACTCGGTCGTTCCGGGTGTCCTCGACGAACCCGTTCTTACTCGGTCTGCCCAGGTGCCTCGACCGAACCCGCTCTGACTCGTGGATTCACGTTGAACCCGTGCGTGCGCGCGGCGAGCAGCGAACAACCGGAGAACAGAACAACTCGGCATCCTCGGCGTGTCGTGTCCCACTCCGAGTCCGCCAGTTCGACGGTCGCTCACCACAGGTAGTTACTACTTATCAGCCGCGAGAGGCCGTCGTCGGTCGATCCGGAGCCGCCGCTCGGTCGTGGGCCCGACGCCGGTGTCGGGTCGGGACGGGCACGAGGTAGGAACCTCATACACGCTTCGCCGTCGGCCGTCCGCGCACCGGGATCTATAGGCAACACTTACTGGGAATTCTGACCTTCTTACCGCAAGGAGAGACGTACGTGGTACGTATCTATCCGTATATGGATTGTATCCGGCAGTAACTGACTGCGAGGGCGTAATAACTGTTTCAAAAGTAGGCTAATTCTACCGGTCGATGGCAAGTAGCCACGATCCAGACTGTCCGGATAAAGATACTACTACTGCGGCGGATCACGGGAAAGGCGAATCTACCGACCCGAAAGACACGGCTACCGCCGACGGTGGCCTGGCGGCAGGACGGATCCACCGCCGATCGGTCCTGAAAGCCGCGGGTGCGACCGCGGCACTCGGCGTCGGTTCCGCCGCGGCCGCCGGGAGTGCGGCGGCAGCGACGAGAGTCAACGGCATCCCGTTCGACCGCGTCGTCAACATCGTCGACGACTACGGCGCGGACCCGACCGGCAACGAACCGGTCGACGACGCCGTCCAGCGCGCCATCAGCGACCGAACCCTCATCGAGTTCCCCGAGGGTCGGTACCGGTTCAGCCAGCGGAACCGAGCGATTCTCAACAAGGCGACGGTCGGCTTCATCGGCCGCGGCGACGTCACGTTCGTCCCGCCGTCGGGGACGAGAGGGGACGACTACCTGTTCACCATCGGCGGTGGGAACAACACGGTCGGTCGGTTCCTCTTCAAGAACATCGACTTCGACATCCAGGCCAACGACACCACGACCGGCCTGAAGATCCTGGTACGGAGAGGGTTCCACATCGAGAACGTGGAGTTCATCGGCCGCGGCGACGCCAACTCGTACAAGCGGGGCGACGGCAGTACCGACTGTTTCGTCGTCCGCGTCACCGACCCCGACGGCGTCGGCACGCTCAAGAACGTCGTCGCGAAGAAAGGGTCTCACTGGGCGCGCTACGGCGGTGGGCGTGCGCCGCTGTGGTCCGGCGCAGGGACGCGCGGGACGCTCCGCGTGATCGACTGCCACTTCGAGGAGTTCGGCGGATCGGGGCTCTACGCGACGGCCATCCGTGGGAAGATCCAGATCGAAGGCGGTCTCTACCGGAACAACAACGGCCAGGCGATGCGCTTCGGCGGCGAGGGGAGCTACGTCGACGGCGCGCGGATCGAGATCGACGCGAGCAAGTACACCGGCGCGCGCGAGTCGGAGTACGAGCGCCGCGCCTTCCGTCACCGCGGGATCGTGATCAACCAGAAGACGGCGTACATCAACAAACCGCCGGGGGCGGCGATCCGCAACTGCGAGATCGTGATCAATGATCACCCGTCGCCGGGCCCCGGCGTGATGGTTCGCGGGCCGGGGAAGACGGTGACGATCGAGAACACGCGGATCCAGGTCAACGCGAACGTCCCCGCCGTCCTGCGCGAGGGCGAGAACGACTTCGGGAAACACCCCGCCTCGACCGGTGCGCGGTGGGTGCGGATGAGCGACGTGAGCGTGACCGGCGACGCGAACAACGGGAGCGCGCTCCAGTTCGTCGACGCCGAACAGTCGGAGCTCACGAACTGCTGTATCCAGCAGACGGGAACCGATCGCGACGGCATCCGGTTCGTCAGGTCCAGCGGGAGCACCGTCACCGACAGCACGGTCAACGTGACCGGGACCGACGTGGCGACGCCGCAGTCGAACGTCCAGACGAGCGGGATCTCGACCGACGGCACCTGCCCGGTGCCGACCGGCAATCCCGCCCCCGGCGGCGGGAGCGACGAGTCCGACGCACCGGAGGAGCAACCCCTCCCACGCAGCCTGACGGTCGAGGGGACGGGGACGCAGACCAACTACGAGATCACCGTCAGCGACGAGTTGGCGGTCGACGCCGACGCGGACGACGTCGAGTCGTGGGACGAGATCTCCGGCTCGACCGTCACCGGCTGGGTCACCGACGAGGGCGACGTCGACTCGTACCGGTTCTCCGGTGAGGTGTCGGACGTCACGTTCGTCGAGGGCGAGGCGACCGTCGTGGTCGACGGCGAACCCTACGGCGACGGCGGTGACGACGCCCCTGAGTCACACACCCTCGCGGTCGAGGGGACGGGGACGCAGACCAACTACGAGATCACCGTCAGCGGCGAGCTCGGGGCCGACGCCGACGCGGACGACGTCGAGTCGTGGGACGAGATCTCCGGCTCGACCGTCACCGGCTGGGTCACCGACGAGGGCGACGTCGACACCTACCAGTTCACCGGCGAGGTGACCGATCTCACGTTCATCGAGGGCGAGGCGACCGTCACGGTCGACGGCGAACCCTACGGCGGTACCGGCACTCCGGAGTCACACACCCTGACGGTCGAGGGGACGGGGACGCAGACCAACTACGAGATCACCGTCAGCGACGGGCTGGAGGCGGATCCGGACGCGAACGACGTCGAGTCGTGGGACGAGATCGTCGGCCAGACCGTCACGGGCTGGGTCACCAACGAGGGCGACGTCGACACCTACCAGTTCACCGGCGAACTCACCGCCGTCACGTTCGTCGAGGGCGAGGCGATCGTCGCGGTCGACGGGAGCCAGGTCGACGTGGGAGCGCTCTAGTCGATGCACGCAGTCGACGCTCTCGACGCCGGACGGCCGGCGGGGAGGTGCTGACGTGGCGTCCGCCGAGCCCCCGGAGTGGCGGGACACGCCGCTCCACCCCCACCTCGAGCACGACCTCGGCTACGAGCTGCTGGAACTCGAGCTGATCACGTCGACGTGCGGGTCGAAAGAGCACTGCATCGTCATGCCCAACGAGAAGGACATGATCCGGGACGCGACGTTTATGGTCGTCGAGCCGGGCCTCGTGACGGACCTGATCGAGATGGTCTGAGCCGGCGCGGACGAACGGTCCCTGCATCTGGCCAGCGCCGTCGACGCCCCCGAACGTGACTGGATCGGGCTCGACCGCAGGAGGACCGCTGGTGGTGCGGGACGATCGGGTCCGAGGGTTCGTCACTGTCAGTAAGAGCCGGCTACGTCCGCGCGTCCCGCGCTCGCGTCACACGACGACAGCCACGAGTCAGGTTGCGAGTACGCGCGGGGGTCACACTTGTATCTCGCCTCTCGGTTGTGTCTCGCCTCTCGGTCGTCGACCACCGCCCGGCTGTCGAGCGTCGTGGGTAACCACCACATATCCCCTCGCGTGTCCGCGGTCTGACGGCCGAGTGGCCGACGACCGGTCGGACCGGGCGGGCATCCTGGCCAACCGGCCGTCGATCGTATTTTCGGCCCCTTACTCCCCGAGAAACGTTACCGTACCGCGTTATATCGCGCACCGGGAACTGTCGGCAATAGTTACGGGGTGTTCTGACGTTCGTATGGTAAGGAGGGAGACGTCTGGTAACTATCGGAACCCCATCCATGCTGTACCCGGAGGGAACCGACCGTGAGGCTGTAATAACTGTTTCAAAAGTAGGCTAATTCTACCGACCGATGGCAAGTAGCCACAATCCGGACGGTTCGGATAACGACGATACTACCGCACAGCCGACGGGCGGGAAGGACGGGCGTACCGACCAGACGGACCGAAAGGCAGTGACTACCGACGACAACGGGCGGGAGGACGGACGGATCCACCGTCGGTCGGTCCTGAAGTTAGCCGGGGCCGCCGCCGCGCTCGGACTCGGCTCCGCCGCGACCGCCGGGAGTGCGGCGGCAGCGACGAAAATCAACGGGATCAATTTCGACCGCGTCGTCAACATCGTCAAGGACTACGGCGCGGACCCGACGGGTAACGAACCGGTCGACGGCGCCGTCCAGCGCGCCATCAAGGACCGGACGCTCATCCAGTTCCCCGAGGGTCGGTACCGCTTCGCCCGCAAGAACCAGGCGATTCTCAACAAGGGGACAGTCGGCTTCATCGGCCTCGGCGACAACGTCACGTTCGTCCCGCCGTCGGGGACGCAAGGCGACGACTACCTGTTCACCGTCGGCGGTGGGAACAATACGGTCGATCGGTTCCTCTTCAAGAACATCGACTTCGACATCCGGGCCAACGACACCACGACCGGCCTGAAGATGCTGGTGACCAAGCGGTTCCACGTCGAGAACGTGGAGTTCATCGGCCGCGGCGACGCCAACTCGTACAAGAACGGCGGCGGCAGCACCGACTGTTTCGTCGTCCGCGTCACCGACCCCGACGGCGTCGGCACGCTCAAGAACGTCGTCGCGAAGAAAGGCTCGCACTGGGCGCGCTACGGCGGCGGGCGCGCGCCGCTGTGGTCCGGCGCAGGCACGCGCGGGACGCTCCGCGTGATCGACTGCCACTTCGAGGAGTTTGGTGGATCGGGGCTCTACGCGACCGCCATTCGCGGGAAGATCCAGGTCGAGGGTGGGCTCTACCGGAACAACAACGGCCAGGCGATGCGCTTCGGCGGCGAGGGGAGCTACGTCGACGGCGCGCGGATCGAGATCGACGCGAGCAAGTACACCGGCGCGCGCGAGTCGCAGTACGAGCGCCGGTCGTTCCGTCACCGCGGGATCGTGATCAACCAGAAGACGGCGTACATCAACAAGCCCCCGGGCGCGACGATCCGCAACTGCGAGATCGTGATCAACGACCATCCCTCGCCGGGTCCCGGCGTGATGGTTCGCGGGCCGGGAAAGACGGTGACGATCGAGAACACGCGGATCCAGGTCAACGCGAACGTCCCCGCCGTCCTGCGTGAAGGGCAGACGGGCTTCGGGAAACACCCCGCCTCGAAGGGTGCGCGGTGGGTGCGGATGAACAACGTGAGCGTGACCGGGAGCGCGAACAACGGAAGCGCGCTTCAACTCGTCGACGCCGAACAGTCGGAGCTCACGAACTGCTGTATCCAGCAGACGGGCAGTGGCCGCGGCGGCGTCGCGTTCGTCAGGTCCGGTCAGAGCAGCGTCACCGACAGCACGATCAACGTGACCGGGACCGACGTGGCGACGCCGCAGTCGAACGTCCAGACGAACGGGATCTCGACCGGCGGCACCTGCCCGGTCCCGACGGGAAACAGCGGTGAGCCGATGCCCGACGGCGGGACCAAAGAGCCCGAAGAACCTCAGGAAGCACAGGAGCCCGAGGAGCCCGAAGAGACTGAAGAACCCAAGCAGCCAGAGGAACAATCACTTCCTCGAACCCTCACAGTCCGGGGGACGGGGACGCAGACCAACTACGAGATCGCCGTCAGCGGCGATCTGAAGGCCGATCCCGGCGCGAGCGACGTCGAGTCGTGGGACGAAGTCACCGGCTCGACCGTCACGGGCTGGGTCACCAACGAGGGTGACGTCGACTCGTACCGGTTCTCCGGTGAGGTGTCGAACGTCACGTTCCTCGAAGGGAACGCCGCCGTCGCGGTCGACGGAAACCAGGTCGACGCGGGAGCCCGCTGACCGATGGTGCCAGCCGACGTGCTCGGCGCTCCTCGACCGGAGGGGCGGTGACCGTGTCGACCGCAGAGCCCACGGAGTGGCGGGACATGCCGCTCCACCCCGACCTCGAGGACGACCTCAGCTACGAGCTGCTCGAACTCGAGGTGATCCAGTCGACCTGTGGGTCGCGGGAGTGTTGCATCGTCATGCCCGACGAGAAGGACATGCTCCGGGACGCGACGTTCATGGTCGTCGAACCGAGCCTCGTGACGGACCCGATCGAGATGATCTGAGCCGGCATGGACGGGCAGACCGGACCCGACCTGGGTGCCTGTCTGCGGCCCGACTCCCCTCGGACCGATCACGTGCAAGCCGACTCCTAGCGGGGGTCATCCTGCGGACTGACTCCCTTCCGGAGGGATGAACCGTCGCACGAACGGCACCGTGATGCCGAACCGCTCCTCGACGAACTCGATCAGCACCTCGTCCTCCGGCTGGAAGCCGCCCGCGACCCCGCTGATCGCGACCACGAGCACGCCGAGGACGACGAGCAGGAGCGGGAAGGTGACGAGACCGAGCGAGAACCAGCCGGTAGCGGCCACCATCACCGGGACGAGCGTGACCGGGAGCACGACGCACGTGCGAACCACCGAGGCCGAGAAGGGCGAGATACCGAAGCCGACGTGCAGGATCACGAGCACCGTCGCGTTGAGCGCGATGATGGACGCCGCGGAGGCGACCGCCGCACCGAGCTGTCCGTACGTCGGGATCAACGCGAGGTTGAGGACGATGTTGAGCCCGAAGGCGACGGCGTTGCCGGCGAGGACGGACTTCGTCGACCCGAACGCCGAGAGCGTCTCCTTGTTGCGGCCGGCCAGCGAGTTGGTGAGAAAGCCGAACGCCAGGATGGTGAGCGCGAGGCCGCCCGCGGCGTACCCCTGGCCGAAGAACAGCGACAGGACATCCTCGGGGAAGAAGGCGAACACGAGGAACGCGGGGAAGGTGACGATGAACACCCACTTGGTGAGCGTCGTGTAGATCTCGTCGACCTCGTCGCGGCGGTCGCCGGCGTCGAGCCGGGAGACGATCGGGAGGTAGAGGAAACCGAACGCGATGAGGACGAAGTTCATCCCGTTGGCGACGGTGTACGCCGCGGTGTAGATGCCCACCTCGGCCGAGGGCCTGAAGTAGCCGAGCATCAGCGTGTCGGTCTTGGTGAGCAGGAGTCCGAGGACCGTCGAGATGACGAGCGGGGCGGAGAAGACGACCATCTCCCGGGCGTGGAGTTCGACCTGTCCGACGAGCGGGAGGAGGCGGTTGAGGAGCACGTGCGCCGCGACGAACGTGACGATGGACGCGCCGAGATAGGCGATCCCGGCGGCGACGACGCCGTAGCCGGCGGCGAGGAGCACAGCCAGGAGACCGATCCGGAGGCCCGGGTAGAGGAGATCCGCGGTGTACGTCTTGTAGATGGTGTTCTCGTGGCCGCGGATCGCGCCGACGCCGACCCGCTGACCCACCTCGAACGGGATGCTCAGGACGAACAGCAACAGCAGGAGCTCCGAGTTGAACCGCTCGAACAACAGCCCGGTCACGCTCTCGATCGTCAGGACCAGCACCACGGCGAGGACCAGACTGAGCGATCCGGGGATCAACAGGCCGGTCGCCCACGCACCGCGTCTGTCCACCGGCGACTCGAACCGCGAGATGAACCGGGGGATGCCCTGATTGAAGCCGACGAGCGCCATCGTGATGCCGAGCGTCATCACCGCGATCGAGATGCTGACCTCCCCGTAGGCGTCGGGCGTGAGCACGCGCGCGATGACGATCTGTTCGACGAGCGTCGAGACCGCCGCCAGCAGTCCTCCGACGAAGACGAGACTGGCGCTCGAGAGGAGATCACGCAGTTCGTCGTCGTTTGCCATCGGTCGTGGATCGGGCTCGACCCCGGCGCGACGCCGGGGTCGCCGTTACGCCCTCTGGCCGTGGCTCGGTATTCGTTATACGTCTCCTACGCCCGGGCGCTCGGCGGCGCGGCGGCCCGGACCCGGGACGCCCCGCGACGCGTCGTCACGGGCCCGCTCGGTCGACGCCGGAGCAGCGTTCGCCGGCGTTCGCCTGTAGGTGGTGCATACTAAAGCGGACGCCTGCGGGGTATGTACGCACTGATGACGGGACTTGCCGGTGGGAGCGTCGACGCCGCCTCGCTTGCGAACATGCTCGACTCGATGCGCCACGAGGAGTCGTACGAGGAGGCCCGCTTCGGGCGGGGCGACGCCGGCCTCGGCGTGTTACACCACGGCTCCGTCGACCCCGGGGGCGTGACGATCTGGGACGGCGACGGTCGGGCCGGCGTCGTCGACGGCGCGATCACGAACCGCGAGGCGCTGTCGCTCGGGACCGACGAACTGTTCGAGGCGGTCTTGGACCGCCCCGACACGGTGTTGCCGCGGATCGAAGGGCCGTTCGTCCTCTGTGCGGTCGACTGGCACGACGAACGGTTCGTCCTCGCCCAGGACAAGATCGGGACGCGCCCCTGTTACTACACGACCGACGGGGAGTTCCTCTTCGCCTCCGAACTGAAGGCGCTGGTGCCCCGGCGGTCGTCTGCGGAACTGAACCTGCAGGCGGCGAGCGACCTGCTTCTCATGGGGTACATGTGGGGAGACAAGACGCTCGTCGAGGGGATCCGGTCGCTCCGCCCCGCGACGTACCTCGAGTGTGTCGACGGCGACTACACGACGACGCGGTACTGGAAGCCGTCGTACGAGGAGGCCGACCCGGGTGATCCGTACCTGTACGAGCTGCTCAAGCGGACCGAACGCTCGATCGACCGGGTCGCGGGGACGCTCTCGGGGAGCGCGGGGCTGTGGCTCTCGGGCGGGATCGACAGCCGAGTGACGGCCTGCGCGTTGCGCCGATCGCTCGACCGACGGGACGACGCCGGAACGCACGCGACCGACGGGTCGGGGGTCGCCGCCGGCGTGCAACACACCGCCCGGGACGCGGCAGGGGCGACGGGCGCGGCCGACCTGGTCGCGTACACGTACGACGCCAACCCGCCGGGGCCGAACCCCGACCTCGCCCGCCGGGTTGCGGATTCGCTCGACGTCCCCTATACCGAAGTCGAACTGTCCGCCGAGCGGTTCGCCCCGCACCTGGAGACGGTCATCGAGCGGACCGACGGGATGGTGCAGTGGAACACGCTGAAGAACCTCTCGGCCGTCTTCAACATCGACGATCCGACGGGCGTCGTCATGGAGGGGCTCGAGGGGACGCTGTTCGGCCACCACGTCGAGCGCCACCACCTGACCGACTACTCGTCGGCCGTCGAGTCGATGTACCGGAGCGAGGCGACGCTCGACGAGTCGACCGTCCGCGACCTGCTCACGCCGTCGGTCGACCCGCTCGACAGTTTCCGCGAGGAGGTGCGCTGGTGCGACGAGCAGTCGCTCCGGGGACGGGTGCTCGACGCACACTTCCAGAACTACTACCTCCGGTGTGCGCACGCGAGCAACCAGCTCCCGCGGAGCCGGGTGGGGACCCGCGTCGTCTACGCCGACGGCCCGCTCATCGAGGCCGCCGCCAGCCTCCCGACGCGCTACCGGATGGGGGCGCTGCCACTGACGCGTAACCGCATCCCACACGGCGTGACCTACCCCAAACTCCGGCTGATCCGCGGGCTGGACGCGAACCTGGCCCGGATCCCCTACGAACGAACCGGCGTGCCGCCGTCGTACCCCTTCCCGATCCACGTCGCGGGATTCGTCGGAACGACGGGGCTGGCCCGGCTCCGCGACCGGACGACGTACGGCGGTCGGGGGCTCGTCGACGAGTGGTACCGGACGAACGAGTCGCTTCGCGAGACCGTCGACGGACTGCTCGATGCGGCCTGTGACCGGGCGCTGTTCGACGACGGCGTCGTCCGCGACGCCCAGGCGGCGCATCTCGCCGGCGACGCGAACAACATGAAGATCATCGCCCCGCTGACGACGCTCGAACACTGGCTCCAGGCCACCCTCGACTGACCGGGACGGGCGGGGCGACACTCCGCGACCCCTCCCGAGGTCGGGCGGATGCCGTCGGGCGGTCGTCGCCTGTCGGGGTCGCCGCGACCTAGTTCGTCCATAACAATACCGTCGGGACGGATAGAGCCAGCCGATGTACTCGCTGTCGCAGCTCCGACGTGGGCTCCGTCGCGGACTCTCGAACCCGACCCTCCTGGCGCGAGAGGTGAACCGAGCGTACCACCGCCGGCTGTACACGCGGCGGTACAACACCGCCGGCGTCGACGTCGTCGCGGAGGACTGGGACACGCTCGTCGTGCTCGACGCCTGCCGCTACGACCTGTTCGCCGAGCGCCACGACCTCCCCGGCGAACTCTCCACGCGGGTGTCGCGGGCGGCGCACACCTCCGAGTTCCTGCTCGGGAACTTCCACGAGCGCGAACTGCTCGATACGGTGTACGTCACCGCCAGCCCGATCCTCCAGCGCGGCTACGACAGCAAGTACCGGCCGACGTTTCACGCGGTCGTCAACGTCTGGGAGGAGGCGGGGTGGGACGACGAGTCTGGGACCGTCCTCCCCGAGACGATGGTCGAGTACGCGCTCGAGGCGGCCCGGGAGTACCCACGAAAGCGGCTCGTCGTCCACTTCATGCAGCCGCACTACCCCTTTATTGGCTCGGAGCTGATGACCGAGGAGATGAGCGTCCCCGACCCCGAACAGTTCACGACCGACATCTGGACGGAACTGATGACTGGGCGGATCCGAGTGCCGACCGACGAGGTGTGGCGGGCGTACCGGGACAACCTCGACCGGGCCCTGCCCCACGTCGAGCGCCTCCTCGCGGAGCTGTCGGGCAAGACCGTCGTCACGTCGGATCACGGCAACATGATCGGCGAGCGCGCCCGCCCGATCCCGATCCGGGAGTGGGGACACCCCCCCGGCGTCTACACGCCCGAACTGACGCGGGTGCCGTGGCTCGAACACACGGCCGGGCCGCGGCGGACGATCGTGGCCGAAGCGAGCGAGGAGACCGAAGACGCCGTCACCGACGACGTCGTGAGCGACCGGCTCCGACACCTCGGCTACGCCTGAGAGAGACTGTTTGGAGTCGTCGCCGCGATCTCGTCGGAGCGGGGTGGCGAGACATCAGTAACCGGTCGCGACAGTCCCTCTGAGAGTATCTGGACACGGAGTGGCTCGTATCCGTCAACATCTGTTCATCCCGTCAGGTGACGTATATCAGTGCGATCACAATGGAAGTAAACTGGCGAGCGGTCGGCGCTGGCTTCGTCACGACGGTCGTGATCGGCCTACTCAGCGGCGTAACGATCCCCTTCGTGGGCGTCACACTCCCGGTCATCGGCTACGGGCTGGCCGGGCTCGCCGGCGGCTTCGTCGCCGGCTACATGGCGACGAGCGTGACCGAAAGCGGCATGATCCACGGCGGGCTCGCGACCGTCATCGGGGGCGTCGTCGTGCTGATGATCCTCTCGCTCCTGGCAGTGTTCGCGAGCCCGGTCGCGGGCGTCAGCGTCTTCGTGGCAGGCATGATCGTCCTCCTGCTGCAGGCGGTCCCCGGGGCCGTCGGCGGCGCGATCGGCAGCTACGTGAACAGACGTCATGAACCCGACGACGTCGAGGTGGGCAAGCCCGCGGCCTGATCGCGGACGCGACGGCCGACCGTCCCCGTTCGGGACGACACGAACGACGAACACGAACGACGAGCGACTTTTGCTACCGCGACGAACAGTGTCCGAAGACGGGCCACGCCTCGCTCGGAGGTGAACCGAAGTGGAAGTGACCGGAGTCGCCCGGCCGGTCGCGACGACGGTCGACGTGCTCACTCGACGAGGTAGCCGAGGTCGCGGAGCTGCTGGCGCATCGCGCCGGAGAACTCGCCGTCGACCCGCTCGTCGGTCAGCGGCCTCCCGGTCGTCTCCAGCCACTCGGAGAGACCGCCGTCGAGGTGCGAGATGACGTCGGGATAGGCGTCGCTGACGTCGCGCGTCTCGTCGGGGAGACGGAACAGTTCGGTCCGGTCGTCGCTACGGAGATATTTGAACGTGGGCGTCCGCACCGCGTGCAGCGTCCCGTCGTGGTAGCGGGTCGTGTCGAAGGCGGGATCGAACTGGGCGATCTGTTCGAGGTTCTGACGCGCGCGCTCGCCGCCCCGCTGGACGATAGCCCGGTCGCGGCTCTCCGTCCGGAGGTCGAGCCCCTGCATCCCCTCGGTCGGTGCGCCGGCGGCTTCGAGGAGCGTCCGCATCACGTCCGCGTGCTGGACGGCGTCGCCGTCGTAGTCGGCGAGTTCGTCGAAGCCGTGGACGACGAGCGGGACGTCGACGACCGCGTCGTGGACGACGATCTGGTGGGCGAGCAGCCCGCCCTCACCGAACAGTTCGCCGTGGTCCGAGGTGACGACGAGCACCGTGTCGCGGCCGTCGAGCGACCGGACGGTGTCGAACAGTTCGCCGATCAGGTCGTCGACGTGGGCGATCTCGGCGTCGTACAGCGCCGACAGCGTCGCCCACTCGGTCGACGAGAACGGACAGCCGTCGGCGATGTGTTCGAACAGGTTGTCGTGGTGGTCGGCCGCCAAGTCGTACGCCGCCGACCGCGGCAGCGTCTCGTCGGTGGCGAGCCGATCGTAGTACGGCGCCGGGGGGAGATACGGTCGGTGTGGCCCCCCGTAGTGGAGGTAGACGAAGTACGGCTCCCGGCTGGCCCCCGCCGAGCGGAGCCAGCGCGTGAGCCGGTCGGTCATCATGAAGTCGGTGCCGTGACGCCGGGGCTCCAGCGACAGCCCGCCGCCGTGCGCACGGAGGTTCCGCAGGTACCGAAAGAGCGTCCGGAGCCCCATCGTCTCCCGGAGCGTCGACGTGGCGACCCACGCGAACTCGTCGAAACCGCGGTCGAGCCCCGTCGCGCTGCTCAGGTGGGAGTTAGGCGAGAGACAGCGCGTGTGGTAGCCCACCTCCCGGAGGCGCTCGGCCACCGTCGGGAGTTTGTCCGGGATCGCCTCCCCGGTGATGCCCGCGCCGTGGTGTGTGGGGTACGTCCCCGTGAGGATCGACGCCGAGGAGGGGAGCGTCCACACGCCGTGGGCGACACAGCCGGGGACGGCCCGGCCGCGGTCGGCGTCCGCGATGCGGGCGAGGTTCGGCGTCGTGTCGGTGTCGGCACCGCCGAACGTGGTGTGGTCCGTCCGGGTGCTCTCGATCGTGAGCCAGATCACGTTCGGCCGCTGAGAGCGCGTCATGGGGCGGGTCACGCCTCCCCGACGACGTGGTACATCACGAAGTCGCCGTTCGACTCGACCTTGTTCACGCCGACCTGGGCGTCGAGGGAGTCGAAGCCCTCGTCCGTGTAGCGCAAGCCGCGGTACGCCTGGAGCTCCCGCCCCCTGTCGAAGTCGGTTATCGTGAGATAGCCGGTCCCGTTGAGCGAGTCACGGAGGTCCGTCAGGCCGCCGTCGGGGACCACGGTTTCGTACCGCGTGCTGGCCGCCACGCCTTCGACCCCGTCGCTGTAGCGCCACGGCGCGCTCCGCACGCCGGCCATCGGCAGGTCGGGATCGGACGTCTCGAAGGCGGTCTCGTAGCCGGTCATGTGCGACTCCGTGATGTGTGGCGTCGCCTTGTAGATGAACGGCGACGGGAGCACCGCCACCAGCGAGACGACGAGCATCACCGCCAACATCAGCGTCAACACGCCGCGTGCGCGGGGCGAGGCGAGTCCGCGGGGCGCGAACAGTCTGCGGATCCCGAACACCAGCCCGATCGCGCCCAGGATCGTCCCGACGAGCATCAGGAAGCCGAGCAGCCGGAAATGCATCTCGGCGACGTTGCCGGCGAAGTACGCGGCGATGAACGGGAAGAGCCCCAGCGTGCCGACCGCAAAGTACTGGACGACACCGGAGAGGTCCGACTGTCGCCGTTCGAGACGGCCGGAGAACGCCGCGACGGTGATCACGGCCGTGAGCGCCGCGAAGACGGCGCTCACGAGGAACAGCTTCGCGAAGAGCTCTGGGAGGCTGCCACCGATCGCCTGGAGGGAGCTCCCCTGTGAGGCGATCCGCCCGCCAGCCACCGGCGGCGCCGCTCCGAAGTAGCCACCCAGCTGGCGGGCGACGGCCTCGCCCGTGTTCTGGAACGCGGGTCGCCGTACCGCCCACACGACGAACGCCCAGCCCAAGAACAACGTCTGTGCGTACATCGTCCGGTGGCCGGCGACCGTCTCGGCCACCGTACCGGTGGCCCAGCCCCGCGAGTAGACGGCCTGGACGAAGACGACCCCGACGAGCAGCACGAGGACGTTCAGCGCGTGCATCGGATGGTAGAGAACGACCCCGACGCTCGCGAGCGCCAGGAGCACCCCGGTGTGTGAGACCGGGCCGATCGACGACCGGGCGTCGGGGGTTCGCAGATACAGGAGGATTAAAAACAGCGACAGCGTCGAGAACAACACCGCCTGCGTGAAGGGGTGGGCGTGGACGTGAGTGCTGACGTTGTTCACGGGGAGCAGCATGAACATCGCGAACGACGCCACCACGACCATGTCGTTGTCGGAGACGATCGCACGGACACAGAGGGGGACGAAGACGAACGAGACGGCCACGAAGCAGACGAGCGACAGCAAGATCGCGCGTTCGATCGTGTAGCCGGTCACGTAGCTGATGAAGACCGAGAGGCTGTGCAAGCCGGGGTAGAACACTGACATCGGCTCCGACTGGCCGGTCACGAGGTCGCGCACCCAGCCCAGATGCGTCATCGCGTCGTTGGCCCCGTAGTAGTAGTAGCCCCGGATGAGCGGGAGGGCGAACACGGTGAGCGCTGCGGTCCCCCCAAGGGCGAGTCCGAGCCAGCGCAGTCGACTGCGTTCGAAGAGCGAGACGACCAGCGAAACGACGAACGCGACCCCGAGCGCGGCCCAGACCGCGCTCGGGGTCGCCTGATAAACCGACACCTCGTAGCCAACGGCGGGGGTCGTTCGTGCCGACACGAGCGCGGCGGTGAGCGCCAGGAACCCGAGTGTCAACGCGGTGTTCGTCACCCACCCGCCCCGGCGGACGTGTGTGTAAGACATCTACCCCTCCGTTGAGTGACTCCGTGTTTTGTTATAGCTCTGGTACCGTCCGACTAGGTCGGTCCTACGCCGTCGGCGTCCAGTCCGCAGCGTGGCGACGGTGGCGGCTCCCGGTCAGCGTCGCCCCCGACTCACTGCGACGCGAGTTCGACCTGCCGCCCGGCGTCGGACCGGTCGAGCAGTCCCGCGTACAGCCGGGTCAACCGCGCCGCGTTGGCGTGCCACGAGTACTGCGACCGGACGAGTTCGGCGTTCGCCCGGCCCATCGCCGCGGCGGTCTGTGGGTCGTCGACGAGCCGTTCGAGCGCGTCGGCCAGCGCCGCCGCGTCCCGCGGCTCGACGAGGAGGCCGTTCTCGTCGCCGATCGTCTCGGGGACGCTCCCGACGGCGGTGGCGACGACGGCGTTACCGCCGGCCATGCCTTCGAGCAACGCGATCGGGAGCCCCTCGGCGTACGACGGCAGGACGCAGATCGAGCCGCGTTCGAGCAGTGCCCGCTTTTCGGACTCGGTGACGTAGCCGCGGTACTCCACCGAAGGTGTCCGTTCGGCGACGGCCACGACGCGGTCACGGAGCGGCCCGTCGCCGGCGATCGTCGCCCGGAAGTCGAACCCGTCCCGGTCGAGCCGTTCGAGCGCGGTCAACAGCTCCTCGACGCCCTTGCGCTCGATGAGGTTGGAGACGAAGACCACGTGGGGCGGCTCGGCGTCGAACGTCGGCGAGTACCCCGACACGTCGACCGCGTTGGGGAGGACGTCGAGCTTCTCGGCCGGAACGACGCGCCGGAGCATCGTCCGCCAGTACTCCGAGAGGACGACGACCCCGGCGGCGGCGTCGAACACCCGCCGCTGGAGGGCCGAGACGAGCGGCGACTCCGTCGCCAGGAAGGTGTCGAACGACGAGCCGTGGACGTGGATCACGACCGGTCGCTGCCAGACGTACGCGGCGAAGAGGACGTAGAACGACGAGATGAAAAAGGAGTACTGGTGCGAGGAGTGGACGTGGACGACGTCCGGCGGGCGTCGGGCGGCGAAGGCCGCCATCCGGGCGACCGAGCGCAGGGCCGAGCGGAGGAACCACCACCAGCCGGCCCCGTCCGGCGTCGACACGTCGTAGAGCCGCGCGTCGACCACCTCGGGGAGCGCGCGTCGTTGATCGGCGATGTACCGGGCGATGCCGCCGGTGCGGTGACCCGCCGGCCCGACGATGAGGAGGTCTATCGAACGCATACGTCCCTCGTTCCGGGCGGACCGACTTATTCAGCAGGTCCCTACCCGGACGTCGATCCCTCCGACCGCGGTGAGAGCCGGCGTAAGGCATGAATAACAATGATTCGGCTCGACACCTCTGTCATCGGCGCGGGGCACGCCCCCTCGTCACTCATGGTGAGAGAGCACGACGACGCGACGCGAAACGGCGACGCGACGGTAGGCGACGACGCACGGATCGATCCGGGCGCGACACTCGGCTACGCTGCGGACCGACTCGGCCGGCCGACGGTACTCGGCGACCGGGCGGTCGTCCGCGCGGGGAGCGTCGTGTACGGCGCGGTGACCGCCGGCGACGACCTGTCGACCGGGCATTTCGCGCTCGTCCGCGAGGAGACGACGCTGGGCGACGACGTGCTCGTCGGCACGAACACCGTCATCGACGGGGAGACGACGGTCGGGTCGCGGGTGAGTATGCAGACCAACGTCTACGTCCCGACGGGGACGACCGTCGGGAGCGACGTCTTCCTCGGCCCCGGGGTCGTCCTCACGAACGACCCGTTTCCCATCCGAACCGACGCGGGCCTGCAGGGACCGACGATCGAGGACCACGTCTCGATCGGCGCGAACGCGACGGTCCTCCCGGGCGTCACCGTCGGCCGCGGGAGCTTCGTCGCCGCCGGTTCGGTCGTCACCGAGGACGTCCCGCCCGATCGACTGGCCCTGGGCGTCCCGGCCACCGTCCGGGAACTCCCGCCCGAGATCGACGGCCCGAACCGCATCGGCTGAGCAGGTCTGTCACTGGTTACCGGTCGTCTCCATCCCCGGAGTCGGCGACAGCCGGCACTGCCTGACAGCGGGGCTGATGAACGACCGCCCGATCGCGCAGCCGTGAATGGGCGTCGCCCAGGTTTTTCGGGTGCGCACCGCGGTATCCAGTGCGTGTTTAGCAGTGCCGTGTCGAATGTCAGTGTATAACAAAGTGAATAGTCACTGTAGCTGTAGTCGACCTGGTTCGCGCACACACCGGGTCACGAGTCATTCCCCTCGTACCGTCCGTGGCGGTCCGTCCCTGCCCACGGCCGGACCGCCTCGGCTGTTCCTCCTGGATTCTTCTCGTCCCAGCGACGCGTCCCGCTGGTCGGTCACGACGGCGTCGGGGCGTAGCGTAGAAGCTGACGGCTCGCGGAGCGTGTGAGCCGCGGAGTGCCGTGGGGCTGCGAGTACCCCTGAGAACTCGGTGTATCAGCCCCGGGCACGGGCGTGCCAGGTCTGGAGCCGGTGGCACGCCGGGTGGCCTGATCACGGTGGAGCTCATCCATCAGGCCGGTTACTGCTACCGTCGGAGCAGGGATTGTTATTGCGTGGTTACGGCGGCCGACCGGGTCGGGTGGCGTGAGGTCGACCGATCTGAACGAGCCCCCGCGGGGGACGACGCGTCGTCGCGGGGAAAAAACGCCGAGGCGACCGGGGTCAGTCGCCAGTCAGGTGAGGTTCTCCGCCTCGATGGTGTTCCACACCTCCTCACCGTCCGTCGTGATGCTGTAGACGCGGCCCTTCTTGCGCTCCTCGGAGACCAGCAGGTCAACGAGCGACTTCTCGCGGAGTTCACCCAGCGCGCGCGAGACGTGCGAGATCGAAATCGAGGTGTCGGCGGCGATCTGCGACGGCGTCGCGGGACCGGTGGCGAGGCGTCGCAGGACCGCAACCCGGTGGGTGGAACTGATGACGTACCCGATTAGATCCCAGTCCGTCGACATTTGTGGTGGTTCCTTGCCGAAATTTGCGTGCGGCACGCGCTCCTCGGCGCTACTTCACCTTCCTTGACTGCCAGCATTGTAATATGGAGGATACCATTCAGGCGTTATCCTGTTCGTTTCTCTTGCTAATACTTACCACGTTCGAAGGTGAGACCGTGCCGTTCTCGGGATCGTTCGCCGCGTCCGTGTCGGACCGAGGCTGTCGGCCCCCCTCCCCCACGGGCGGGCTGAGCTGGTGAACCCCGAGAGCGGACGTGGGGACGACCGCCTTCAGCCGGTCGCAACCGTGCGGGGTGGCGGCGAGAGAGTCGTCGCGATCGGCACGCGTGGCCCGTGTAAACGCCCGACTGGCGACTGTCACGGGTAGACACTGAATAACAATGTCTCGCCCAGCATAAAAAAGCGTGAATGACTCCTCAAAGTGTCCGTGTCGCACGACCGACGCCCCGGAGCGTCCGTGTGGTGAGACCGCGTCCGGCCGTGTGGGCGGCCCAGGTGCCGGAGTGACCAATGAAGTACACAGCGAGCGAGCAGCCGTGGTGGCTGCTCGACGTCGTCGAAGAGACGCCCGTCGACAGTTTCCTCGTCAGCGCGCTGGCGATCGTCGCGGTCGCCGTCGTGCTGTTCGTCGAGACGACCCTCGTCCGCGTCGTGGTGGGACTCCCGCTGTTGTTGTTCCTCCCCGGATACGCGCTGTTGACGGTGTTGTTCCCCGGTCGTCACCCCTCGTCCGAGGGGTTCGTGGGGACCGACGGCTCCCTCACTGACACCGTACGGTTCGCCCTCTCGTTCGGCATGAGCGTCGCCATGCTCCCGGTGATCGCGCTGGCGCTCTGGGCGGCGTGGAACAGCCTCGATCCGCAGCGAGTGGTGCTCGTCTACGGGGTGGGGACGGTGTTCGGGATGACCGCCGGGACGGTCCGCCGGATGCGTGTCCCAGCGCCCGTTCGCTACGAGCCGCCGATCAGACAGTGGGCGAGCGGGCTCCGGTCGTGGGTGGGCCCGTTCGATCGGACGGCCATCTCCAGCGTCACGCTCGTGGTCGCCGTCGCCCTCACCGTCGTGGTCGCGACGGTGGCGATCGGCGTGCCGGCCGAGTCCGCGTCGTACACGGGCTTTTCGCTCCTGACCCAGCAGGACGACGGGAGCTACGTCGCCAGCGACTACCCGACGCAGGTCGCCCCCGACGAGGAGATCGAGCTGGTCGTCGGCCTCGCGAACCACGAGGCCGAGACCGTCACGTACACCGTCGTGGTGGAGCTCCAGCGGGTCGCGATCGAAGAGGAGTCCGCCCGGGTCTCGTACGCGCCGGAGCTCACGCGCTTCGAGGCGACCGTCGGTCCGGGTGCGACCCAGCGCGTCCCACACCGGGTCCTGCCCACCATCCGCGGTGAGGACCTCCGGCTCGCGTACTACCTCTACGCCGGCGACGTTCCCGCGGACCCGAACGGCGAAAACGCCTACCGGAGCCTCTATCTGTGGATCGACGTCGGCGGGACGGAGACGACCGACGCGCCGACGACCTGACGCGATGTGGCCGTGGGACCATCTCGCGATCGGCTATCTCGCGTACGCCGCGGGGGTTCGGGTGCGCCGGGGTGGCGCGCCGAGTAGCCGGGCGGCGGTGGCGGTGGCGCTCGGATCGCAGTTCCCCGACCTCGTCGACAAGCCGCTCGCGTGGAGCCTCGGCGTCCTCCCGTCGGGGACGTCGCTCGCCCACTCGCTCCTGTTTGCGCTCCCCGTCTGTTGGCTCGTCCTCGCGTTCGCCCGACGGCACGGCGCGGGCGACGCCGGCGTCGCGTTCGCGGTCGGCTACCTGCTCCACCTGCCGGCGGACGCCGTCTACGGCTTCCTCCTCGGTGGGTCCGTCTCCGTCGGCTTCCTCTTCTGGCCGCTCGTCCCCTCGGTCGACCGGCCCCCGGTCGGGCTGTTCACTCGCACAGGCGAGCTGTTCGAGGGGTTCCTCCGGATCGTCGCCACCCCGGCCGGGCTGCGGTATCTCGCGCTCGACGTCCTCCTGTTCGCGACGGCGGTCGGCGTCTGGCTCCGCGACGGGACTCCCGGGACGGACCTCGTCTCGGCCGCCTTCGACGCGGTCCTGACACGGTCGTGAGCCGCGTTCGGACGGAGTTACCACCGGCGACCGCCGGTGCCGTCCGGTCGGGACGCGCGCCGGCGCGTCACTCGATGTAGCCGAGATCCGACAGCCGCTGGGCCACCGTCTCGGGCGCGGACTCGGTCGTCGCGTCCGTCTCGTGGTCCGGATACTCCCGCTCGCCCGCGGCGTCGACGATCGGGAGGGTCCGGCCGTCCATGGCCGCGTCCGCCGGGACCCCGAACGTCGCCAGCACGGTCGGTGCCACGTCGAACAGCGAGGCGTCCGCCAGCGACGCGGACTCGTCGATGTCCGCGCCGCGGGCGGCGATCACCCCCATCCGCTTGTGGTTCCACGGCTCGCTCGGCTGGCCGAAGACGCCGTCGCCGAGCCTGGCGGAGAGGAACTGGTCGAAGCCGGTCGGGACGGTCACGATGTCGACGGCGCGGTGGGCCTCGGGGCCGTAGAGCACCTCCTCGCGCGGGACGACCGCCTCGAACACCGGCGAGCCGTCCGGACAGGTCGCGTCGCGGAGCAGTCCGATGAGCGCGCGGCGCTCGTCGTCGTACGCCGACTGCGGGACGACGCCGTCGGGTTCGCGCCCCTCGACGTTGAGGCGAACGCCGCACTCGATTCGCGACCGCATGTACGCCCGCGACCGCGCGAAGTCGACCTGTTCGGTGGCGGCGCTGACCGTCGAGGTGGGGACGTGGTCGAGCACGAACGACCGGATCCCCATCGCCTCGAACAGGGAACCGAGCCGCTGGCTGGTCAGCCCGACCGTCGCGGCGCTGGCGGCAACGCGGTCCAGGAGCCGCGCCGACGGCCGCGTCGTCTCCGCCCCCTGTCTGAGCCGCGTGTCGCGCATGCCGGCCCAGGTCGGCATCCCGTCGCCGCCCCGCCGGACGGTGACGTAGCCGTGGTCGGCGAGGTACTCGTTGACGCGGAACTCGAAGCCGGAGTAGGGGCCGATCCCGTGGTCGCTGACGACGACGACGTTCCGCGGCTCGCAGGCGTCGAGCGTCGCCTCGATCTGCTCGTCGACCGCCCGGTAGACCGCGCCGAGCGCGTCGGTGTCGCCCGGGCGCTCGTGACAGATCGTGTCCGTCCACTGGAACTGGAGGAAGCCGAACGCCGGGTCGAACCGGTCGGCCAGGTAGCGGAACGCCTCCCCCCGCGACCGGACGCAGTCGGTCGCCGAGTCGGCGTCGCCGTACACCCGGTACTCCCCGATGGCCGCTTCGAGCTCGTCGAGGAGCCCGGCAGGGTGGCACGCGGGCGACTCGGGAGCCATGTAGCCCGGCACGAGCGCGCCGTCGAACGGGCGCGGCGGGGCGGTGACCGGGGCGTTGACCACGACGCTCCGGTAGCCGTGGAGATCCAGCAGTTCCCAGAGGAACCGCCGGCGGACGTGGGTCGACGAGACGACGTCCCAGTCGTAGCCGTCGAACGAGAGGAAGTCGAACACCCCGTGTTTCCCGGGGTTCATCCCCGTGTACACCGACGGCCACGCGCTCGCAGTCCACGGCGGGATCTGCGACTCGAGCTCGCCGCTGGTTCCGAAGAGGCGTTGGAGCGTCGGGAGTTCGTCGTTACGAAACTGTGGCACCAGCACGGGAAAGCAAGCCGCATCGATGCCGACGAGGAGTGTGTTGAGACCGTCGGACATTGGCTTTTCGTTCCCGAAGCAACGTCTTTGTTATGCGACCCCTTGCCCGCGAGACCCGACACGAGCGCGCCCGTAGCGCTCGTCGATCCGTCGCCACCGTGTGTGTAGCGTCGCGTTACCGTGCGCGGTACTGCGACACCTACCGTCTCAGGAGCCAGGTGAAGTTCTCGGGGACGCCGTTGGCCACCCGGACGACGTAGTAGTGGACGGCGGCGGTCACCGCGAACAACAGGAGGATGACGAGCCCGACGGGGACGATCAGCACGTCCTCGCCGGGGGCGGCGCCGAGCGTGGCGACGGCGAGTAACACGACGCTGACCCCCACGAGCAGGAGGTAGATCAGTTCCCAGCGGACCTCCGGCTCGTCGCCGTTCGGGAGGTAGCTGTCGACGTCTCTGAGGCGGTACGTGGGCGTGATCTCCCCGGTGTCGGGGTCGTACTCGATGAGCCCCGCCTCCGCCAGTTTCGGGACGTGTGTCTGGTACAGCGAGACGTACACCCGCTTGCGCTGTTGTTTGTCGAGGTCCTCGACGGGCGACTCGTACTCCCACGCGGCCACCTCGTCCGCCAACTCGGTGAGCTTCACCGTTCGGCCCTCGGTACGGAGGTAGTAGATGAGGTACCGGCGACGGGGACTACTCAGTAGATCGAAGACGAGATCGCGAGTGAGTTGATTCTCCTCTTGTGACATTGGCCACCATCCGTCGGCGCGAGGCTCGACGTAATGTGTACGTGAGCGAATACTTTGTTACCACTTGTCTACTGATTTCCGGCCGGCTCTCGGCACGCGCTAAACTCGGCCTATTTCGGGCCGTATTCGGGGGATGACTGCGCCACGAGCGACGGCGTGCGACCCGCCGGGACCGCGGCCGAAGCGCGCGGGACCGGGTGCGTGGGAAAACGTCACCTACCGGCCGAGTGTCTCAGAATAACAAAGCGGAGCGGTGGGGTAGCGCATCCCGTCGCTCGTCCACACCGTGGACAGCGCGCAGTACTACAGTACCATGTCTGCATTCACGACCGACAGCCGGGACGGAGCCGACGGGGTCCGCACAGCTGTCGACTGTACCGCGTCGGCGGCGACGGACCGGAACGGATCGGGTGCGGTCGCCCCCGATCGGATCCGGTTCGGTGTCGACACCGACTCACGATCGAATCGCCCGCGGAAACGGTGGCCCGCCGAATGATCCCGATTGCCTCCCCGACGCTCGGCTTCCTGGAGAAACAGCACGTCCTCAAGGTGATGGGGAGCGGACAGCTCGCGGCCGGAACGGAGGTCCGGCAGCTCGAAGACGAGTTCGCCGACTTCTGCGGGACGGCACACGCGGTCGCGACGAGCAACGGAACGACCGCGCTCCACGCGGCGCTGGAAGCGTGCGGCATCGGCGAGGGCGACCGCGTGATCACGACGCCCTTCTCGTTTATCGCGACCGCCAACGCGATCCGCCACTGCGGGGCGACGCCGGTGTTCGCGGACATCGACCCCGAGACGTACACGCTCGACCCCGAGGCCGTCGAGCGCACGATCGACCGGTTCGACGGGAACGTCGAGGCGGTGTTGGCCGTCCACCTCTACGGCCTACCGGCCGACATGGACCGGCTGGCCGAGCTCTGTGAGACACACGGCCTCCTGCTCGTCGAGGACGCCGCACAGGCCCACGGCGCGGCGGTCGACGGCCGCCGCGTCGGCTCGATCGGCGACGCCGGCTGCTTCTCGTTTTACCCCACGAAGAACATGACGACCGGCGAGGGGGGGATGGTCGTCACCGACCGGGAAGACGTGGCAAGGCGGGCGGCGCGGCTCGTCGATCACGGCCGAACCGACGACGCCACCCACACCGAAGTCGGCTACAACTACCGGATGACCGAGATCGCGGCGGCGATCGGCCGGATCCAGCTCGAACGGCTCCCCGATTTCACCGACGCACGACGGGAGCACGCGAGCCGGCTCGCCCCCGCGGTCGACGAGCGCGGTCTCGACGCCCCGACAGAACCCGACGGGCGCACGCACGTCTACCACCAGTTCACGGTCCGGACGGCGGCGCGCGAGCGGTTCCGCGCCCACCTCGAAGAGGCGGGCGTCGGGACGGCGATCTACTACCCGACGCCGATCCACCGCCAGCCGGCATACGACGACTACGACGGCTCCCACCCGGTCGCCGAGCGAGCCGCGAAGGAGGTCGTCTCGCTCCCGGTCCACCCGGCGCTCTCGGACGAGGACGTCGAGACGATCCGCACGGCCGTCATGGAGTTCGACGATGAGTGAGCGCCAACGGGCGGCGGGCGAGCGGATCCGGGTGGGCGTAGTCGGCGTCGGCCGGATGGGCCGCCACCACGTCCGGATCTACACCGAACACCCGGGCGTCGAACTTGTGGGCGTCACCGACGCCGACCACGAGCGAGCGGTCGAGGTCGCCGCCGAGCACGGGACGCGGGCGCTGGACCAGGCGGAGCTGATCGACCGCGTCGATGCGGTGTCGATCGTCGTTCCGACCCCGGCGCACGCGCCCGTGGCCCGGGCGGCCGTCGACGCGGGGGTCGACGTCCTGATCGAGAAGCCGCTCGTCGACGACCTCGCGGCGGGACGCGACCTCATCGAGCGCGCACGGGCGGCGGACGTCACGCTCCAGGTCGGCCACGTCGAACGGTTCAACCCCGCCGTGGAGGCGCTGGGCGACGTCCTCGCCGACCTCGACGTCATCGCGATCGACGCCAGACGGCTGGGCCCGCCGGTCGACCGCGCCGTCACCGAGAGCGTGGCGATCGACCTGATGATCCACGACATCGACGTGCTGTTGTCGCTCGTCGACGGGGAGATCGAGGGACTCACCGCGGTCGGCGCGTGTGACAACCGCCACGTCACGGCGACCCTCCAGTTCGACGACGGCGTCGTCGCGAACCTGACGGCCAGCCGCGTCACCCAGCGGAAGGTCCGCGAACTCGTGATCACCGCCGAGGACTGCTGGATCGTCCTCGACTACATCGACCAGTCGGTCCGGATCCACCGCCGGTCGCTCCCCTCGTACGTCCAGACCGACGGCTCGCTCCGATACCGACACGAGAGCGTCGTCGAGCAGCCGACGATCGACAACGGCGAGCCGCTGAAACGCGAGCTGTCGGCGTTCGTCGAGGCGGTCCGGACCGGGGCTCCCCCGGCAGTGACGGGCGAGGACGGCCTCCGGGCGCTCGAACTCGCCACCCGGATCGACGAACTCGCGACGGGGCGGCTCCCGGTGGAGGTGGTGCCCGAATGAGCCGCCAGTCACCGCCGCTGTACGGGAGCGTCGACGAGGAGCCGGCCCAGCGCGAGGCGTTCGCCGCCGGCGAGTTCCCCGTCGCGGTGTACGGGCTGGGCAAGATCGGGCTCCCGCTGGCTGCCGTCTTCGCCGAGGCGACCGGGGAAGTGACTGGCGTCGACGTCGACCCGGCGGTCGTCGCGGCGGTCGAAGACGGCGAGAGCCCCGTCGACAACGAGCCGTACCTCGACACGTTCGTCGAGGTGCTGGTCGCGGAGGGCGCGCTCCGTGCCACCCTCGACGCCCACGCGGCGGCGGCCGACGCCCGACTCCACGTCGTCGTGGTGCCGACGCGGCTCGACGCGTCGCGCGATCCGGACCTCTCGGCGGTCGAGAGCGTCCTCGAACCCATCGCCGGCGGGCTCGATCCCGGCGACCTCGTCGTCGTCGAGTCGACCGTCCCGCCGGGCACCGCCGCCGGGGTGGTCGAGCCGACGCTCGCCGACGCGAGCGGCCTCCGGGACGACTCCTTCGGAGTAGCGTTCTGTCCCGAGCGCACGTCGAGCGGGCGCGCGATCCGTGACATCTCCGGCGCGTACCCGAAGATCGTCGGGGGGACCGACGACGAGGCGACGCGGGCGGCGGCGCTCGTCTACGACGAACTCACGACGAACCGCGTCATCGAGACCGCCGACGCGACCACCGCCGAGTGCGTCAAGCTGTTCGAGGGCGTCTACCGCGACGTCAACATCGCCCTCGCCAACGAACTGGCCCGGTTCACCGAGGAGTTCGGCGTGAGCGCCAACGCTGCCATCTCCGCCGCCAACACCCAGCCGTTCTGTGACTTACACCGCCCGGGCGTCGGCGTCGGGGGCCACTGCATCCCGTACTACCCCCACTTCCTCATGGCCAGCGTCTCGGCCGATACGCCGCTGATCCGAACCGCGCGGTGGGTGAACCACACCATGCCCGAGTTCACCGTCGAGACGCTCACTCGGCGGCTCGGAGAGCGGGGACGGTCGGTCGAGACCGCCCGGATCGCCGTCCTCGGCGTCGCGTACCGGCCGGGCGTCGCGGAGAAGAGCGAGTCGCCGGGGCTGGCCGTCGCGGAGCAGTTGATCCGTCGGGGAGCCGACGTGGTCGCCGTCGACCCGTACGTCGACGTGGACGTCGAGCGCGACCTCGACGTGGAGGTCGACGTACGGGTCGACGGCGGCGTGCGGTCGCCCGCGTTCTCGACGGCCCGACTGTCGGAGCTCCCCGGGATGGGGCTCGACGGCGTGGTCGTCGCGACCGCCCATCCCGAGTTCGCCACCATCGAGTGGGACCGCTTCGACGACCTGCTCGTGATCGACGGGCGCGGCCTCCCCGGGCTCGACGACGTCGACCACGAGGTGTTGACGATCGGGGGGCGCGAACCGCCCCGGTCGCTCGACGAACCAGACGCCAGCACCGACACCACCACCGACGCCGACGACGGGGGGTGGACCGATGTATCGTAACCACACGGTCGGCGTGGTGGTGCCGGCGCACAACGAGGCACCGTTCGTCGGGGAGGTCATCGACACCCTGCCGACGTTCGTCGATCGGGTGTACCCGGTCGACGACGCGTCGACAGACGAGACCTGGGAGGTGCTGACGGAGCGTGCGGCCTCCACGAGAGACGCGGTCGCCACCGTGGCCGACGGGGGCTCGGACGCGGACGTTCGCGTCGTCCCCCTACGTCACGAGACCAACCAGGGGGTCGGCGCGGCGATCAGGACGGGCTACCGGCGTGCCCACGCCGACGGGATGGACGTCGTCGCCGTGATGGACGGCGACGGGCAGATGGACCCCGAGATGCTGAATCGGCTGCTCGATCCGCTCGTCGCCGGCCGCGCGGCGTACGCGAAGGGGAACCGCCTGCTGTCGCCCAGCCACAGGGACGGGATGTCGCGGTGGCGGCTGTTCGGCAACGCGCTCCTCACCGGGCTCACGCGCGTGGCGAGCGGCTACTGGACGCTGATGGACTCGCAGAACGGCTACACGGCGATCTCCCGCCACGCCCTCGAGACGATCGACCTCGACCGCCTCTACGACGGCTACGGCTTCCGCAACGACCTGCTGGTGGCGCTCAACGTCGCGCGGCTCCCGGTCGCCGACGTGTCGATCCCGGCCATCTACGGGGAGGAGCGGAGCGGGATCCGGTACCGCTCGTTCGTCCCACGGCTGTCGCGGCTGCTGCTGTCGGGGTTCCTCTGGCGGCTCAGAGGACGGTATCTCGTCCGGGAGTTCCACCCGCTCGTCGGGCTGTACGTCCTGAGTGTCGTCGGGATGCTCACGTGGGCCGTCCAGGGCCTGCAGGCGGTGCGTAGCCGTGATACCGGCCCAGCCGAGTGGCCCGCGTTGGTGCTCCTCGGCCTCACGAGCGGGCTCGCCGCCCTGCTCGCGATGGCGTTCGACGTGCAGGCGAACGATTCGCTCCACGTGGTGGTCGACCGTGACGACTGACCGCCGCCGCGTGCTCACGATCGTCGGCGCGCGCCCGCAGTTCGTGAAGGCGTTCCCCGTCTCGCGACGGCTCAAGGGCGCCCACGACGAGGTGCTCGTGCACACGGGCCAACACTACGACGACGAACTCTCCGGCGTGTTCTTCGACGAACTCGACCTGCCGGTCCCGGCGTACAACCTCGGGGTCGGCTCCGCGCCCCACCCGGTACAGGTCGCTCGCATGATGACGGAGTTGAACGACGTGTTCGAGGCCGAAGCGCCGGACGCCGCGCTCGTCTACGGCGACACCAACTCGACGCTCGCGGGCGCGCTGGTGGCGTCGATGCGGTCGACGCCGCTCGTCCACGTCGAGGCGGGGCTCCGGAGCGGCGACTGGGAGATGCCCGAAGAGCGCAACCGGGTGATGGCCGACCACCTCGCCGACGTCTGCTGTGCGCCGTGTGAGCGCGCCGTGGAGACGCTGCGGGGCGAGGGGATCGACGAGGGCGTCTGGAACACGGGCGACGTGATGTACGACGCGCTCGTCGACGTTCGCGAGCGGGCGATCGAGGTCGCGACCGTCCGCGTCGACCTCGGACTGCGCCCGGGCGAGTACGTCCTCGCCACCGTCCACCGCGCCGCGAACACGGGCGATCCCGACCGCCTGGAGGAAATCCTCGCGGGGCTGGCGGACGCGCCGTACCCGGTCGTGTTCCCCGTCCACCCCCGGACCGAGGCGGCGCTGCGGGAGTACGGTCTCTGGGAGCGGGCCACGGAGGCGCTGACCGTCATCGAGCCGGTCGGCTATCTCGAGTTCGTCGACTTGCTCGACGGGGCCGCCCGCGTCGCCACGGACTCGGGGGGCGTCCAGAAGGAGGCGCTCTTTCTCGGGACGGTCTGCGTCACGCTCCGCGAGGAGACCGAGTGGATCGAGACGGTCGAGGCGGGCTGGAACACGCTCGTGGGGGCGTCGGCCGACGCGATCCGGGCGGCGCTCGCCGAGCGCCGCGTCCCGTCGTCGTCGCCCGACCCCTACGGCGACGGCGACGCGGCCGCGCGGATCGTGGAGGCGCTCGCCGATGCCTGATCCCGACCACTCGTTCGCCCTCTGTCTGACCCACGACGTCGACCGGCCGTACAAGACGTGGGCGCAGTCGGCGTACTACGCGCTCGCCGAGCGTGACCCCGCCCACCTGACCAGCCTGCGGCCGGGGACGCGGCCGTACTGGCAGTTCGAGCGGATCATGCGCCTCGAAGACGAACTGGGCGTGCGGTCGGCGTTCTACTTCCTCAACGAGCCGCATCTGTTCGGGCAGGGGCCGTCGGTGTGGACCGATCCGACCCGGTGGATCCAGCATCTCGGCCGCTACGACCTCGCGCGGCCGGAGATCGTCGACGTGATCCACGCGCTCGACGAGGGAGGGTGGGAGGTGGGACTCCACGGCTCGTACGGCTCGTACGCCGACCCCGACCGGCTGGCGTCGGAGACGCGGGTGCTCGAATCGGTGCTCGGCCACGGCGTCGACGGCGTCCGCCAGCATTACCTGAATCTCGACGGGACCGACACCTGGCGCGCCCAGCGCGAGCTCGGGTTCAACTACGACGCGAGCCTGGGCTCGGCGACGGAGTACGGCTTCGCGAACGGGTACGGCGTCCACCGGCCGTTCGACGACGAGTTCGTCACCTTTCCGCTGACCGCGATGGAGGTCGCACTCCCCGACCCGGGCGAGTCGTTCGAGCGCGCCGCCACCGAGTGCGACCGGCTCGTCGAGGAGGCGGCCGACAACGACGCCGTGATGACGGTGCTGTGGCACCCGCGCTTTTTCAACGAGCAGGAGTTCCCCGGCTTCGGCCGGCTCTACCGGCATCTCGTCGAGCAGGCCAAAGAGCGAGGTGCGTGGGTCGGACCGCCGGGGGAACTGTATGAGTCGCTCGGGCCGGAGCGACTCTCACGCCCCGCGTTCGCGTAGGAACTGGATAACAAAGCCCGTATCAGCCGCCTTGCGTGGTGACGGAATGAACGTTGAAGAACTCTCACTGTCCGAATGGGACGAGTACCTCCCGGCGAGCGGCGTCGAGGTGTTCCACACGACCCCGGCGCTCCGCGTGCTCGACCAGCACGCGCGGGGGAGACTCCGGCTGTTCGGCGGATTCAAAGGCGACAACCCGGTCGCGCTCTGCCCAGTGTTCGAACAACAGCGCCGACCCGGTCGGCTCGTCGTCTCCCCGCCCCCGTCGATGGGCGTCCACCGCCTCGGGCCGGTGCTCATGCCCAACAGCCCGAAGCGCCGGACGGCCGAACTCGTCAACCGCCGCTTCGTCGAGGGGCTGCTCGACACCCTCGACGCCGACACCTCGCTGACGCTGTTTCGGATCGTCTGTTCGGCTGACTACACCGACCCTCGGCCGTTCGTCTGGCGGGGCTTCGACCTCCAGCCGCGCTTTACGTACGTGCTCGATCTCGCCGACGTGACCCCCGAGGAGGCGATGCGACCGTTCTCGAAGAGCCTGCGGCGAGAGATCGACGAGGACGTCGACGTCACCATCGACGTCGAGGGACGCGCGGGCGCACGGGAGATCTGCGAGTCGGTCACAGCCCGGTACGACGAACAGGACGAGCCGTCGCCCCTCCGGTGGCCGTTCGTCCGTGACCTGGTCGGCGCGCTCGACGACGACTGCCGGGTCTACGTCGCCCGCGACGCCGACGGCGACTACCTCAGCGGGATGCTCGTCCTCGTCTCCGACGGGACGGCGTACTACTGGCAGGGCGGTGCCAGCGCCACCTACGACGGCGTCAGCGTCAACACGCTCTTGCACTGGCGGGTCATCCGCGACGTGATCGACGCGCCCGAACTCTCGGACGTGACCCAGTACGACCTCGTGGGGGCGAACACCGAGCGAATCTGCGACTACAAACGGAAGTTCGGCGGCCGGCTCGTCCCGTACTACACGGTCGAGTCGGGCGGGATCGGGATGGAGCTGGCGAAGTCCGCGTACCGACTCGTCGCGCGGTGAGCGCCGCCCCCACTAGGGTAACGAGAGTATAACAATGCCCGGCGGTCGTTTCCATGGACTCGCTTGTTCACAGTTATGACAACTGGACCGACCTCCGGACGTGTCTCGCGGTCCGCCGACGTCGGCCCCGACGCCGACCTCCTCGAAGTCCTCGACGCGACGCTCGAGTACGCGCGCACCCGCGATTACACGGGCTGGGACTACGGAGACGGGATGAGTAGCCGGCTGTTGCAGTGGCTGCCAGTCGACAACAAGTACCTGAACCTGGCCACCCAGGAACTGGTCAAGCGGCCGCCGGTGAACCTGCGGCCGCTCCTCCTCGTCGAAAAGCGACGGAACTTCAAGGGCACCGCGCTGTTCGCGCTGGCGAACCAGTACCGCGCCGAGTTGAGCGGCGAGGAGGCCGCCGCGGACGTCGACCACCGGGCGGAGGTGCGCGCGCTCAACGACTGGCTCGTCGCCAACCGGAGCGTCGGCTACGCGGGGTTCTGCGGGGGCCACAAACACCAGATCCAGCACCTCGACGGGCGCGGCCACCCGAACGACCCCGACGTCGTCTCGACCTCGTTCGCGGTGAAGTCACTGTTGGCGGCCGCCGACGTCGACCCGATCTACCCGACGGTCGCACGCACCGCCGCCGACTTCGTGGTCTCCGATCTAGCGTACCGGCCGATCGACGGCGGCGCGAAGATCAACTACCACATGAACCACCCCGACACGTACTACACGATCAACGCCGGGGCGCTCGGCGCGCGGCTCTTCGTCGACCTCTACGCGCAGTTCGGCGAGGACGTCTTTCTCGAACGCGCCACGAACCTCCTCGACTACATCGCCGACCTCCAGACGGACGTCGGAGGGTGGGCCTACCGGGAGCCGCCGTCGTCGTCGCACCTCTCGATGGACAACCACCACAACGGGTTCGTCGTCGGCTCGTATCTGCGGTACCGTCACGTCGTCGGCGACGGCCGGTACGACGAGACCCTCGACGACGGGCTCCGGTTCTTCCGGGAGGAACTGTTCGAGCCCTCGGGCGCACCCAACTGGGACGAGTCGAGTTCGTACCCGCGCGACATCCACGCGGCGGCGACCGGCATCGAGGTGTTCACGCTGGCCGGCGAGTTCGCCTTCGCCCGCCGGATCATCGACTGGACGCTCGACAACCTCTACGTCGGCGACGGCCGCTTTTACTACCGTAAACACCGCCTGTACACCGTCCGGACGACGCTCATGCGCTGGTGTCAGGCCTGGATGGCGTACGCCCTGGCGACGTACCTTCGTGCGCGGGCCCGGACGGAGACAGAGCCGGAGTCGGAACACAGAGCGGGCGTCGACACCACGGTGACGTCGCTTCGGAACGGCTCCGTGGACGGGTCGACGCCGCGTCCGCGTCCGGATCAGCCGGCTCACCGTTCGACCTGATCCCGCCGCCCGGTCCGGCGAGCGGTCGCGCCGCCGCGTCCGCGAGCACGCACCCGAAGACGCCGCCCGCGACGAGCTGCCGAGCGGCGGATCAGGCCCGCTGGCGGAGGCGCTGGTACACGTGCGCGAGGAGGTTCGCCGTCGGCGAGCCCCACTCGATGCTGTAGAAGGGGACGAGTTCGGGGTTGAACTTCGCTTTGTACCGGTTGATGCGCGGGTTGTCCGCCCCGACGAGGTCGTACACCGCACAGCCGCGGGATTTAGCGCTCCGCATCACCGCCCAGTCGAGGAGGTCGTTCACCGACAGGTCGACGTCGGTGTCGGTACGGACGCCCCCCTGCCAGCGGTAGGCGATGTCGTCGTACTCGAGCGAGAGGATCCCTCCGATGAACTCGTCGTCGATCGACAGCGTGTACGGGCGGATCTGCCCCTCGGGGAGCGACTCGGCGAGGTCGTGGACGAACCCCTCGGTGACGTGGTACGCGATCCCCTGGTTCTCGTACCGCTGGCTCACCTGCTCGATGATGGCGTCGATCGCCTCGGGACCCCCTTCCTCGATCGTGACGGCCGCCTCGCGCCCGTCACGGATATTGCTCCGTGCGTCGCTGCTGAACCGCATGAGGATCTCCTCTTCGTCCGCCCGGAGGTCGACGTGGTAGGTGTACGAGGGCGTCACGTCGCAGTCCCGCCAGATGAACGGGCGGAGGTCCTCGTAGTGTCCGTGCAGTCGGACGTGCGCGTATCGCGGCCCGAGTTCGGCGTCGAGCCACTCGAAGCAACCGTCGATAAAGGCGCGCTGTCGGCGTTCGAGCTTCCGCTGTTTCAGCCCCTCCATGTTCACCAGGGCGGGGCCCAGATAGGAGATCCGCAGCTCCGGCGGCGGCGAGAACACCGCCGTGAACGGCCCCTTCTGCACCTCGAAGAGTGGAAAGAGACCGACCACCTCCTGGCCCTTGTACCCGATCAGGCGGTGACAGATCGCGTCCGCGTGCTCCGCCTGTACCGCGAGCGCCTCGTACTGGTGGAACAGGTTCGCCTGCGGGGATCGTTCGACCGCGCGGTTCCAGGTGTCGATGTCCTCCTCGGTCGCCGGCTCTATTTCCAGGCCCATGGTCACCTACTCGTTCCCTCCGGCGGTCCACGCTTTGTTATAAGCGTCCTTCCCAGCGGTCGAGAAAGAAACGACCACCGTCCCCTACGCGCCGTGTCGGGACCTCTCAATCGTACAACAGGACAAGTCGGTAAGTATGTAAGTACTGTGAGGTAGCCATAACAATTATACGTAACCCTGTTGGTAGTAGATATTGCAAGTAGGGGGAAACAAAATGGGGGGAACAGATCGGCACGACGGGACGGGTACAGAGCGGAATGACACACATGACACACGGACCGACGGAGGATCGGTTGGGAGCGAGGCGGCTGCTACTGCAAGAGGCATCTATCAGCATGTAAAGCAATCGGAAGCGGCGACAACCGCGGACGCCGACGCGGATGCGAGCGCGGACCGGTCGGCAGGGACCGGCACCGACCACGGCGACGCGTCGGAGGAACTCGTCAGAGAGGAGCTTGGGACGCCCGACGAGCAGATCAGCCTCGACGACGTCTTCGACGTCATCCGGAACCAGCGGCGGCGGCGCGTCCTGCGCTATCTCGGCGAGGAGGAGTCGCCCGTCTCGATGGGGACCATCGCCGACCACGTGGCCGCGCTGGAGAACGACAAGTCGGCCGCACTGCTCACCGCCCAGGAGCGAAAGCGGGTGTACGTTGGCCTCTACCAGTGTCACCTGCCGAAGATGGACAAACTGGACGTGATCGAGTTCAACAAGGACCGGGGGCTGATCGAACCCGGCCCCCAGGCACCGTACCTGGAGAAGTACCTCGAGGGGCCGTACGAGCAGTCACATCGGTGGTCGCTCTGTTATCTGGGCGTGTCAGCCGTGGGCATCGCCACCGTCGGGACGCTCTCGCTGTTGAACCTGTTGACGGGTGCGCTGGTGGCGATCCAGGGCGCGTTCCTCGTGGCGCTGTTTCTGGTAGCGATCGCCCAGACGCTCTACCGGGCCGACGGGGTTCCGTGGTCGCTCCCGGCGGTCGGTTCGTGGCAGCAGTCCGACTAGCGCTTCTCTCCGGCCGCGGTTCTTTCGGCAAAGGCCGCAGTTCTTTCGGTAAACGGTCCTTATCGGATCGTCAGGACAACATTCGTGTTACAATCTCTCAATAACAAAGCACCTAGTGCGCACAAGACGCGACATCGCATGCCCAGCAGAACCAGACTCGACTGCCGTCCACGCTCGTTCGTCCCGTACCGCTCGTCGACCACGCCGGCAGGCCGTTCGCTCGGTCGGCGGCGGCACACGGGCGGGCGGTCACACCGGACGGGAGTCGGTGCAGGGTGGGTGAGCCGCTGATGTGCGGCATCATCGGGCGGTTCGGCGCCGACGGCATCGACGCCGTCGACGACGTGCTCCACGGCCTGAAGAACCTCGAGTACCGCGGGTACGACTCCGCGGGCATCGCCGTCCAGGGTCCGAACGGCATCGACATCCACAAGCAGTCGGGGACGATCGACCGGCTCGCGGCCGAACTCGACGAGCGCCCGCCGGAGCCGAGAAGTCACCTCGCGATCGGCCACACGCGCTGGAGCACGCACGGTCGGCCGACCGACGAGAACGCGCACCCGCACACGGGCTGTCACGGTCGGGTCGCCGTCGTCCACAACGGCATCATCGACAACCACGAGACGCTCCGGGCGGAGCTCACCGCCGCCGGCCACGAGTTCGACAGCGAGACCGACACGGAGGTCGTCGCCCACCTCGTCGAGGAGTACCTCCCGGGCGCGGCGACACCGCGCGACGCGTTCACGCGGGCGGTCGGGCGCCTGGAGGGGAGCTACGCCATCGCGCTCCTCGTCGACGGGGTCGACGCGCTGTTCGCCACCCGGGCGGGGTCGCCGCTCGTGCTCGGCGTCGGCGAGACGGGCTGTTTCCTCGCGAGCGACGTCCCCGCGTTCCTCGACCACACGGACCGCGTCGTCTACCTGGAGGACGGGGACGTGACGGTCGTCACCGCCGACGGCTACGCGATCACGACCCTCGACGGGGAGCCGGTCGACCGGCCAGTCGAGACGGTGGAGTGGGACCCCGAGGACACCCAGAAGGGCACGCACGACCACTTCATGTCGAAGGAGATCTTCGAACAGCCCACCTCGCTCTCGCAGGCCCTCCAGGGCCGGGTCGATCCCGCCACCCAGGGGGTCACCCTCGAGCGCTTCGACCCGGGCGCGTTCGCCGACGTCTCGGCGGTCCACCTGATCGGCTGTGGGACTTCGTACCACGCCGCGCTGTACGGTGCGATCCTCCTGCGGCAACACGGCGTCCCCGCCCAGGCGTTTCTCGCCTCGGAGTACTCGGCCGTCACCGACTCCGAGACACCGCTGGTGATCGGGGTGACACAGAGCGGCGAGACGGCCGACACCCTGGGGGCGCTCCGGACGGCCCAGGAGGCCGGACTCCGCACGCTCGCACTCACGAACGTCGTCGGGTCGACGGCCGCCCGCGAGTGCGACGACGTGCTGTACATCCGTGCCGGCCCCGAGATCGGCGTCGCGGCGACGAAGACGTTCGCCTCCCAGGTCGCCACGCTCGTGCTGTTGACCGCCCGTATCACGTCGGACGTCGGCGCGACGCCGGTCGACCCCGACTGTCTCCGCGCGATCACGTCGCTCCCGGACGTGGTCAAGGAGGTGCTCGCGACGTCGAACGCGTTCGACCTCGCCACCCGGTTCCACACCGCCGATGCCCACTTCTTCATCGGCCGCGGCGCGGCCTACCCGGTCGCGCTCGAGGGCGCGCTCAAGCTCAAGGAGATCTCGTACGAACACGCCGAGGGGTTCCCGGCCGGCGAACTGAAACACGGGCCGCTGGCGCTCGTCACGGAGTCGACCCCCGTCATCGCCGTCTTCACCGGCCACGAGGACGAGCGACTGCTCGCGAACGTCCGGGAGGTGCAGGCGCGCGGCGCGCCCGTCGTCGGGCTGCTGAGCGAGTCGTCGACGACCGTCGCGGGCGTCGTCGACGAGGCACTCACGTTCCCCGACACGCACCCGCTGCTCTCGCCGGTCCCGGCCACCGTCCAGCTCCAGTTGCTGTCGTACCACATCGCGAACCTCCTCAACCGGCCCATCGACAAGCCGCGGAACCTCGCAAAGAGCGTGACCGTCGAGTGACCGCGATCGGTACGGGATCGCTATCGACCCGCCCCGGTCGGTCTCGGAACCGGCGAGCCGAGTAATCGGTGCGTTACTAAGCGCCGCGGGGTTCGAGGGCCGCCATGCGCTATCTGGTTCTGGCGAACACCCCCGCGCACGTCCACCTGTACAAGCACGCGGTCCGCGAACTCATCGCCGACGGCCACGACGTGTTGATCCTGGCCCGTGACTACGGCTGCACGGTGGCGTTGCTCGACGAGTACGGGCTCCCGTACCGGGTGTACGGGACGTGTGGAACGACGAAGGGGTCGCTTCTCAAGAACCTCCCGGCACAGTTCACCCGGATCCTCACCGTCGGTCGGTCGTTCGATCCCGACCTCGTGTTCGGCATGGGGACGTACGCGGCGTTCGCAGGGGCGTGTACGCGGACGCGAACGATCCTGGTGCTCGACTCGGAGCCGACCGGGCTGGACCACTCCCTGTCGGTGCCGGTCGCCGCGGCCGTATTGACCCCCGCCGCCTTCCGGAACGACCTCGGCGACACCCACTACGTGTTCGACGGTTTCAAAGAGTGTGCGTACCTCCACCCCGACGTGTTCGAGCCCGCACCCGACGTCCGAGCGCGGCTCGGGCTCGATCCCGACGAGCGGTTCGTCGTCGTCCGGTTCAACGCGTTCGGCTCGCACCACGACGTCGGACACGGTGGGTTCGACCCGGCGGACCGCCGTCGGCTCGTCACCCACCTGGCCGAGCACGCGACCGTCCTCGTCTCCGACGAGGGGGGTGACAGCGACCTCTCCGGGCTCCCCGCGCGCCGCTACGAGGCGCACCCGGCGCTGTTGCACGACGCGCTCGCCGCGGCGTCGCTCCTCGTCGCCGACACGCAGACGATGGTGACCGAGGCGGCGCTGGTCGGAACCCCCGCGATCCGGTCGAACTCGTTCGTCGGCGACGACGACATGGGGAACTTCGTCGAACTCGAACGGCGGGGGCTGATCCGCAACTGCCGGACGCTCGATGCGGTGCTCGACGCCGCCGACGAGTTCCTCGGGAGCCCGGCGGTCGCGACCGAGTGGGCCGCCCGGCAGGAGGAGTACGTCCGGTCGCTGGTCGACCTGACCGACGTGCTCACCAGCGTGGCCGCCGACCCGACGGATCTCGACGGCGTCGAGGGGCTCCGGCCGCGGGGGGCGGACCCACGGCGGGAGCGGCCGCTGACGCACTGACTCCGACTCAGTCGAGGCGTGGGAGGGGTTCGCCCGCCCGGTAGACGGGCACGCCGGCGACGACGGTCGCGCGCACGGTCGGGCGGGCCGTGGGATCGACCAGGAGGAGATCGGCGCGGGCACCGGGTTCGAGCCGCCCCCGGTCGGAGAGCCCGATCGCGTCGGCGGGGGCGCTCGTGACTCTGGCGACCCGCTCCGCGAGCGGTTCACCCGTCTCGACGAACGCCGCTTCCAGCATGGACGCGGCCCGGTAGTCGCTACAGAGCACGTCGACGACGCCCGCGTCGACGGCCTCGGCGACCGCGAGGTTCCCCCACATGCTCCCTCCGCGCACCAGGTTCGGCGCGCCCATGGCGACGATGAGACCGAGCGCTCGCGCCCGTCGGGCGACCGGGAGGCTGACGGGGTACTCGGCGATCGACACCCCCTGGGCCGCCGTCCGCGCGAGCTGATCTGGGTCGTCGTCGTCGTGCGTCGCGAGGGTCGTCTCCGTGTCGAGCGCCGCCTCGGCGAGTCGGCGGCGACGCGCCTCGATCGTCCCGTCGTCGACGGCGAGCCGTCGGTCGACGAGCCCGGAGCCGTTGGCGGCGGCCGTCGGGTACTGCTGTTCGAACCGCTGTTCGTCCGCGAACTGCCCCTGTCCGGGGGCGTGGTTCATCATCGAGACGAGGTCGACGTTGAACCGCCCGAGCAGTTCGGTGACGGCGTCGACCGAGACGGCGTCGGAGAGCTCACAGCGGGGGTGGACGCGGTGGTCCGCCAGCCCGACGTCGCCCGCGGCGATCCGCGCGGAGAGTTCCGCCGCCAGGTCGTGCGAGCGGTTGCGTTCGGGGACGTCCTCGAAGGCGATGGCGTGGTATTTCGTGGTGATCCCGGCGGCGAGAAGCGCCCGGTCGCACGCCGTCAGCGCGCTGTCGATCGACTCCCGCGCGGCGTCGCGCGGGTGGACGTACCGTTCGAGTTCGTCGCCGTGGAGGTCGACCAGCCCGGGGACGACGACGAGCCCCCGGGCGTCGACCGCGTGCTCGACGGGCCGGGAATACTGTCGATCGATCCCCAGGATCCGATCGCCGCGGACGACCAGATGCCCCGAACGGACCCCGTCGGGAGTGACGATACGGTCGGATCGCACGACGAACGTGTCCTCGTCGACTACTCCGACTCCGTCGAGCGCGTGGTCGGGCGTGTGCGGCGTCAGTCCACGTGCGTACCAGCCGTTGGCGTCTGTGTCGACCATTCGTGTTCCCCGTGAGTTGTCGCTCAGTAGGGCGATTCGGGGAATAGTAATTTACTGCTTAGGCGATCGGAACGGCGCGTCGGCGGTCACTACTGACGGGTAGACGGTTGATACGCCACGACGAGCGGGTCAGATGATATGCCACGACGAGCGGGTCAGATCCGACGGACGGTGATCTCCTCGGTTCCGTCGGGAAGGAAGTTGATCTCCACGTGGCACCCGGCGAACGTGAACCTGACCGCCCCCTGTTGGGACCGCCCGAACAGCCCTGAGAGCGCGTCCACTTCGATCGCGTCCCACAGCCGTGTCTTGATCTCCGTGGCCTCCGTCCCGTACTCGACCGCCACGGCCTCTGTGATGCGAAACGCCAGCGTCCCTGCCGCTCGGGGGCCGGGTTGGTCTCGCTCGCTCCCGGGAACGAATTCACTGTCGTGATAAGGTTTGCCTGTCATTGATGTAGCACTCTGTGTGATCGTGTCCGTCCGGCACTGGTTGAGTTAGACGACGGTTATGGCCATTCGGGGCCCTGGACATATACTTTTCTGCATGCCGCCAGCGTCCACGTCCGTTTTCAGGAATAAATATTCGTGGATTGTAAATTATAGATTCAGTCTCCGACACCCGCATCACATTGGGACACGATCAGCATTAATGACCTACAATATACATCCTAGCGAGATGTAAAGGCGGAAAATCAAGTGGTGACACGCCAGTGTCACCTGCTCCGTGTCGGCCAGCCCGCGCCGTGACGGACACCCGCCGTCCGACGGAGACGGTCGGCCCGGCGGGAGCCGAACAGACCGCTTAACCTGTGCTCCGACGGACGGGTCCGAAGTAGGATTGGCTTTCTTTCGTGACGACCGAATACGCTCACCGTATTCTGCCCAGCGCCGCGTTCGTTACATGCCTACCTCTGTAACAGATCCGACCGGCCCAGGACGGCCGCCCTCACCCCTCCCACCGAGACTGCTCGACGGAGTCGACGGCAGTCGACAGCCAGTAGTCAGTACTTACCGCGCCGAACGACGCACGGGAGGCCGTGCGCTCGGAACCCGCTCCGGGACGGGACGGCCCGGTGGCGGCCTCGGCCACGACCGGAACCCCCTATGTGGCGCACCAGCACGAGATCGTGTCGGGTTGAGTATACGTTCGCGGCGGCACCGCGCCACCGTCTGGTAACAGAGGGGCACGGATAGCGTCGGAGACGTGTACAGAGGTCGGTCGGAGTTGGACAGCGGGCTTTCGGCGGATCACCGCCACCGCCGGTTGGCACGCGCCAGAACCGAGCGGCGTCGGCGACGGCTGGGCGATGTTTCACCCGAACGACACTCCAGTGATGGACTGACAGTCAGCCCGAGCTGAACAAGTGATTTATGCTATCGAGCGAATGAAACGAGCCACAGCCAGTGACTGGCTAGCAAGCCCCTACCATGTCGAGCCACACCCCGTCTGAGATCCGAATGGAGCTGTTCGTGCGAAGCCAGGCCGCGATCGACGCACACAGCCGTCAGCAGGAGGTCATCGATCGGCTCGAGCGACTGGCGGACACCGGACGGATTGACGAGTACGACGTCATCGTCTGGGGGCGCGAGATCTGCCCCGTCGCGCCGGACGACGACACGACCTGCCACCGGGTCACCGTCGAACGGCTGAAGCAGTTCGGCGCCTGGGCGCGAGACCGGGGGGCCGCGCTCGACGCCGTGTTCAGATACCGGACGATCGAGCGACCCTACACCGACGAGGAGTTCTTTGTGGTCGTCACGCCGTTCGTCTGTCTCGCGGTCTACGAGGCCGACGAACTGGTCGGCGTCTATCCCTGTACGGTCGACGGGCGGGAGTGGACGGTGAGCGAATACGTCAACCAGTTCGACCGGAGCGTGACGCTGCCGACGAACCCCTCGGGTCGGTGAAACGAGGGGGCGGTGGGCTGGATCGGCGGCGAACCGGCAGGGCGGCTCCGTGGGTCACGAACGGACGAGAAACGGGGGAGCACGGGCACCTCCGACCCCGGCGCGGTCTGTGCGTCCGTCCCGTCTCGGCGCTGTAGCCGGTGCCCTACGAGAATAAGTAGTATCTTCTAACCGACTCGACAACTGGAACAGTCGTACTAGTTTTTATTCACGTTCTCCGATTCATATACCCGTGGTGAATACCAAACCATGACGACACGGTATCTCCAGTTCGGAGCGGTCGCCGTCGTCGTTGCACTCACAGTCGCCAGCCTGCCCGCTGGCGCGTTGAGTGCGACGGCCCCGGTCCAGTTCCAGCAGGACGGCCTTCCCGAGGTAACGTTCGACGACCAGACATCGGACGGCACGTCGGTGACGGTCGCCGCCGCGTCGAACGACACGACGCCGTACTACACGGCCGTCTGGACGCTCGACGACAACGGCACCCCCGAGACACTGCTCGGCGCGACGCAGGTGACCACGAACGCCGCCGACAACGTCTCGGTCGAGTTCGACGAACCGGTCGACGAGAGTCAGACGCTCATCGCGGCGGTCCACCCGGACATCGACGGTGACGCCAACACCGTCGATCCCGACACCGAGACTATCCTCGCCTCCGACACCGCCAACGTGACCATCGACCAGCCGGTGACGGGGGAGTCGTTCGCCGTGTCGGATCTCGAAGCCCCGGACACGACGTCGTCCAACGTCTCCGTCGTGGTGACGGCCACGGTGAGTAACCCGAACGACGAGGCCGCAACGCAGTCGGTCGCCTACCGGGTCGACGGCGCAGTCCAGGCCCGCCAGCAGCTCTCGCTTGACAGCGGCGAGTCGACGCAGGTCTCGTTCACGCTCGACCCCTCGGAGTTCGTCCCGGGAGAGTACGTCCACGGTGTCTACACTCAGGAGAGTAGCCTCTCCGCGCCGATCACGATCTCGTCGGACAGCTCCTTCGAGGTCGAAAGCATCGACACGCAGGACACGGCAGTCGTCGGTGAAGGCATCAGCGTGACGGCCAACGTGTCGAACCCGAACACCGCGAGCGACGAGCAGCCGGTCGAAGTGTGGCTCGACGGCGAGCGCGTCGAACAGTTGAACGTCACGATCGACGGCGACTCGACCGAGACAGTCGAGTTCACGGCCGTCGACGGCGACCTCGCGCCCGGCGAGTACGAAGTCGGTGTGTTCACGCGTGACGACGGGCAGTTCGCGACGGTCACGGTCGACTCGGTGTCGACCGACGCCACGGTAACGTTCGAGGGCCAGACGACGAACGGGTCGGCAGTCACCGTCGCCAGCGCGACGCTCCCGGAGGGCGGGTTCGTGACGATCCACAACGCCAGCCTGCTCGACGGCGACGCGGTCGGAAGCGTCGTCGGGGTCTCCGAGTACCTCGAACCCGGAGCGAGCAGCGACGTCACGGTCACACTGCTCAACGGGACGGTCACGGAGTCGCAGACGCTGATCGCGATGCCGCACCTCGACACGAACGACAACGAGACGTACGACTTCGTCACGAGCAGCGGGGTCGAGGACATCCCGTACGTCGACAGCAGCGGCAACCCGGTGACCGACGACGCCGAAGTGACCTTCGAGGAGGAGACCGAGCCCTCCGTGACGTTCGACGACCAGACGTCGGACGGCACGTCGGTGACGGTCGCCGCCGCGTCGAACACCACGACGCCGTACTACACGGCCGTCTGGACGCTCGACGACAACGGCACCCCCGAGACGCTGCTCGGCGCGACGCAGGCCACCGAGACCGCCGTCGACAACGTCTCGGTCGAGTTCGACGAACCGGTCGACGAGAGCCAGACGCTCATCGCGGCGGTCCACCCGGACATCGACGGTAACGCCAGCACCGTCGACCCCGACACCGAGACCATCCTCGCCTCCGACACCGCCAACGTGACCGTCGAGGCCGGCACCGAGACGCCAACTGAAACGCCAACCGAAACCCCGACCAGCACGCCAACCGAAACCCCGACTGAAGCGCCCGAGGAACCGACCGAGACGCCAACTGAAACGCCAACCGAAACCCCGACCAGCACGCCAACCGAAACCCCGACCGAGACGCCGACTGAAACCCCGACCAACACGCCAACCGAAACCCCAACCGAAACGCCGACCAGCACGCCAACCGAAACGCCGACTGAAACCCCGACCGAGACAGCAACTGAAACCCCGACCGAGACAGCAACTGAAACCCCGACCCAGACACCGACTGAAACGCCAACTGAGACAGCGACCGCGACGACAACTGAAACCCTGACCGGAACGCCGACGGCCACGCTGGCACCCGGACCGACGTCGCCGCCCGGATCGGTGGCCATGTCACAGCTGGTGACGACGACTGCGTTCTGACGCCGACACGGCCTCGCCGTTCGTTTTTTTCAGCTCCGTCGATCGAGACACGGAGACGACAGTCGCCGACCGCCAGAGCCGTCGCTACGAACCGGACCGTCGTGTGAACGCGGCGCGTGCCGCGCCACGGCGGCCGGAGGGTCAGCGTGACACGTCGAGCGCGTCCGCGACCTGTTCGAGGAACCGCGCTTCGGCGCGACCGACGCGCGGGCCCGTGCCGAACAGCCCCGCGCGGGCCGTGTGCGCGGTCGTCTCGGCACAGGAGAGCACGTACTGTCCGACCTCGGTTCGCTCCGCGGGCGCGGCTTTCGACCGCAGGATCGACGTCGACTCCCGGCAGTGGTCGAGCGCCCGTGCCTGGGCCACCGGCCGGTGGAGGTCGCCGTCGACGGCGTCGCGGATCAGTCGGTGAGCGTTGACAGCGACGAACCCCGAGAGTTCGGTCCCCAGTTCGGTCCGGGCCTCCGCCGCCTCGCGTTCGAGTGTTCGGCGGAGCGAACGGAACTCCCGCCGGTTGCCACCGTACGACGTGACGATGACGGCGAGCATCGTCTCGGTGGGCGTGTGGGCGAGGCTGCGCCACTCCTCGGCGGTAAAGGCCTGTCGCGTCGTCATCGAGCGCTGTTCGGCGCCGGCGGACAAAGAGACACCGGCGACCCCGGGTCGAGGGCCGGCGGAGCGGGATCGACGCCGACGGCGAAGACCGGGCGTCAGAAGCGACTATACCGTTCGGTCGCCTACGTTCGTGTATGCCCGACGTCCGGGAACTCGTCGATCTCTTCGAGCAGGCCGAGTCGCTCGCGATCGTCTGTCACGACAATCCCGATCCGGACTGTCTCGCGAGCGCGCTTGCACTCCGGACGGTCGCCGAGTCGACCGGGCTGACCGAATCCGACATCGTGTACGGGGGCGAGATCACCCACCAGCAGAACCGAACGTTCGTGAACCTCCTCGACATCGACCTCGACACCTTCACCGAGTTCGACGCCAACGAGTGGGACCTAGTCGCGTTCGTCGATCACGCCGAGACGGCAATCAACACGGCGTTTCCCCCGGACAGAGCCGTCGACGTCGTGATCGATCACCACCCACGGGACGAGCCGGTCCAGGCGACGTTCGTCGACATCCGGCCCGACTACGGGGCGACGTCGACCATCCTCGTGGAGTACCTCCAGCAACTCGGGATCGACCCGTCGACGGAGTTGGCCTCCGCGCTGCTGTTCGCACTGCACCGCGAGCGGATCGACTACATGCACTATCCGACCGCCCACGAGTACGAATCGGCGCTGTTTCTCTTCCCGATGGCGGATCTGGAACTGCTCAGACGGATCTACAGTTCCGCCTTTTCGACCAACACGGTCGACTCGATCGGCGACGCCATCGAACACCGGGAGATCCGCGGGGGGACGCTCGTCACGAGCGTCGGCCGGACGACGGAGCGCGACGCCCTCCCGCAGGCCGCGGAGTTCCTCTTGAACCTCGAAGGGGTCGGTACCGTCTTGGTGTCGGGCATCAGCGGGGACGCACTCGTCCTCAGCGCGCGCACGGCCGATCCACGGGTGAACGTCGGCTCGGTCCTGAAAGACGCGTTCGGGAGCGTCGGCAGCGCCGGCGGACACCGTGACATGGCCGCCGGGCAGATCCCGCTGGGGATCTTCGGCGACCCCGCACCCGACGACGACGGCCTGATCCAGTTCCTGTCGGCGCGGGTCAACAGGCGGTTCTTCGACAGTATGAACTTGGACGGAGAGCACGGGTCCGAGTGAGCCGTCGGCCGGGTCGGCGACCGGACCGGCGACGATCGGAGGACGCCGACCCGCGAGGGAGGAGCGGCCTACCCGCGAAAGTCGAGCGTAAGCACGTGGTCGTCGTCGGAGATCCGGTGCCCACAGAACGGACACCACTCGTAGATGTGGCCGCCGGGTTTGACCGTGTACCCCTTGGTCACTGCACACTGTAAGCGAGTCTTACACCGAGGCCGCTGCCACGTGGGTCCACTTCGCATGCCTCGCGCTTAGCGGACCCGTTACATAGCTCTGCCGATCAGGACTGACCGGAGAAACAGTCCGTTACTCGGACGCGATAGCGGTAGGTTCGACGAACCGATCGACGAACGTCGGCAGTCGACTGGGGCGCTCGGGACGGTCAGGGTTGCCAACCAATTACGATTATATGACTGTAACGAACTGGTGGAGTTCACGTCATGCGACGCGTCCATGGCACTCGCGCCCCCCTATCAGAGGGGTCAAGACGTCCCCGTCTGTGGCTACCGCTCACATCGGGACCACGGACGCGTCGGCGCGGGCCGCCGGGCGCGTACGGCCGGCACCGGCGGCGCTAGGAGCCCTCGGTCACGGTCTCTTGCTCGTCGCGTTCTCGCACGAGCACCTCGACGAGGTTCTTCGACAGGCCGATGATGACCGGGCCGACGAAGAGACCGACGAACCCGAACACGGCCGTCCCGCCGAAGATGCCGAGCATGAGGAGTCCGGGGTTGAGATGCGCCCCACGCTGCATCGCGAGCGGCCTGATCAGGTTGTCCGAACCGCTGATGACGATGCTCCCGTACACGAGGAGGCCGAACGCCCCGGGGAGGTTGCCCACGACGACCAGATAGGCCACCGCGGGGATCCAGACGATCGACGCACCGATCAGCGGGAGCAACGAGAGGCCGAAGGTGACCACGCCCCAGAAGGCGACGTTACCGAACCCGAGGACGACGAAGGCGACGACCGTCAGGATCGCCTGGACGGCGGCGACGATGACGTTGCCGACAAGCGCCGCCCACAGGAGGTCGTCGGTGCGCGTCAGCAGTTCGTCCATCACCGCCGGCTCGAGCGGGGCGGCGACCCGGAGCCAGGCGAGGAGCCGGTCGCGGTCCCGCAGGAGGTAGAAGAACGTGAACAGGAAGACCACGGCCCCGATGGCGAGTGCGGGGATGCCGCCGACGAGTCCGGCGAGGCTCCCGATGATCCCCCTGAACGCCATCTCGCCGGCGTTCGACGCCGTTTCGGTCAGGGCCGACAGGTCGACATCCGGCCCGAGCCACGCCCGGACGCGGAGTTCGACCGCCGCGGCGTCGGGGAGTTCGGAACCCTGAACCAGCGAGACGGCCTGGTCGACCGCGACGCCGATCAGGAGGACGAGCGGTACGAGCACGACGACGACCGTCGCGGCCATCGTGAGGACCGTTCCGGCGGTCGCTCCCACCCGAGCCGAGATGCGGTCGTCGATCGGGGCGACGAGATACGCCAGCAGCCCCCCTGCCAGGACGGCCTGCACGAACGGCACCACGAGCGCGACAGACAGCGTCCCGACGAGCAACAGGAGGAGCCGGAGGAACGTGTTCGAGGACAGGCCGTCGTCTCCGGTCGTGGGAGCGCCGCCGTCTTCAGTCATTGTGTAGCCTCGTACCGACCCCGCGTGCGTCGAGCGGGGGTCACCGCTACGGCGTGACCCGAGTAGGCACCGCCGCTACGGTGATCGTCTCCCCGCGTGGATTTTGTTATGTGCTGCCAATCCGTGGCGGGAGGGGACGAACGCGGTCGACGAACGGCCAACGCGCCCAGGAGCGGGACGCGGGGTGTCGTCTCCCCGGGAACCGGTGGAGGTCGTGACGCCAACCGCGGGAATCGAACCCGGCGGGGCCCCGTTCGGCGGACGTCACTCGCTCGCCCCAACGGGAGCGCCGCCGCCCGCGAGGACGGCGTTGAGGCTCGCGCCGAGGAGGAGCAACAGCCCGGTGAAGTAGAGCCAGACGACGAACAGGATGAACGTGCCGAAGACCCCGTACACTGACGCGCCGGCGACGAACCGGGTGTAGAGTACGAACCCGAACTCGAGGACGAGCCAGCCGCCGGCGGCGACGACCGTTCCCGGCAGCGCCTGCCGAGCGGTGAGCGGAACGGGCGGGAGAAGGTAGTAGACGGGAAAGAGGGTCAGACAGAGGCTGACGAACAGTTCGAGTTGATCGAACCGTCCGAGGATCGGCAGCCGGGCCACGAAGAGGGCATCAGGGAGCGAGACGGCGGTCTGGAGCACGAACGAGACGGTCACGGCCCCGAGGACGACGGCCGCGTTACGGACCGTCTCCAGGGGGGAGCGATCAGCCTTCGTCCCGTGGATCCGTGAGAACGCGTGTGTCAGGCTCCGGAAGAGCCGAACCGTGCCCCACAGCAGAACGAGCACGCTGAGGATCGACACCTCGAGGCGTGCGGTCGAACCCACGAGCGCCTCCCGGATGAGTTCCTGCCCGGTCGGCGTGAGAAGCGTCGCCTGTTGCACCACCGCACGGGCCAACTCCTCGCCGCTGACGGCGGAGACGGCCAGGAACAGGAGTAAAAGCGACGGGAGGATCGAGACGAACGCGTAGTACGCGACGCTGGCCGCCAGGAATCCGAGGTCCGTCGCACGGACGACCACGAGGAGCCGCCGAGCCGTCTCTGGCGCGGGCACGAACGAGCCGCTCCGTTCGGAGTCGTGTTCTTCCGTCATCGGTGGGCCTCGAAACTGTGGCTTACGACGGCCGACCGCGGCTGCCCCGTGACACCACAGCGAGAAACACGTGTATCACGGCACCGACCCAGAAGACCGAAGCGAACGCCGACGGCGACGGCGACGACGTCGTCGCGGCGAGCGTGGTCCCCGTCTGAACCGCCCCGGTGTCGGTCGGCGATGCCGCGCCGTGGTGGTCTCGCGTGGCGTCGCCGGTTCGTCGGCCGTCGCGTCCCGAGCGCGCCGTCGCGATCGGTCACTCACGCGCCATGATGCGGTCCATCTCGGCCTCTTCGTGGACGAATGGCTCGCCGCTGACGTCGACGGTCACCCGCGTGATGTCGCCGGTGAACGCGAACGGCGTCCGGTCGCGGTAGTCATCGGTGACCGCGTTGATGGCGTCGTAGCCGCAGCTCAGCCCGGCCGTGAGGCCCGTCGTGATGGGTGTCGTTACGGGGACGTCGCCCTCACCGACTTGGCTGTCCTCGTAGTAGAGTCGCACTGTTCCCGGCGCCCCCTTCCCGTTCTGGAGGTCCACTTCACCGGTCACCTCGAACTCCATGCGGACGGAGACGTCACCCTCCGGGAGCATCTCGTCGGCGACGACCTCGTGCTCCTCGACGCCGACGTAGTTGTGGACGAACTGCAGGCGGTTGTCCATCACGTACAGCGAGTAGCCGCCCGACCGGCTGCCCTGGGCGAGCAGGACCCCCTCGGCGCCGCCGACCGGCACTGTCAGATCGGCGGTAATGCTGTGGTCGCGATTGAACACCTTGACAGCGGCGTTCTCGGGGATGTGCTGGCCGCCGGGGTAGTAGACGTACCGGTCGCGCGGCTTCCCGGGCTGGGGCCGGGCCTCGGCGAACCGCTGGACGCCGCGGCCGTCGAGCGGCAGGACGTCGTGCTTCCCGGCCTCGGACCACCACAACTGGGCGAGTTCCAGCACCTTCTCGGGGTGCTCGCTCGCCACGTCGTGTGCCTCCGCGAAGTCCTCCTCCAGGTTGTACAGTTCCCAGCCCGTCTCTTCGATGCTGGTCGCCGCGAGGTCATCGGCTGTGATAGGTTCGCCGAACGGCCAGGGGTGGACGGCCCGCCAGCCGTCGTGGTAGATGGCGCGCGTCGCGATCATCTCGAAGTACTGGGTGGTGTGCTGTTCCGGGGCGTCCGGCTCGTCGAAGGTGTACGCGAAGCTCGTCCCCTCGATGGGCGACTGCGAATAGCCCTTCACCTCCTCGGGCGGGTCGATGCCGATCGCCTCGTAGATCGTCGGCGTCACGTCGATGGCGTGGACGAACTGCTCGCGCACCTCGCCCTCCGCGTCGATGCCGTTCGGCCACGACACGATCAGCGGGTCGCTGTTACCGCCGCGGTAGCTCTCGCGCTTCCACCGGCGGAACGGCGTGTTGCCGGCCCAGGTCCAGCCCCACGGGTAGTGGTTGAAGTACTCCGGCCCGCCGAGGTCGTCCATCGCCTCAAGGTTCTCCTCCAGGCTCTCGGGGACGTTGTTGAAGAAGCGGTTCTCGTCGACCGAGCCGATCGGGCCGCCCTCGGAACTGGCGCCGTTGTCCGAGACCAGCATAATCAGCGTGTCGTCGAGCTCGCCGAGTTCCTCGAGGTAGTCGAGCACCTTGCCGATCTGGGCGTCGGTATGTTCGAGAAAGCCCGCGAACACCTCCATCATCCGGGCGCAGAGCCGCTGTTCGTCGTCGGAGAGCGAGTCCCAGCGGTCGACGTCCTCGTTCTGCGGCGAGAGGTCGGTGTCCTCGGGGACGACGCCCATCTCTTTTTGCCGGTCGAGGATCATCTCTCTCGCCTCGTCCCAGCCCATGTCGAACTCGCCCTCGTACTTCTCGATCCACTCGCTGGGGACCTGATGGGGCGCGTGGCACGCGCCGGGGGCGAAGTACGAGAAGAACGGCTTGTCGGGGTCGACCTGCTTGGCGTCGCCGATGAACTCGATGGCCCGCTGGGCGAGGTCCTCGGTGAGGTGGTAGCCCTCCTCGGGCGTGGCCGGGGGGGCTGTCTGGTGGTTGTCGTGGACGAGGCTCGGCGTGTACTGGTCGGTGTCCCCGCCGAGGAACCCATAAAAGCGCTCGAAGCCACGACCCAGCGGCCACTGATCGTACGGGCCCGCCGCGCTCGTCGACTCGGCCGGCGCGAGGTGCCACTTGCCCAGCGCGTTCGTGCTGTAGCCCTCCTCGACGAGCGCCTCCGAGATCATCCCGTTCTCGTGCGGGATGTGGCCGTTGTAGCCGGGGAATCCGGTCGAAACCTCGACGATGCCCGCCAAGCCGTTCGAATGGTGGTTCCGTCCCGTCAGCAGGCAAGAGCGGGTCGGCGAGCAGAGGGCCGTGGTGTGGAAGTTGTTGTACCGCAGGCCGTCGTCGGCGAGGCGGTCGATGTGTGGAGTGTCGACGAGGCCGCCGTAACAGCCCAGTTGTCCGAAGCCGACGTCGTCGAGGACGATCATCAGCACGTTCGGGGCGTCTTCGGGGGCCCGGGTCTGCTCGGGCCACCACGGTTCCGATTCGTCGTATGTGCGGCCGATCTGGCCGTGAAATCGCTGAGTTGGCATGTGTTGGGTCGCTCGGTCGAGGAGACGGCTGCCGCTCGAGTCCAGGGAGTCCCGTCGGTGGGTCTCCGGTCACGACGACGCACCGAACAGCACGTTCACCTCGGGCGCTGAGCAGTTCTCACCTCGCCGTGCGCACGTATTGTTATCGGTTGCTTATCCGCCGACGGGAGCGACCGGACGACGGTCCGATTCGCCGGGCGACAGCCCGTGACGCGTGCCGAAACGCGGCTGGCCGTATTTCGCTCGTCTCACCCGGGCCGTGCGGCACCCTCGTCGGTGTCGCCGGAGTCGGCGGGTTCGCTGTACTCAACCGCGCCGTAGTCGGTGATGTCGCCGTCGGTTCCCGTCTCCGGCGACGGGGTCGCCTCAGAGACGCGGGTGAGTCGCGGCAGGACGTTCGTGGCGAACTCGACGACGAGGACCATCAGCAACGGCCCCATGAAGATGCCGTACCAGCCGAACAGGACCGGCCCGAGCAGGTACGCGAACATGACGAGTCCCATGTGGTAGGCCTTCCCCGAGAGGTACGGCCGGATGTACGTCCGGACGACGTTGTCGAACACCAGCACCATGAGGAGGAAGAACACCAGCGGCACCCAGAGGAGCGCCGGATTGACCGTGAGCGCCTGCGCCGAGAGCAGCGCGACGATGAGCGCGTACACGATCGACCGCCCCACGAGGGGGATGAGCGTGAACACTCCGGTGACGACCGCGAGCAGGACCGCCGACGGGATCTGGAGGGCCGCGGGAGCGACGGCGTTGAAGACCGTGTAGATGACGGCCGCGAGGACGATGACGACGAAGATCGTGAGCGTGTAGCCGAAGTACACCGAGGTCAGTCCCCGGTCGACGCCGCGGAGGTAGGCGACCGTCCGCGAGTCGGCCCCGGAGACGTTCGTCTCGAACCAGCGGGCCAACCGCGCGTCCTCGACGAGGAGGAAGAAGGCGAAGATCAGCGCGAGAAACACGTTGAACAGCGTCGCGGTGAACGCGCCGACCGCGACGCCGAACTGGCCGAGGGCCGCGCTGAACGTCGGGTCCTGGAGGATCACGACGACGACGTCGACGGGGTCGGTGGGGAGTTGCGTCGTCGGGATGGGGAGACTGTCGAGAACCGACGCAACGGCGTCCGACGACAGCAGAGTGAGCGCCTGTCCAACCGCGACGGAGAGGAATGCCGCGATGAACAACAGGATCGGCACGATGATGAACGCCAGCGTGAGCCCCGCGGCGAGCGACCCGGAGACACGCCCTCGGAGTCTGCGAGTGATCGGGCGTCCGACGTAGTACGTGAACAGCCCGAAGACGACCCAGCCGAGATACTCGAACCCGATCCACGCCACGACGGCGAGGAACGCGAGACCGAGCAGCCACCAGCCGAGGTCCGGGCGGAGGAGTCGCACGCGTATCGGCTCGGAAGCGGTTCGGTCGTTGATCATGCCCGTATTTAGCCTGACACGTAGTTAACGGTTTTTCACAGAAAACGGCCGGTCGAGCCTCGGCCGGGCGTCGCGAGCGCGCTCCTCGGTTGGCCGCTCAGTCGTCCGTCGACGGCAGTTCGTCGTCGCGAGAGGCAGTCGCCGGCTCCTGCGTTCTCCCCCGTTGCGGTCGCGACAGGGGGAGGAAACTCGACGCGAGCAGGGTGACGAGGACGAACAGGGTGATGAGCACAAAGACGCTCTGCTGGGCGGTCACCATCGCGGTCTGGACGATGTCGAGGAGCTGCTGTTGTGCATCGGGGGAGAGCCCGCTCACGAACGCCTGCTGTTGGGCCTGTGTCGTCGTCTCGACGGCGTCTTCGAGCTGCACGGCGAGCTGTTGTCGTTCGTCCCCGGTGACCGACTCCCCGGTCGCGTAGAGCGTCACCCCGTCGACGACGCTCGCGTAGAACACGGAGAGCTGGAGCGAGCCGGCGACCGCCGTCCCGAAGGCGTAGCCGAGCTGGCTGATCGAGTTGATGACGCCCGACGAGACGTCCGAGAACGACTCCGGCACGGCGGACATCGTCAGGTCGACCAGTTGCCCGGTGAACAGCCCGAGCCCGATGCCGACGACCAGCATCGGCACGGCCATCTCGGACGTGGTCAGGTCGGGATCGATCTGGCCAGCCAAGAGCAGGAACCCGACGCCGATGAGGACGAGCCCGATCTGGATGATGCGCTTCTGGGCGACGTACTGCCGCCAGCCAGTCGAGACCACCGCCACCACGAGCGTGGCCAGCGAGAACGGCACCAGCGCCACTCCGCTTTCGAACGCCGAGAAGCCGAGCGCCGACTGGAGGAACACAGGGACCGTAAACATGAAGCCGGCGAGAAACAGCGACTCGCTGCCGAACGTGGTGATGCCAGCGGAGAACGTCCGGTTCCGGAGGACGGCCGGCGGAATCAGCGTCGGTCGGTCGGCGCGAGCCTGTCGGGCCTCCCACTGGAAGAACGCCACGAGGAACGCGATCCCCAGTCCGATACACCAGATCGCAGGCGAGAGCCCGAGCGGCTGAATCAGCCTCCCATCGACGACGAGCGGCCGAAGCGGTTGGACCCAGCCGTACTGTCCGGCCAGCAACGACCCACCAATGATACCGACGATCCCCAGGATCGACAGGACCGTCCCGCCGGCATCGAACGCGATGGACTCCTCGGTCGGCTGCGGCTGCAGGTATCGCATGGTCAGGCCGACGATCACCAGAACGAGCAAGAACTCACCGAAAAAGCCCCAGCGCCAGCTGGCGTACGTCGTGAGTGTCCCGCCGATCATCGGCCCGAGGGCCACCCCGACGGCCGTCACGCCCCCGATGGCCCCGAACGCCTTCGCACGGTCGCCTCCCTGGTAGTTCTCGACGATGATCGAGTAGGTGATCGGCAGCAACAGGGCGGCGGCGACCCCCTCGATGAGCGACCAACCGACGAAGAGCACCGAGAAGTTCCAGCTGACGCCCGCCAGGAGCGTCCCGACGCTGTAGATGGCGAGCGTGATGATCAGCAGGCGTCTGGTGTCGATGGCCGCCCTGAGCGTCCCACCGGGGATGATCAGCGCGGCCATCACCATCGAGTAGACGGCGATGGCCGCCTGCATCGCGCTGACCGTGGTGTTCAGGTCCTGCACGATGGCCGGGACGGCCACGTTCATCATCGACGAGTCGAGCACGCCGAGGAACATGCTCAGCGCCGCGATGATCGCCGGCATCCAGAACCGACGGGTCGAGTCCGCTCGCGCCTGTTCCGCCGTCTCTTCGTCCATGAACGGGTTCTATCTACGAGGCGACAGTATATAATCGATTTCCACGGCGTACGAAGCGTGTTCGATGGGGACGTTCGGGGCAGTTGGGAGCGATGCATCAGAGACGATTCGAAACGATGCAAGCGCCGCTCGACGGGCTGGCGACTATCGAGAGCGGACGTCGAACTCGATCTCGTGCCGCCCGTCGAGCGGGCGTCCGCAGACCGGACACTGTTGGTAGAAGTGTATCCCTGGCTTCACGCGGCGTTCGTCCGCGACCTCACACCGTATTCCCGTCGAGACGGGTTGTCGGCGTGGTGTGTCTCTGTCCGGCATAGCTCCGCTATGCGGATCGGCCGTATGTACGTGTCGATGCGCCGACGACCACGGACGCGCCGACGAGCGAGGAGGCTGGGGAGCCTAGGGCGAGTCGATCAGGCGTGTGAAAACGGGAAGCGGTGCGGTCGCGACTCAGGCGGCCACTTCCTCGGCGCCGAACGCCTCGCGGAGTTTGGTCTCGTCCTCGGCGGAGAGGTTCGTCTGCAGGACGGTCGGGTCGAACGCCGACAGTTCCTCGAGGACGCGTTCCGTCTGGACCTGCGTCACGAGCAGGAACAGCGCCGATTCGCCCGGTTCGACGGTGTCACCGACCTCCTTGATGAAGTCGTTGTCGATCCCGATGTCGGTGTACTTCCCGCCGAGTGCCCCTGCGAGCGCCCCGACGGCCATACCGAACAACGGCGCGAGGAAGATGAGACCGATCAGAAGGCCCCAGAAGGCCCCCCCGAGCGCGCCGGTACCGACGAGGCTGTGTGCCTGTTTGACCTTCGTCTTCCCGTCCTGCTTGCGGACGACGACGGCGGCGTCTTCGAGCGTGATTAGCTCCTTTTTCTGTAACTCGAACAGTTTGTCCCGCGCCTCGGACGCGCCCGTTTCGGAGTCGAACGCGAGTACGACCATTGATTTCACTCAGATAACACCTCGTTCCTGATGTTGAGTGCATGGGTAATAACCGTTGTTTCAGGGGGTTTGATACGTCGCGACAGCTGACGGCGTTCGTCCCCCCGACGCCCGGTCGACCACGGTCCCGTCGGACGACGTGGTCGCCCGCCGCTCGTCTGCCTCCTCCCGATCCAGATCGCGTCCGTAAGCCCAACGATGGCGGTTCTCAGTTGAGTACTGCGCCCGCCGGTGAACGCGGCCCGAGGCCCGTCTCAGGAGTGTGGCCGGCGCACAACCGGACGAGACAGCGCTGTGAGGGACAATCGCACTCAGTCGGTCACGCGGCGGGGCGGACGGGCCGAGTGTCCGCGACCGTGGCCCCTGACCGAGAGGGCCACCCGAGCGGCGGCTCCGGCGGTTCGTCCTCGGAGACCTGCGCCTCGATGAAGCCGACGCGGACGACGACGTCACGCCCCAGTTGCTCGGTGAGCCGGTCGTCGAACCGCTGGGCGAGGTCGGGTGGTGCCTCGAGGTCACGCGGGATGGCGACGAGGATGTCGACCTCCGGTTCGTTGCCGAGGAGCAGGTCCTCGGGCTCGTAGTCGACGGTGACGCTGACGAGTTCGACGCCTTCGATGTCGGCCTCCTCGAACTGTTGCTGGACCTCCGTCTGGGTCTGCTGTTCGAGCGACTGGGTCTGGAACGTGGTGATCGTGACGGCCGCGAGGGCGACCGAGAGCACCGCGATGGCGATCGCGATGACGACGATCCGGGAGACGACGGACCGTTTCACGCCCTCGAACGTCCCGGCGTCGAGCGGCTTGAATCCCGAGAGGTAAAACAGGACGAGCGCCGAGACGTTGATCGCGAGCAGGTTCACGACGACGAGCACGGCGGCGGCGATGGTGACCCCCGGTAAGCCGAAGGCGATCCCGAGGCCGGAGGTCGCCGCCGGTGGGATGAGTGCCACGGCGATAGCCACGCCGACGAGGGCCGATCCCGCTCCTCGCATGATGCTGATCGCGCCGGCCAGCCCGGAGCCGAGCGCGAGGAACAGCGACAGGAAGTTCGGGCTGGTCCGTTCGGCCACCTGCGGGATCATCCGGATGTCGAGCCCGGGCGGCAGGAGGATCGTCTGCTGGAGCAGCCAGCCCATGATCGCGGCGGTCGCGATCGCGGCGAGCAGTCCCGTCACCTGGAGTCGGACGCCGCGGGCGGCCATGCGCTGGTCGTCGAGGATCGTCCCGACGCTCGCCGAGATCGCCGGCCCCATGAGCGGCGCGACCACCATCGCGCCGATGATCGTCGCGGCCGAATCGAGGAGCAGCCCGGTGGTGGCGATGACCGTACTCAGGACGAGAAACGCGAAGAACGTCGAGTTCGCCGGCGCGAGGTCCTCCGCCCGCGCGTACAGTTCCTCCCGCGAGATGCGGAGCCCGGGGAACCGTTCGACCAGCGCGGACAGTCGCTGGGAGACCACCGTCTCCGGGGCCAAGACGATGGTGTACGCGTCCTCCTGCACCCCCGCGTCGACGAGTTCTTCGAGCACCGGCTCGACTCCGCTGGGCGGGACGGGAAACTGGACCATCGCCTCGAAGTCCCCCCGCCCCACCTCCTCGAACACCGCGTAGTCGACGCCCTGTTGGTCGAGGGCATCGAGCACGCTCTCCCGGTTCCCCGCAGGTATCAGTACCTGTACGAGACGCATAGGCGTCGTACAACGTCGGTGGTGATAAATGACGGGCTGTCGACGAGCGAGTCGACGGTACGTGGCTACCAGCCGGGGAGCGAGTGGTCCGACGCCGACCCTCAGCGGCTCGGATGCGCCATCATGTCGAGCGCAACCGTCATAGCGATGACGAGTCCCGCGTCCATCCCGGGTGCGACCTCGACGCCGTAGCTGTCACGGACGCGGAACCACTTCTTCGACACCACCGCGACCCGCTCGCCGTCCCGGGACATCTGGTACTCGTGGGCGAGCACGTTGCCTTTCACCTTCAGGTTCGACGCTCCCGGGATCAAGACGGTGAACCGGTCGCGGATGGGCGTGACCACGGCCTTCTTCACCGCCGCCGCTCGCTGCCCGTTCTTGTGGATCGTCATCGTGTCCATGACCCGGACGACCCGCTCTTTGATCCGGTACGTGTCGCCGGTCTCGACGTCGGTCATCTTCAGGGTGTCCCGGACGCGGAGCGCCTTGCCGTCGATCGTAAACACCCGCTCGCCGGCCGCGTTCTCGACGTCGTAGTCGTCCCCGATGGAGATGAGTTTCTGGGTCATCCGGTATCGCTGCCACCCGGGGTCGCCGCCGCGGCGCGTGCGCTTTGCTCTCCGGGCCTGTCGGTCGAATCTTCGGGCCATCGTGCGTGTGTACGCTCCTGACGGGCATGAATCCAGTTGCCGCTCGACCGGTCGCTCACTGTGGCGTGACAGTCCGACGGGTTCGCAGCCACGCGTATTATGCGTCCGGCGGCTCTAAAGAGGGTATGGCGACGAACTGGAAAGCGGTCGTGATCGGATTCATCGTGATAGTCGTCGTCGGGTCGATCGGCGGCGTCGTCGTTCCCGTGGTCGGGACCATCGGCGGCGGCGTGATCGGGGGGTTCGTCGCCGGGGTCATCGCCGGCGGGGGCTTTTGGAACGGAGGGTGGAACGGGCTGGTCGCCGGCGCGTTCGGCGGCATCGTCGGGGCGGTCGTGCTCGCGGTCGGCGGTGTCCTGGTGGGGACGGTCGCGGGGCCGCTGGGGAGCCTCCTCGCCGGTGCGAGCGTGCTCCTCGTCGGCGTCGTCGTCGCGCTCCTGTTCGCCCTGCCGAGTGGGCTGGCGGGGGCGGTCGGCGGTTGGCTGGGTTGACCGTGAGAACGCGGACGGTGACCCCGCAACGGTCGTCCGGTCGGGGCGACCGACTGACCCGCCGGCTGCGAGCACTGTTCACAGCGACAGTTATTCTCTCGGGTGTCGTCTATCCGGTCGAGATGTCCTCACAAACCGAACGGAGAGACACGGAGTCGTCGCTCGTCGCGACCGTCACGACCGAAACCATCCCCGGCCACGAGATCGTCGAAGTGCTCGGGATCGCACGAGGGAACACCGTCAGAGCACGGAACGTGGGGCGGGACATCACCCAGGGCCTCAAGAACCTCGCCGGCGGTGAGCTGTCGGCGTACTCGACACTGCTCACGCAGGCTCGTGACGAAGCGATCGCCCGGATGGAACGGGACGCGGTGGCGATGGGTGCCGACGCCGTCGTCAACGTCCGGATGGAGACGTCGGGGGTGACACAGGGCGCGTCGGAAGTGATCGCCTACGGGACCGCGGTTCGGCTCGACTGATCGAGCCATCGGACCGTCGGATCGTCCGGCCAAGAGCTATCGGTACGGCGTAGGAAAAGCGGCAGAACCGATCCACGCCGGATTGACACAACGCATGGCACCACCCGAGACCGGACGAACTCGCACGTACTACTTCATCAGCGACCTCCACATCGGTGGGGACAAACAGCTCCAGCACGTCGAGTTCGAAGCGGAACTGCTCGGGGTCCTCCGGGAGTTCGAAGCGCGCGACGGGGATGCCAAGGTAACGGAAGATTAATTCCAGATGACCCCTGAATCCCAGCAATGAACCTGTCCCACAAGAAACGACATCGAACGACCGCCGTGGTGCTGTCTCTCCTTTATCCGGGACTCGGTCACATCTACCTCCGGGCGTGGGTTCGGGCGTCCGTCTGGCTCGCCCTTGTCCTATCAGCAGTCGGACTCGTCCTCCCGACCGACCTCATCGTCACGATCACCACGGGGACCGCCGCGTCCATCGCTGATGTCGACGCACAGATCCCGACCGTCGCGCTCGTCATCCTCGCCGCCGTGTCGCGCGTCCTCTGCGCACTTGACACCTGGTTGACCCACAGACAGCACGGCCAGACGCACGTGCACTGCCACGCGTGCCACCGTTCGGTCGAGCTGACGAGTGAGTTCTGTCGCTGGTGTCTCGAACCCGTCGAGGCGGACATCGAATCGAAGACTGCGGACGACTGATCGCGAAGTGTGGGCGACTGGGGGCGAGCTACTGCACGACGAGCCGGCACCATCGCATGTTCGACCTACTGAAGGACGTGTGATTTCGGGAAGGCATCCATCATCCCTCGCGCTACTCACTCGTTGTGTTTCTCAGCAAGAGTTACAACAAGGCCCCAGAACCGTTTCATCGAAACCTCCCAGACGGTGCTGGTCGGAGGACGACAAACACCTCTCGAGAACGTCATCGCCGAAGCCAACCGCAAATGACCAGGTACGTATCTCTCCGTTATCGGTAGCAAACGAGGTACCTTACTTTACTGACATAACATATATAACAAGGTCGAGTGCCGGTGTAGTCACGGGACGATCATGGAGATTAACTGGACTGCCGTCCTGACGGGCTTCCTCGTTGCCCTCGCCATCGCCATCGTCGCCGCATTCGCGGTTCCGATCTCGGGGGCAACCGTGTGGATGTTGGCCCTGCCAGGCCTGATCGGCGGGTTCGTCGCCGGCTACATGGTGTTGGGCGGCTGGGAGGGAGCCGTCCACGGTGGCCTCGCCACCATCATCGGCGCATTGATCTGGCTCGCCTTCGTCACGGTGTGGGGGTTGTTCTTCGTTGGAATCTTCCCCGCGCTCGGGGCCGCGACCGTCACCCTGTTCGCCCTGTTCGTCCAGGCGATTCCCGGTGCACTCGCCGGTGCTCTAGGTGGGTGGATAAAGGAGCGCCAAGCGACGCGCTCGGGCACGGCGGCTAGCTGATTACGTCCATCTAACAGGCCCTCATGACACCGCTTCGGAATCGGTTCGAGATGGAGGTCACCGATGGTCCGAGCCCCAACGTGCAGGGGCACAATCACTGGTCCCGAATGTGCCATCATATCGAACAGCGCACCCGTCGTCACAATCTCGAAGCGAGGGTAGCGCTACTCAGACATGTACGGTACCGAAACGATAGCCGACGAGGACGACGCGTTCGTGCCAGCCGTCACGGCCGCCATCGGTGCCAGCCTGACGGAGGGCCGCCGCTGACACCAGTCTACGGTAATCCATCCCCATGACATCCTGCCCGACTCGTCCACCGAAACTGCAATCCATCCCCATGACATCCTGCCCGACTCGTCCACCGAAACTGCGGGTCACACGTGCACGTGACCGCCTCGACCAGCATCATCGCGAGCGTCAGCGCTGCCTCGTCGGGGGGTTCGTGAGATGAGTCGCCCTCCCGTCACTTCGCGAGTGCTCCTCCTCGCCGTCGTCGTCACAGTCCTCCTCGCGGGCGGTCCCGGGTCCGGGGTCGCCGCCGCGTCGACTGGTGGGCCACCGTTCGTCCCCCAGCAGGTGGATGTCACCGTGGACGAATTCGAGGGCACCGTCGCGTTGGGCGGGCGCGTGACGGGCGACCCGACGGCTCCCGAGGGGGAGGTGGGCGCAGCCGGTCGGTTCCTCGGAACGGCCACGGTCGCGCTCGGACGCACCAACCTCGTCGCGACGGCGACGGTCAACGCGTCCGTCGTGAGCGACGTCGACGATGTTCTTGGCACAGCGATGACGCAGGGGAGCCTCAACGCCAGCGTCAGCTGGTTGAACCAGACGTACTCAATCGCGCGGAACGCGACGCTCCCGTCGCTCCTCCCAGTCGCACCGGTGGTGGCGACGGGGGCCCCGCCGGGGTCGGGTATCCAGCAGGCCGGTCTGCTGCCCGTTGCCAGTGGCGTCCTGCTCCCGATGCAGGCGACCGGGGCCGGCTGGTTCACCGTCACGATCTGGGACATCTACGGGTTCATGGTGAACCTGTTGCTCGGGCTGGTCCTGATCGGCGTCTTCCCGAGGTTCTCGAATCGGGTCTCCGTCGGAGCTGCTCGTGACGTCTTCCAGTCCGGCGGCGTCGGCCTCGCGGTGCTGGTCGCCACCCCGCTCATCCTCCTGCTGTTCGCGCTGAGCCTCTTCGGGCTGCCGATCGCGCTCGTCGGGGGATTGCTCTTCGTCGTCGTCTCGTGGATCGGCGCGATCTACGGTCGGTTCGCCATCGGCGTCTGGCTGCTCGACGTCGTTCCCCGACAGCTCGCGTTCGTGGGGGCGAAGGGAGACCGATCGAGAACCGCTGGGCCGCCCTGCTCGTCGGGCTGGTGGTGGTGGGGCTGGCTATCCGCATCCCGTATTTGGGGTTCGTCGTCGACGTCGTGGTCATCGCCGTTGGTGTCGGCGCGATTGCGCAGATCGGCCTCCAGACCTACCGTCGGACCGAACGCACCACGGCGACCGGCGAGGCCTCGTCTGTCGTCACAGACGACGCGTGACCCGTCGCCACCGCCCGAATCACTGTCGATCTAAAGTGCATCGTCGAGTGAAACACACCAGCCGAACAGGAAGCGGTGATCTCGGTGTCGCGTACCTCCCGTCCGGTCTCGGGCTTCTTCGCCATCACCAGGCAGAGAGGTCCCCTCGGTTTGAGACTTCACTCAAACATTGATGATTTCGACGGCCTATCCTGAACATGAGCCGTCTCTACGAGCTAGTCGAGTTGCTGCGGGGCCACACGTCGCTCGATATCGTCTGTCACGACAGTCCGGATCCGGATAACATTGCGAGCGCGGCGGCGATCGAGTGGATCGCGGAGAACAGGGGTTTCGGACGTCCGGATCCGTTACGGCGGGACGATCTCCCACAACAGAACCGCGCGATGGTCGAGCAGTTCGGGCTCAAACTCGTTGCAGTCACCTCCACCACGGTCACCGGCACGGCACTCATCGCTTTCGTCGACCACGCGCTCCCCGGGGACCACACGCAGCTCCCCCCGGGCACGGACGTCGACATCGTCATCGACCATCACCAGTACAACAAACCGGTACACGCCAGATTCGTCTATCTCCGTCCCTCCTTCGGGGCGACGAGCACCATCCTCACCGAGTACCTCACCGAAATCTCCAATCCGCCACCGGTGTATCTCGCTTCGATGCTCCTCTTCGCCCTTCACCGAGAGAGACTCGACCACGTCCGTAATCCGACCCACTTCGCGTACGACGCAGCAACACTACTCCAGCGCCACGCCAGCCAGTCGATGATCTATGAGTTCTACAGCGCCCAGTTCTCTCCCGCGAGGATAAACGCGATCGAGGATGCGATCAAGAACCGACGGGTTCGGGGCCGGAGCCTCGTGTCCTGGGTAGGTCACGTCGCCGTGCGCGACGCCCTGCCACAGGCAGCCAACATCCTTATCAACCTCAAGGGCACCGACAACACCTTCGTCTACGGCATCAGCGACGGCGAGATCCACCTGAGTGCGCGCTCCCAGAACCCGGCGCTTCAGTTGAACCGCGTCCTCCGCGAGGTGGTCGGCAGTCAGAGCCGAGCAGGCGGACACGAGGACATGGCTGGTGGGTGATCCCGGTCGAGTCGTCGATCCCCACAGGAACAGACTGGCGTACGTTGAACGAGGCGTACGTCGAGCCGATCGCCGAACGGTACTTCTATGCCACCGGAGTGACAGTCGCGTCCCGGCTCCCGAAATGCACGATGGTCGACTGCCTACCTCTAATTCACAGCCATGTCATGATTGAGCGTACCAGAGCGAAATACCCGCCTCAGACGGCTGGATGATTGATGATTATCCACTGTCATGAACATGCCGACCCGCCTGATCGCGATTCTCGGACGGTGATTGTTCGGGTGAGCCGCCAGCTCACCCGAACGGTAGTAGGAAATCGTCAGACGACGGTAACCCAGCGCTGATGAAGGATGGCCTCGTCTCACCGACGACGCTGACGTCGGCCGCCTGGACCCTTCGACACGATGGCATCGATTGCCGCGACCACTGCGAGCACGAACGCGTCGTGGTCGCCCGGCATCACCTCGACACCGTACGTCTCCCGAACGCGGAACCACCGTTTGGACACGTTTGCGACGGGTGCGCCGTTGCGGGTGATGGTGTACTCATGGGCGAAGATGTTCCCCTGCACGTGAAGGCTCGGGCCATCAGCGACCTCCACATCGAATCGGTTGCGGAGCGGCCTCACCAGCGCCATGTGGATGGTCGCGACCCGTTGACTCTAGCGCTCTATCACCATCGTCTCCCTGACCCTCGCGATTCGCTCCTGGATACGGTAGAGGGTCTGGCCCTGCAGGTCGTTGAGCTGGATGGAGTTCCGTACCCGGAGTACCTTCCCGTCGATCATGAACGCCGGCACGCCTTCGGCAGTCTGGATGATCAAGTCGTTTCCGAATGTGACGATTTTCTGGCGCATCATGTAGCGCGTCGATCTGCCAAGTTCATCCGATGGCTCGGCGGTCGAATCGGCCGGTTGCTTGAGGGGCTGTTCGCTCGGGGGAGGGCTACTGCCCGTCAGTCGAGCCCTCCAGTTTGCTCGCCGATCCTGCCGTCGTTGTCGTCGTCTTCTCATTCCCATCTTGTCACCATGTCGTTTTCATGTCCTTCGGTTGAACGGTTACTCCCGCGCCATGGGCCGGTCCATCTCTTTCTCCTCGTGGACGAAGGGTTCGCCGCTGACGTCGACGGTCACCCGTGCGATGTCGCCGGTGAACGCGAACGGCTTACGGTCTCGATACGCATCGGCGACCGTGTTGACGCTGTCTTGGCCACAGCTCAGTCCGGCAACGATGCCGATCATGATCGGAATCGTCTTCGGGAGGTCACCCTCGCCGACCTGCGTGTCGTCCTGGTAGAGCCGCACGGTCACCGGTGCACCCTTCCCGTTCGCGACATCCGGTTCGCCGGTCGTCTCGGACTCCATCCGGATGGAGACGTCGGGGGTGACCCAGGGCGCGTCGGAAGTGATCGCCTACGGGACCGCTGTCCGCCTCGACTGATCGGCCCGTCGGACCACCCGACCGCCGGACGGTCCGGCCAAGAGCTATCCGTTCGGCGGACGTATGACGGCTGTCGGAACCGATCGACGCCGGACAGACTCAGCGCATGGCACCACCCGAGACCGAACGAGCGAACACGTACTACTTTATCAGCGACCTCCACATCGGGGGGGACGAACAGCTCCAGCACGTCGAGTTCGAAGCGGAACTGCTCGGGTTCCTCCGGGAGCTCGAAGCGCGCGACGAGGACGCCGAACTCATCGTCAACGGGGACGCCTTCGGGCTGTGGGAGTTCACGGAACTCGAGGGGATGGAGAAGTTCGACGCGCTCGTCGAGCGCTACCCGGAACTGTTCGAGCAGCTCAAAGCGACGGGCGAGCGGATACCGATCACGTTCATCCCCGGCAACCACGACTACGAACTCGCGTGTTACCCGGCGTACGTCGAGCGCCTGGCCGAGTACAACGTCACGCTCGAACAGGAGGTCGCGATCACGCGTGCGGTCGGTGACCGAGTCGTCTGGATCGAACACGGCCAACAGCGCGACCCGAACAACCGCAGCCCCGAGTTCGGCAACCCGTACGCCAACCCGCCCGGCTACTTCGTGAACCGACACATCACGAGTCGCGCGGGGAAGCTCTCGGCCCGGGGGAAGTTCAACTGGCTCAAGGACATCCAGTCCGTGACCCCGATGACGGAGATCCCCGACTGGATAATCTCGAACTACTTCTACCGTGAGATGAGCCCCCTCATTCGGTACGTGGTGCTCCCGTTCCTCTTGCTGTTCAACGTCAGCGTGTTTTTCCTCGTGCTGGTCGTCCTGTCGGCGACGGGGCTCTGGTCGGCACCGCTCGAACTGACGGAGCAGGCCCTCGGCCAACTCGGGATCGTGGGCGCGATCATCGACCTCGTGCTGGTCGTCAACATAGTCGTCATCACGCTGTTGACCGTCATCTCCGTGCCGCTGTACATCCTCGTTCGCGACGTTCGGAAGACGCTCGATCGGTTCGGGCTGATTCGGACTGGCGAACCGGAGGCCGTCGCGGACGCGTACGTCGAGGGGGCGCGAGCGGTGTTCGCGGAGCGGCCCGAGGTCGCCGTCTTCGTCTACGGCCACACGCACCGCGTCTCGCTCACGGAGGTCGACGACCGCCTCGTCGTGAACACCGGGACGTGGCTGCGGCGGCTGTTCCGACAGAACGTGGTGTTCGGCCTGCTTCCGTGGGTGTTCTACCCGTCGTTCCGGCTCAACTACTTCCGGATCACCGAAGACGAGGGCGATGTCGTCGTGGAGTACCACGTGATCGAAAAGGAGGACCCGACGGACCTGACACTCTTAGAGCAGGTGCTGACGCGAACGCCCCGGACCGACGATCCGATACCCGGGCGGACGGTCGTCGATGCGGAGTCGCGACCGACGAGCACAGACGAAGAGCCGGTCGAGCAGTCGCCCTCCGACGGAACTGACGATTGAGTGCGCAGCCGACGGTCGGTCATCGGACGCTCGATGTGGCCGGGTGCGTCTATTCCGGGGTCGGGCGCTCACTCGGGGCCCGACAGACGTGCGTCGAGGTACTCGCTCATGGCGTAGGCCATCCAGGCCTGACACCACCGCATCAGCGTAACGCGTTTGACGTACCAGCGCCCCCTGCGGGAGTAGAACTGCCCGCCGCCGGCGTGGAGGTTGTCGAACGCCCACTGGAGGATTCGACGGGCGAACGGGAGGTCGCCGGCGTAGGTGAAGACGAGCACGCCCTGTGTACTCGCGTGAACGTCGCGGGGATAGGTGCTCGTCTCGTCGAAGTTCGGGGCACCGTTCGGCTCGAAGAGTTCGTCCCGAAAGAACGCGAGCGCCCTGGCGAGGCAGTCGTCGTATCGGTCGTCGCCCGTCACGTCGCGATACCGCTGGAAACTCTCGATGATGAACCCGTTGTGGTGGGTGTCCATCGAGAGGTGCGACGCCTCCGGGGGATCGCGGTACATCCAGCCCCCGAGCGGCGTCTGTAACTCCTCGACGCGGTCGAGCAGTCCCCTGGCCCGGTCGAGGAGTTCGTCGTCGGGGAACCGATCGTACAGATCGACGAACGTCCGCGCACAGATCGCCCCGGCGTTGATCGTGAAGTAGTCCTGGGGATGTTTCGTGTGGTAGTCGACGACGGCCCCCCGTCCCGCCTCTACCGGCCGGTAGTTCAGGTCGTCCACGACGAAGTCGGCGGCGTCCCTGACCGTCTCGGCGTAGCGCGTGTCGAACGCGGCGGCCCGCAGGAGCGCTTTGACCCCGAACGACGTGTTGATGATGTCCGGTTGCCCCGGGTAGCCTCGCCCGTCGAGGTGTTGGATCGGGTGGGGATAGCCCGCACAGTAGCCGCTGTAGCCGTCGATCCGGTTGTTCACCAGCCAGTCTGCCAGCTCGGTGGCCTCGCGGCCGTAGTCGACCGTCGACGCGCCCTCCCCGTCGGCGCGACCGGGCGCGACGAGGCGGTCCGCGGTCTGGTTGGCCATCGCGAACAGCGCCGCTCCCTGGTAGTTCCGTCGCTGCTCCACCAGGAGGAGCGGCCTGACGTTGATCGGCGCTCGCTTGACCAGTTCCTGAAAGGAGATGTTCACCCACTTCGATTCGATCGGGAGCACCCGCCGGAGACGGCTGCTCATCCCGTCGCCGTAGTCCCAGCCGGTGTAGTCCCGCTCGCGTGCGTACGCTAGCGTCCGCTCGAGCATATCAAGCACCGCGCGGTCGCCCGGCACAACTGCGCTCTGTTCATCGCCGATCTCGCTCTCGTGGTCCGCGTCTGTCACTGTCATCGGATGTATCCGTGTGTGAGGCTGCCGGGTAACGGTAGCGTGACGGAACGGAAACAGTACATGGTGATTAGTATACGCCGGTTACTGGTAATCACCGGTGTCGGCCGCGGCCCGACCCGTGCAGTCGGCCGTCTGAGGAGGTAACTCGGTCTTACTCGCGACCGTCCGACGGCCCCGATCGTTCGCCGTTTGTGAGAGGGAAGAACTCGGTCAATAACTTTGAATCAAGAAGAAAAAGAGAGACGGTATGACTGGGGGTGTTCTCATTCCGACCGGCTGTCAAATGAAAAGTTACGCCTGTATGCGGTCTCTGAACCGCCGCGGTGTCCGGACGATCGTCGCCTCCGAGCAGGCGCGCATTCCGCACTTCTCGTCGCGATACTGCTCCGAGCGCGTCCGGCTCGGCGCGCCGCCCGAGGACGTGAGCGCATACAAGGACGAGCTCTTGCGGATCGCGGGGCGACCCGACGTCGACACGGTCGTTCCGGTCAGGGAGTGTGACGTCTACGTCTTCGCGAAGTACCGAGCGCAGTTCAACGAGCACGTGTCCCTCGTGACGCCGCGTTTCGAGACGCTCAGGAAGGTCCACGACCGGTTGCGGCTCGCGGAGGAGGCTGCGGACGCGGGCGTGCCGACGGCGCGGACGCGGTTACTCTCCGAGGCCGACGAGTGGGACACCGACGTGGTGATCAAATCGCGATACAACGTGGTCACGGACGACTACGTCGACTCGTTCCCGGCCGACACCGCCGCCGAGCGAAAGCACGTGCTGTTTCTCCCCGCCGGCGTCGGGCCCGACGTCGCGTCCCTCCGTGAGAAGCTACAGCACGATCCGGTCGTACAGGACTTCATCCCCCAGGCCGACAAGCACCTCTACTGTGCGCTCTGGGACCACGGGGAGCCGCTGGCCACGTACCAGCACAGGCAGATCCGGCAGAACTCGTGGGTCGGGGGCGGTGGAGTCTACCGGCGGTCCGTCCACTCCGAGGAGGTGCAGGACGCGGCGTACGACCTCTTGAGCCACCTCGAGTGGCACGGGCTGGTCTGTATCGAGTACATACAGGACGCGACGACCGGCGAGTGGAAGTTCCTCGAGATCAACCCGCGTGTCTGGCAGTCGCTCCCCGAGGCGGTCCGCGCGGGAGCCGACTTTCCGTACTACTACTGGCTGTGCGCGCGGGGTGAGCCCGAACGGATCGATCCGGCGTACGAGATCGGGGTCGCGAGTCACATCACGTACGGCGAGGTTTCGCACCTGCTGAGCATCCTGCGCGACGAGTCGCCGTTCGTGGAGCGGCCGTCGTTCCGCGGGACGCTCTGGGATATCGGGAAGTCGTTCGTCACGGACCCCCACTTCGATTACGTCCGCCTCGACGACCCGGGGCTGTTCATCGAGGCCGTTCGCGAGACGCTGTCGTCGGGCGTGACCGCGAGCCGCCAGTACGAGAGCGAGCACGCGGACGGAGCCGTCGGCAACCCCTCGTGAAAGGGACCGGTCGCGTCTCCGGCCGGAACCCCGACGACGACCCAGAGGCCCTCACGTGAGCAACAGGAGCACGACGAACACCAGCGCGCCCGTGACGAACGCGGCGAACCGGCTGTCGGTGAGCGTCGGGAGTTCCTCCTTGACGACGTTGAAGACGATCGCGCCCGCGACGAACGCGAACACCATCGCCAGCGGGAACGCCCCGATCTCGGTCACGAACCCGATCGCCGCCCCGACGAGGGTTCCGCCCGCCAGGAGGACCTTGCCGGTCCGGTCGAACGCGTCGCCGTAGTGGCGGTGGAGGCCGTAGTCCGTGACGCCGAAGTGTAGCGCCATCGCGACGGCGTAAAAGAAGAGGTTCGAGAGGCCGGTCGCCTCCTGGTGGAACAGCAGGTAGCCGATGACGCCGCTGTACGTCGCGAACGTGACGACGTGCAGTCGGTAGCTGAGTCCCGCGTCCGTAACGGCCTCGCCGCGGCGCTGGGTGGCGAACACCTCGACCCCATAGAAGACCACGAACCCGACGAGCGCGACGAGGAACACCAGTTGGTCGGCCAGAAACGCCTCCCGTCTCAGTTCGCCGACGGCGATGGCCGCCTCGCTGACCTCCGGGAGGACGAGCACGAACACGTACGCGACCGACGCCCCGCCGCCGGCGGAGAGGAACCAGCGACGGCGCTCGGGGTGGACGAACTCCCAGCGACCCGTCGTGAGGTGAACTGCCGCGAGCGCGAGTGCGAACACCGCGGCCGCGAGGGGGTAGTTGCTGGCCCCCGGTGTCGCCACGACCGACGGTCGGACCGGGGTCACGCGCCCTCGACGAGACAGCGGAACCCGACGTGGCTCGTCGAGGTGTCGACGGGTTCCGGATACCGGCCGGCCGGTCGGTAGCGGAAGCAGTAGTTCGGGGCACAGAGGTGTGATCCCCCTTTGAGCACCTTCCGCGGGACCTGCGACGGATCGTGCGGATCGACGCTCCGTGCTTTCGAGACGCCGCGTGGGTTCGTCGGGGTACAGCACGTGGGCGAGTCCGCCTCGCCGGCCGTCGGGTCGTCTGCGTACCAGTCGCGGGTCCACTGCCAGGCGTTCCCCGCCATGTCGAACAGTCCGAAGCCGTTCGCGGGGAACGAACCGACCGGCGAGGTCCGCTCGTAGCCGTCGAGGAGGGTGTTCTCGTAGGGGAACTGCCCCTGCCACGTGTTCGCCATCAGTTGCCCGTCGACGACGTGGTCGTCGCCCCAGACGAACCGCTTGCCGTCCAGTCCGCCCCGGGCAGCGCGTTCCCACTGGGCTTCCGTCGGGAGCGTCTTGTCGGCCCACTCCGCGTACGCGGCGGCGTCCTCGTACGTGACGTGGACGACCGGGTGGTCCTCCTTCCCCTCGATGGTGCTGTCCGGCCCGAGCGGGTGCCGCCAGTCGGCACCGGGGACGTACGTCCACCACCCTGCGGGGTTCCGGAGGTCGACGGGGTGGTCCGGCGACATGAACACGGCGGACCCGGGCACGAGGTCGTCGGGATCCGCACCCGGGTAGTCGTCAGGATCCGGCGGGCGTTCGGCGAACGTGGTGTATCCGGTGTCGTCGACGAACGCCGCGAATGCCGCGTTCGTCACGTGGTGGGTATCCATCCAGAACCCGTCGACCGTGACGTCGCGGGTCGGCCGCTCCTCGGGATAAAACGCCGTGGATCCCATGGTGAACGTGCCGCCGGGGATCCAGACCATCTCCGCTGCCGGCGGGTCGGTCGGTGCGTCTCGTCTCGTCCGGTTGGTCTCGTTGCTCATGTCAAGTGTCGCTGTCTGAGTCCGGTCAGTCGACCGCGGCGACGCGAGCACGTGCGACGCGGGCGGGCCTAGACGGGTCGGGGTTTCGTCGTGGAGCCGAATAAAGCTCCCCTCGACCCCGGGGGGCCGGCCGTGAGGATCGGTCGAGGTGGCTTCAGCGTCCACCTGCCGGGTGCTACTCGTCCTGTGCGTCCGTGCGGTCGTCGTCGCGCGCGTTGTACTGGCCTCCGAAGGTGTCGACGACATCTGAGTCGGCCTCCCAGCCGACGAAGTACGCCGTCAGGACGCCGGCGACCGTCGCGCCCAACTCGTCGAGTTCCTCCTCGATCGCCGGCGCGGACTCCCCCGCGTCGAGGGCGGAGAGCCGCCGCGTCGTCTCCGGATCCGACGGGAGTTCTGGAGCCGTGTAGGCGACGCGGTCGGCCGTCTCGTCCCAGTAGAAGTCGAACTCGTCGAAGAGTCCGGTGGCCGCCACGGCTCGGTACTCCGCCTCGGTGAGCGACGTCTCGGCCGCCCACTCGCTGAACCCCTCGGCCCACGCGTTCTCCGTGCCGGCCAGGTACGCCTGGATGTCGGCTCGTTTCGCGGCGTCCGCGTACCCGTCGTCGCGCGACGCTCGGGAAACGGTCGGTGGGGCAGGTGCGGACACGTCCGGATTCATGCGACCAAGTACGTCACCCGACGTAATAGCCCACCCGGTGGACCAGGGAGGTTGCGTATGCCGCCGACGGGGCCGGTTCACGTCACGCCGGACCGTCCAGCAGGCGGGCGGAGAGCCGATCGCCCATCTTCCCCATCCAGTGGAACGTGCCGTGGCGGGTGAACCCCGCCAGGTCGTAGATGGATTCGATGATCTCGCGCTCGTCGTCGTCGACCTCGACGAGGTGGACGAGCGGGTGCCCGGGGAGGACGCGCGGGTTGGCGAGGATGCCGATCAAGAACCCGGTAAAGGGCGCGGTCACGGCGTGCTCTTCGGTCTTGAAGTGATCGGAGATGACACAGATCGTCTCGCCCTCCTCCACGATCGGGTACGGACCCCACTTCATCTCGACCAAGCCACCGTTGTTCGCTCGGATCCAGGCTTTCTCCTGCGTGCTCGTGAGCACCTTCCGGAAGTCGGTCCGTTCGGGCGTCGCGTCGGGGTACATCTCGTAGGCGGCGAGGACGTTCTCGACGCCCTGGAGCGCGAGGTCGATGAGCAGCGGCTGGAAGCGGTTCGCCTCGCCCATCTCGATCGTCAGCGTCGGGATGCCGTCCTCGGTGGCGACCCGCCGGAGCATCTTCGCGCTCCCCGCGCCCGAGAGCACGAGGGGAGCCCCGAACGCGTCGACGAGTCGCTGGATCCCCTCGTCCGCCATGTCTGCGCGCGCGTGGAAGACGGTCATGCGGTTGCGCGTCGACGTGTGAAAGTCGATTCCCATGTCGCAGTTGCTGACGAACCGGTCGTAGATCACGTGGGCCATCCGCGACGCCGTCGAGCCGTGTTCAGACCCCGGGAACGCGCGGTTCATGTCCTGGTCGTAGATGGGGATGTAGCGTTGCTGGGCGATGTAGCCCGGTACGTTCAGCACGTGCAGGCAGACGATGGTTCCGTGGAGTTTCGCGGGATCGTACCGCCCGGCGACCTCTTGGAGCACTTTGACGCCGTTGACCTCGTCGCCGTGCATGGCCGCGCTCAGGAACAGCCGCGGACCGGGATGTTCGCCGTTGATGATCGTCACCGGGAGTTCGACCGGTTGGCCCAGATACGTCTCGCCCACCTCGTAGTTGATATGACGCACCTCCCCCGGGTCGACCTGCGCGTCGTAGACGAACGGTCGCTGTCTCGACGAGTCGGGACTCATCGTCCGCGACCCCCGTCTGCTCGGTTGGTCGTGGTCGGGTCCCCTCTGAATCCGCCGCGCGGGTGTGTGTACATGGTAGTAACGACTCGGAGAGATACCGCATCCGCGTCGTGGTCGATCGAATCGGATCCGCGACGAGAGCGAGGACGGAGACGCGCGAAACGGTCGGCTTCCGGATTCGGTGGCTCTCGTGGTCTGAAGGTTAGTGCGACCGCGATACTGATAAGCGTTACCACACTGCAATAGATCGAACCGCCGAGCACCCCGAGCGATCACACCTCACCGCGGCTCGTCGGCTGCAGTGATCGGCAGGACCAGGTCGTGACGGGCGTGCTGGACTGAACAGTGTCGTGACGGCTGCGCCGAGCCAGGCAGCGCTGGGGTGGCGAAGGCGGTAGAACACCGTGCGAACGCCCTCGCCGTTCCGGGCCGTCCGTGGTTCGACGGCCGCCCGGCTACCGTTCGCTCGCCTCGTCGGACGGAACGACCTCCACGTCGTGCGTGGAATCCACCTTGACTACACAGCCGTCGTACTCGAACGAGACAGTGAGGGAGAGCGAGTCGCTCTCGGACGTGTCGTTCGCCAACACGGCGTCGAGTGCGTCCGGATCGATGACCGAGTACAGCGGCGGGTGAAGCCGCACCGGCGGGACCCCCTTGTGTCGGGCGATCTCCTCGACGACGAGGAGATGAAGGTTTTTCTGTGAGTCGTCGTCAGCGTCGGTGTCGCGCGATCTGAGCATCACGGGGCGTTCGACTCAACCGAAGCTGCCGGGTTATTTCAGTGTTGTGACTGCCGCTCACGGCTGACGCACGTCGCAGTACGCGGGCCGCGGGCGCCCACACCGTGGGACAGAAGAGAGCCGAACCGTTTGTTCCCTCGTCTGACAGCGCCGGTGAGTATTCATGCCTTACTGGTTTACGTGGTCGCTAAACCGGCCGACGAGGCCGACACAGCGATCCGGCGAACCGGGTGAGTGCCGCGCTCACACGCGAGCGAAGGGCCGGCGGTTACCGGCCGATCGGCTGTCCCGCCTCGGGCCCGGTGGCGCCCTTCAGGAGAGCACCGATCGCGCCGCCGACGGCCCCAGGGATCGCGTACAGCCCCAGGAGGAGCAGGGGGACCAAGAACAGCGAGAGCCCGACCAGCCCGAGCAGCAACGTCCCGACGACGCCCAGAACGACGAGCACGATGAGCGCACCGATCGTCGTCGCCAGGATGCCGTTGACCGCCCCGGTCCAGATCCCGCCGCCGACCAGGTAGCCGGCGACCGCTCCGCCGACGAGCCCGACCAATCCCCAGCTCAGCGCCGGGACCGTGACGTCGGTGTACGGGACGGCGAACCCGCCGATGAGTCCGATCACGAGGGTGACTACGAATCCGATGCTGACAGCACGCCAGTTAATTATCATCTCGCTGATATGGACGCTGGCTGGCGTATTAAGTAGCTATTGCACTGTCGGCTGACTGTCCCGGAACGCTGAGCGGGACACAAGTGGGTTACGGCTACGAGCGGGCACCCCTGCTCGTGATACGTACAACACGGCAGTCACGTGCAACCGGCAGTCACCACGAGGCCGACTGTCGCGGACGGGCGGATATTCTTTATATGTAATCGTGTCGTACGTGGGACTGTGAGCAATCATGAGTAGTGAATCCAACCCGCAGTCACCGCGCAGTGGGGGGGTCCCCCAGGCGGGGCTCGCGGCAGTCACGCACGATAGCGGTCGGACGCTCGTGGGTGTAGGGATCGTTCTCAGCATCCTCGGCCTGCTGGCCATCGTCTTCCCGTTCGTCACCGGGCTGTCGCTGTCGATCCTCCTCGGAATCCTCCTCGTCGTGGGCGGGTTCCTCCACGTGGCGAACGCGTTCTCCGCGCCCGGCTGGTCCGGATCGGTCGTCCAGATCGTGCTCGCGGTCGTGTACGTGGTCGCCGGGATCGCGCTCCTCGCGAACCCCACGGTCGGACTGGTGACGCTGACCCTGCTCGTCCTGGCGTACTTCGTGGTCGAGGGCGTGGTGCTCATCGGGATGGGCATCGCGCTTCGGTCGGAGCGCAACTGGGCCTGGTCGGTCCTGAGCGGCGGGCTGTCGTTGGTGCTCGCCGCTCTGATCTGGCTCGGACTCCCCTCGAGCGCCGCGTGGGCGGTTGGGCTCCTGTTCGGCGTCAACCTACTGAGCACCGGCATCGCCATGGTCATGCTCGGGTGGGGAAGCGATCGATCGACCGAGGAGATCACCCAGTCGGTCGCCTGAGCACTCGCCTCTCGCGCCGGGCGTCCGTGATCCGTTCGTGAGACGACACCACACCGAGCCGAGCGTCGGCAGTCACGGCGAGGGCGGACGAGACGGTCGCCGGCGCGACCGCGGTCGGACGAACCGTCGAGGAGTGGAACGCGCCGCTACCCGCCCGTGCTTCCCCGAGTAATCCCGACGTACCCCGACAGCGAGAACGGTCACACGTGAGCGTCGGGACCGAGCGGGAACCGGACACCGAAGCCATTACACACATATATCCGTAATTTGATCGCACCGCTTACCCGGTGAGTAGTCCGGTCCTTCCGCCGCTCCCGACAGCAGGGGACGACGACGGGGCGGAACCCGCGGTCGAGAGCCTCACGCGCGGCCCGACGGGTCGGAATCGGTGGACGAACCGTCGGCGTCGGACGAATCGCCGGCGCCACCCGACTCCTGGTCGTCCGCGTCCGCTTCGGTGTCGACCCCGTGCTCGTCGGTCGCCGCCGACGGGGCGGAACCCGGCGAGGGAAGGGCAACGGAGGCGGTCGGATCGACGAGCGCGGGGGCGACGAGCCGACCGAACTCGACGGTGAGCGCCAGGACGAGCGGGCCGAGGAGGACGCCGTACCAGCCGAACAGGAGGAGCCCAAGGACGTACGAGAGCATGACCGCGCCGGCGTGCAGCGTCCGCTCGCCCACGTACGGCCGGAGCAGCCGGTCGGGGACGGCGTCGACGACGGCGACCGAGACGACGGCGAAGAGCACGGGGAACCACAGCGCCTCGGGGGCGTCCTGCACCCCACGGACGATCAGGAGGAGCGTGACGGGTACCGTCACCAGCTTGCTCCCGACGACCGGGACGAGCCTGGCGATCCCCGCGGCCACGCCGGCGAGGGCGGGCTGTGGGATCCGGACGGTCGCCGGGGCGACCGCGTCGAGGAGGAGGAACGTCACGGCGGCGACGACACCGGTGACCAGCGCACGCAGGATGGTGCCGAAGTAGACGCTCTCGAGGTCGCGGTCGACCGCGACGATGTACGGTTCGACCAGGTCGCCGTCACCGGGAACCGTCGTCCGGACCACCCCGACGAGTCGGCCGCCGTCGCGCAGGAGGTAGAAGACGACGAGCAGCACGACGAAGCCGTGCAGGGCGACGTTGAACAGCACTCGCACCGAGGAGGCCACGACGTCCGTGGCCCCCGCGAACACCGGCCCGACGTCGAGCGACCGCAGTCGGGCGGGGCGGGAGAGTACGTCCTGCACGAAGCCGTTCAGCTGTGTCGCGACGGCCGAGGCGTCGACGGACGAGTCGACGAGCACCACGAACTGGGCGTCCGGCACGGGCGTGAGGAACTCGGCGAGCGAGAGGAACACTACCACGAGTGTCCAGCCGACGAGCAGGAGGACGGGCAGTGCGACGCTCACGAGCGAGACGGCGACCGCGACGGTCCGCGAGGGGACGTGGCGGTGGATGCGGCCGAACACGGGCCTGGTGACGTAGTAGACGAACACGACGAGAACCACGGTCCCGACGTAGCGCCAGCCGACGTACACCAGCCCGGCGAAGACCACGGCGGTCACCAGCCAGAGCCCGGTTCGGTACCGGTCGAAGTCGACAGTCGACATGGGTCAGACGACTCGCTCCCGGTGGCGAGGCAGTCGTGTGGAATCGGATCGCTGGTCGGTCATGGCGAGCGTGGAGAGCCGACGGGCCGACGGGCCGACGGGCCGACGGAGCCCCTTCGGTCCCGTCTCGGGGCGCTGTTCGTCGGTCGGTGTCTCACCGTTCGCTCGTGCGCGTATTGAAGCTTGTGCGCATTGTGCGCACCCAACGGGCCGCACGACGGGAGCTTGGACGCACGTCGCGTGGGTCGTCGGTAGTGATCAGCTCCGGCCGCGCCCGTCACGCTCGCCGACGGAAGGAGCCACACGGAGACAGCCCCGGGCGGGAGTAGGCGACAGCTACTCCCGACCCGGGGATCCTTCAGCCGAGTCTGTCGTACGTCTCCTGCTGGGAGCGCCAGTAGAGGACGCCGCCGACCACGACCCCCACCAGGGCAAGCCCGCCGGCGGCGTACACCGCCAGCTGGGACAGCTGGTTCGACTGCTGGGCACTGCCAGCGGCCGACCGAGCCTCCTCGGCGAGCGTCACCGCCAGCTCGAAGTTACCGTTCTCGTAGGCGTCGACGGCGTTCGCGAACGTCCGTTCGGCCGCCGCCGTGTCGGCACCGGCCGTGCGAGCGCGCTCGATGGCCGTCTGCGCCTCGTTCAGGTCGCTCCTGGCCGCCTCGCTGGCCGAGGTGAAGTAGTGGACGGTCCACGTGTCGATCTCGGTGGTGGTCCCGCCCTGGCGCGTCTGTGCGAGCGTCATCAGCGTGAACGTCTGCTGTGGCTCGTAGCTGTACTGCTCGAACGACGGGACGGTACCCTGGATCCGAACCTCGACCTCGGCGACGTCGTCGCTCGCGTCGATTGCCGCCCCGTCGAACGTCCGGCCGTCGAACGACTCCTGACCGACTTTCGCGCCCGTCTGGTCGAGATACACCAGCGTCCACGTCACGTCGGTGAGCGCGGTCTCGCCCGTCAGTTGCCACTGCTCCAGCGAGGGGTTCCGGTAGAGCTCCGACAGCGTCACCGTCGCCGTCACCTGGGAGCCGACAGTGCTCGCCTCCGGAACGTCCGTGGCGGTGCCCGAAAGCGCCGCTCCGGGGGCTGCCATGGCCACGAGCGCGCTCGCCGCGAGGAGGCAGACGACGAGGCGATCAGAACAGCGATTCGATCTCGTCTTCGTCATCGTTGACCAGACTGTCGAGGTTTTGCTCGCTCTCGCGGGTGATCTCGTCGATGTTGTCCTGGGCCTCGACCGCGATCTGCTGGAGTTCCTTGACCCGGGGTACGTCCGAGATACCCGAGAAGAGGACGACGCCCGCGACGAACTCGCTCCCCGAGACGGGGTAGTCGCCGCCGCGGACTTCCATCGATCCGGTCTGTTCTTCGATCCACTTCCGGACGCGCTCGATCCCCTTCCGGTTGAGGTGCTCCGGCGAGCCCGCGAGCACGACCAGCGCACGCTCTGTGCTGTCGATCTCACAGGGGAGGGTGAGGCGACCGAGGGCGGCCTTCCGCACGAGCGACGTGATTCGGTTCGTGGTGTGGGCGCTGTCCAGTTCGTCTTCGGGGTCGGTCCCCTTGGTGAACCGCGAGAGCAACCCGCCCGATCTCCCGACCGGTTCGACCGTTTCGGAGGCGAACCCGACCGTCGAGACGCCGCCCGTCGCGAGCGTGTTGATGATCTCCGAGGAGTCGACGACCGACTCGGCGACCTGGTCGTCGGCACCGACTTCGCCCGCGGAGAAGAGGACGCCGAAACGCCTGACGATCTCCTGGTTGATGTCGGCGTAGCCGTCCCGGACGGACTCGCCGGAGTTACGCCAGGCGTCGTTGTCGAAGATGAGGAGGTTGTCCACCTCTCGGACGAAGGTCTGGAACGACCGCGCGGCGTTGAGCGTGTAGATCCCCCCCTCGTCGCCGCTCGGGAGGACTCCTAATCCATAAACCGGCTCGGTGTAGATCCGCTTGAGGTGGTTGGCGAGGACGGGCCCGCCCCCGCTGCCGGTCCCGCCGCCGAGCCCGGCGATGATAAGGAACGCGTCGACCTCGTGGACGGGGACGGCGTCGACGGCCCGCTGGATCTCGTCGATGTCCTCCTCGACGACCTCGGCCCCGAGTTCGTTGTCCGCGCCGACGCCGTGGCCTTTGACGCGTGACTGCCCGACCAGGACGCGGTTGTCCGGGTCGATGTGCTCCAGTCCGAGGAGGTCCGCACGGGCCGTGTTGACCGCGATCGCCGTGGAGACGATCTTCGAACCGTGTCGTTGGTCGTAGTCGATAAACGCGTCAACGATCTTCCCTCCCGCCTGTCCGAAACCGATCATTGCTAGTTTCATTAGTACGCTGTCCCCACTCCGATGAATATCAACACAATAACATATATAAGCCTTGTGATGGCGGGAGGGGAAACGTCGATACCGGCGTCGAGAACGGTCAATTCTCCGGTTCTCGTGTCACAGGTCGCGGTGTTTCGCTCTCGTGCGGTGTGTTCACACGTCGCGTATCGGCCACGAGATATTCCTGTCAAAAATTGTATAAGATAGTGGCGACGCCGTTCGTGAGCCGGTCCTTGCCGGAGCCGGGGCGACCGCTCCCCCGGAGGTGCCGGAGTGACGAACAGTCGGGGACGCTGGCAGCGGGGCGGAGGAGCAATTATATGCACGGCCGGTATACTCCGTGACATGCCGTGGCAAGCCCACAGCCGAAGAGGGATCCGTCTCGCACTCGCGGCCGGTGTCCTCGCCCTCCTGGTCGCGACCGGGAGCACGCCGGTCGGTGCGACCGCCCCGTCGGAGAACGCGGTCGCACAGCCGCCCGTGGTCGGGGAGGGGAGTCCCCTGGTCTGGTCGGGACCGACACTCCTGTCGACGGCCGTGGACAGGGTTCCGGGTGGAGCGAAGGCGGTGTCGTCGGCGGGTGACGACGGAGCGTCGCCGCTGTTGCCGTTGCTCTTGACGCTCGGGATCCTCACGGCGTTGGTCGTCCTCGCTGGGTTCGTGTTCCGTGCGGCGCGGCTCACCGTCTCGAACGGTCTCGACCACCGACCGGAGGCGGTGAAACGGCGTCGAGAACGCCCGGCAGCCGATCGCGGTGATTGCGACCGGATCGTCGAACTCCTCCGCGAGACAGACCGGCCGCCGACCGAAGCCCACATCGCCGAGACGCTGGAGTGGTCACCGGCGCGGACGCGACAGGCCGTGATGAAGCTCGTCGCAGACGGCGGCGCGCTCAGATACGAGACCGACGAACGGGCACGGGTCGTGTTCATCGGGTCGCGACGCCACAGCGTGGACGACGAGGGGCGAGGAGAGTGGTCCCCGAACGGACGCCGGCCGCCACACCGAGACGGGAGCCAGCACCTCCAGCAGGAAGACGACGAGAGCGGGAGCCGATGAACCCGTCGGTGTGTGGGATGCTCGGGGTGGTCGGTCCCCACGGGCGGATGTGTCGGACCCGACGAATCGAGGCGACGCGGAGTGGCTCGCCGGAACGCCGGATCAGCGTCTCGCGAGGGAGACGGCGACGCGGCGGACCACCTCGGCTCGACTCCCGTGTTGGCGAAGCCGCACCCGGTGGCCGTCGGCGTCGAGCGCGACGATGTCCGCGGCGACAAGTTTCGGGATGTGATCCCGCCGGAGGCTCTCCGAGACGCTTGTGCGGTCGACGTCGTCGGACGCGGAGAGTCGCTCCCACTCGACGGTTCGGTCGACCAGTGCCGAGACCGACAGTCCCTCGTCGTGTTCACTGAGTTCGAACAGAACGAACCGGCGACGACGGTCGGCCAACACGGACGAGAGCCCGTCGAGCCACTCTCTCCCCCGTTCCGCTCGCTGACGGTTCTGCTCCAGACCCATATATATCCGTAGTGACACGACACAACATAAGTGTTGGTGGTCGGTTGCATGGGGCGCATGTATCCACGACTGACAGGTGTGTCTCGGACTGGCGGACGGTTCGGCGGCCGAGGGACCGGTCCGAGGATGGACCGCGCCCTCGTCGGACGGGACAGATCGATGTCCCCCGGTCAGATCGAGCCGGCGCGGACGGCGGCACAGATCGCTTCGAGTTCGTCCATCGCGGCCAGCACGGCCGCGTCGACCTCGGGCGGGCGGGCGAGCGACACCCGGCAGTCGAGGATTCGTCCGCCGCAGTCGCAGTCGACCCAGCCCGCGGCGACCAGTTTCGGTAGGTGGGAGTGGTACAGGTCGAGCGCGACCGCATCGCGAGCGCGGCGGGGTGGTCCGGGTGTGTCCGTCACCAATCCGTCGACCAGTTCCGACAGCGTGAGCGGCGTCTCGCGGGCGGCGAGCAGACGGAGGATCCGTCGTCGGTACCGGTGTGTGAGGAGGTCGAACGCGTCGTCGATGTGAGTCGTCATTAGTTGGCATCGGTTCCGACGGCCCACGGGATCATAAGTATTGATTCTTTAAATGACATGATGTGCGAGTGGTCATCGCCGACCGGGCGAGGACCGAGCGTCGTCTACCGTGTAGTTTGGCTGTCGAAGCGGGCGGCGAGTTGGCCGACGACGCCGGTCAGATGGACGGTGCCGAAGAGCGCGACGACGAGCCCCCCCATCGTGTTGTAGAAGAGGTCGAGGAGGGTGTCGTCGAGGCCGTACTGCGTGAGGACTGACTCGCTCCCGAGGAGGTCGGCAGCGACGCTGATGTAGAACTCGAGCAGTTCCCACAGCACGCCGAACGCCATGACGAACACGAGCAGGTAGACCGCTATGAACCGGGTGGGAAGGTGGATGGCGTCGGAGTGCTCGTCGAGCGCGCGGACGACGGCGTAGGCGACGCCGGCGACGAGCGACGACGAGAGCGCGTGCGTCATGTGATCCCACCACCAGGTCGAGCCGTACAGCGTCGAGAGGTTCAGCCCGGGAAGCGGGAGCGTCCCCAGGGCGTGGAGGAACATCGCGACGGTGATCCACAGGACGAGACCGACGTTCATCGTGAATTGGTAGTTTCGCTCGAGCGCCGCTGGGAGCAGCGTCACCACGAGCCCGACGCCGGCGTTGACCACGACGCCCCCGTTGCCAAGCCAGAGCCCGACGGCGAGGATCCCGACCATCACCACCTGGAGGACGCGAACGAGCGTTCCCTGCCGCGCGGGCGTGAGACCGACGCGACGGGCGAGACTCATGGGCTGTCGACCTCCCGGGACGGCGACGCGGCGGGTCGGCGGAGGTTCCGCCGGAAGAACCACCGGAAGACGACGCCGCCGGCGAGGCCACCGACGAGCGCCGCCGTGAAGACGGACATGAGTTCCGTGTTCGTCGCGACGAACGCCGTCCCGAGATACCGCGCCGATGCAGCGGAGCCGAGCGCCCAGAAGCCGGCAAACGCCAGCGTCGCGACGATGACGAAGGCGATCGCGAACCGGGGCGTCATGCGGACGTTCGTCGCCATCTGGAGGACGGCGACCAACAGCATCCCCAGCGCGGCCACGCCGACGCCGGTGACGACGAGACCGAACGCGGTCGGATAGAACGCGCCGAGGACGAGCGGTAACGACGCGAGGAGGAGCAACGGCCACGGGACGGTTCGCGTCCACGAACGCGAGACGAACGCCGGGACGATCGTTATCGCCGCCGCGGTGACGGCGAGCAGTACGTCGACCAGCAGGAACGAGAGCAAACTGTCGACCGCCACGACCACCAGTACCGCGGTGATGGTCCAAGCGACCACTGCGTTCGCCCACCGGTCCCTGAAGAACCACTCGTCGGGTAGTTGCTGACTCATTTTGGTGTGTCCCCGGACACCGCCGACAGTCGGGGCCGACGGCCGTCGGCGTTCGGTCCTACGTCGTACGGACGGCAGTCAGCTTTATAATCGTTTTTCACCGGGCAGTGAACCGCCCCCTGCGGAAGCCACGTCTGAACTGCGAAGCGTCGCGTACCCGTGACGAGCGACACCCGATCTCGACACCGTGACGGGTGACACCCGGTTTCCGTGCGGCCCGAGCGACGGCCGGACGTCGGGACAGGTCGGATTAGCTCAACGTTATTTGTGGGTCGTCAGCGGTAGCTCCCGCCTTAACCCGGCAGTTCCCGCGGCCGGTGCGGTGTGGACTCCGCGGAGCGACGGTAGGAACTCTCTGTCGGCGTGTCGCGCCGGTTACAGGCGTACCGATGTAAACTCACGGATCGTCGCGTCGGGGGTGAGACGGAACGCCGTGGCCGGTGTCCCGGTCTCCCTCGTGGGGGGCCGAAAAGGGTGACTGCGGCGTCTTTCGGCTCCGGATGGGCAGTGCGCCCTTGATCATCGACGGAACGTTGATCCGGCCTTTCGAGAGCCAGACGTCTGTCGTTCGGCGCAGCCGGACGCTCCGTTTGAGATCGGTCGGGGTGACTGGGTCGCACTCGGCGATGAACGGGCCCACCCACGCGAGATGGGTCTGAAAGATCGGGTCGTCCCGGGCGTCCGGCGCGTAGTACCAGGCGAGTTCGAGGTTCTTGCCGAGTCCGTCCCACGTGAGGTTGGCCGACCCCATGACGAGGGCCGGATCGTCACCGTCTCTGAGGTAGAGTTTGGGGTGGATGAACCCGTCCCGGTAGGTCAGGAGGTGGACCCGGCCATCGATGTCGAGTTCCCAGAGCGCGTGCGCGACGAGCCGCGAGAACTGGTCGGCACCGGTCGCGACGACGACGTACACCTCGTTGTCGGTCGACCGCGCGAGGAACTCCGTGAGCGCGTCGCGGATCGTGAGAAAGCCCGACCACGTGAAGTATCCGGAGGTCAGGTAGATCGTCCCGTCGGCCTCGAACAGCCGGACGACCGCCTCCGCCACGAGCGATCCGGTGAGACGGTTGTCGAAGAGCGCTTGGTCGACCATCGCGCGTGGAGATACGGCGTCCAACGTGGTAAAACGACCCGCTGGATCGGCCAGGCAGGACGGAGACGCCGCTACTCGATGGGTTCGTCGTCTCCGTCGCGTCGGTAGCGGTACAGTTCGATGTGTCCCGCCTCGATGACGAGGTACGTGTTGTGGACCGGGGCCGTCGACTTCCACGAACCGGGGTTGGCTGCGAGGTTGTCCTGGTGGACGTAGGGGGCGTGGGTGTGGCCGTAGACCAGTTTGTCCTCGGGGACGGTGTCGAGGTACGCGTGGGCACGGCGTTCGCGCCGTGGATACCGCACGGGCTCGAACCGCGCACCGCGCGTAACGGCGGTGTACAGCGAGCGGACGCGGTTCGTCCCGGCTCGGACGGACGCGCGGGCCATCGCGACGACGGGGTCTTTCAGTCCGTTCGTCGGGTCGATCTCTCCGCGGTCGCCGGGGCCCGAGAGGCGCTTCGAGAGGCGGTCGAACTGGAAGCCGTCGAACGCGTGTCCGTGACAGAACCGGATGCTGTGGTCGCGCTGGTGGACGACGTGGTGGTCGGAGAAGTTGACGTCGTACAGCGAGGCGTCGAGCGTGCGGAGATACGTGTCGTGGTTGCCCAGAACGATCCGGACGGGCAGGTGCTCGCCCAGCCGCTTGAGCCGCATGATCGTGTCGTGCGTCTCCCAGGCACAGCCGAACGGGTCACGACGGACCAGATCCCAGACGTCTCCGAGGAGGACGAGCTCCGCCACGTCGTCGCGGGTGCGGTAGATCCAGTCGAGGAAGCCGTTGAACGCGTCGGCGTTCGCGTTCGACGAACCGAGGTGAACGTCCCCCGCGACGACGACCCTCGTCACGGGTCGATCACGGGTGCCGGATCGGTCTGCCGACGGTCGTGTCCACCGATGATGGACCGTCCGAACGGCGACGGTCTGTACCCCCTCGTCAGCGACGTCCTCGAGCGACTGCGTGCGTGCACGTTCGTAGCTACACGAGGCCGGTTATAGCTCTTTGTTACCGTGCACGCGGGCGATCGGAGGCTGTTCCTCACGACTCGGATCCGAGAGGGACGGACGGAGAGCCCGCGTCGCTGGCCGTCTCCGTGAGGTACGCCCGCGCGCCGCCGGCCTGTCCGAACGACGGAGGCGGGTTCAGAACCGACACCGAGCGCGGCGAGACGGTCCCGTCATATCGTGGCGAACTCCTCGCCGGAGTCGGGGAGGTATTCGACGATGCTCCCGTGCGCGCCGAACTCGCTGATCGTCGTCTGGAGGGCGTCGACGACGGTCGGGATGTCGCGGTTGAGTTCGTGTTCGCGGTACGTACCGCCGTCCTGGCCGCGGTGTTCCATGTGTGAGAGCGTCAGGTTGAGGATCTCGAAGTCGGAGAGGAAACTACGCATCCGACGGGCCGTACGTGGGTCGCGGCCCTGGAACTCACAGAGCTGTTTGTAGCGCTGGTAGACGACGCGCGACCGCGCCGGCGTGGCGTTCTCGGCGGCGAGCGTCGTCAGCGCGTACAGCGTGAGTTGCTCGTGTTCGGTGAGGTCGCGCATGATGTCCATGCTCTGTTGGGCTTCGAGTTTCTCTTGTGCGCGCTCGACGTGGTCGGTCGTGACGGTCTCGGCGTTCTCGGTGCGGGCGAGGTCGCCGGCCTTCCGCAACAGCGTGATGGCCCGGCGGGCGTCGCCGCCGTCCTGTCGACCGAGGGCCGCACACAGCGGGATCACGCCGTCCTCGAGCGCGTTCCGGTGGAAGGCGATCTCGGCGCGCTGTTCGAGCACCTTCTGGAGCTCCTCGGTCCCGTACGGCGGGAACGAGATCTCTGTCTCGCACAGCGACGACTGGACCTTCGCGTCGAGTTGCTCGCGGAACGTCGAGTCGTTGCTGATGCCGATCAGCCCCAGCTGGATGTTGTCGATGTAGCCGTTGTTGTCGGCGCGCGTGATCTGATAGAGGAACGTATCGTCGGTGATGTGGTCGATCTCGTCGAGGACGATGAGGACGGTCCCCGAGAGGCCGTTGAGTTCGTCCCACAGCAGGCGGTAGACTTTCGACTGGGGGTGTCCGGTCTCGGCGATGTGGTGTTCGGGCTCTCGGAGTTTGTTGATCAGGCTGATCGCAGCCTGGTAGCTCGTGCTGAGCCCGTCGCAGTTGAGCGAGATGACGGAGAGGTCGACCTCGAAGTGCTCGGCGGATTCGAGCAGTTCGTTGAGCAGGAAGTTCGTGACGGCGGTCTTGCCGACGCCGGTTTTGCCGTAGATGAAGACGTTGTCCGGATACTCCCCGTTGATGATCGGTTGGAGCGCCGCCTCGTACTCCTCGATCTCGTTGTCCCGACCGACGATGTCCTCCGGAACGTACTCGACCTTGAGCGTGTTCCGTCGTTTGTACAGCGTATCGTCCGGCTGGAACCGAGGGGCCATGGTCGACTCGAACGACTCGTTCCGGATTCATAACCGTTTCGACCACCGTTTCCACTATTTCCAGTATAACCACCGGTGTGCATCGGTTCCGCTATCCGAGATGGACCCCGAAGTTTCCGGTAAACGGAACGGTTGCCGCCGGGCGGACGGGACGTAGTCGACGCGCGAGATGACGCGGCCGGGAGAGCACGCCGGATCGATCGGGGAGGGCCGGCCTCGGTCGACGCGAAGAGGTCGACTGAGGGATGACGCCGATCGATCGGACGGTCGGGTGGGGTGACCCCACCCCACCGTTTCCAGTAAATGCGACTCGCTTCGGAGTGCGACGAGTCCACGTACGGAACCACCCGGTTCCAGTATTTCCAGTAAGTAGATGCTTATATATTAGAGGGACACCACTGTTTCCACTAATATGCTGATAGAACAGAACCGACAGACAGCGAAGGGTGAAAACGAACACGATCGGCCGAACACCCCCTCCCCACTATTTCCAGTAAACGGCTCCGAAGGTACCCCCCTGGTCTGTGAATAGCAAAGAATTAGACAAAAGATTTATTATGTTAACAAGCGATGTGGTCCGTAGCCTCGGAAAAAGAAAGTTCTCACACATTGAATACCTAGTGAAAATAACTCGCGATATCGTCTCCCCCTCCGCTCGTGGCCGTTTACTGGAAACACTGGGGGGAGGGTGTCGGGTACCGAACCGACTCGTAGTTGACCGGCTTCGGGAGTTCCCATGGCCGACTGTCCACCTCTCCATCCGGCTCCGCCGGACTTCTTCGGGCACACCCGAGCCAACACGCCTAACATACCTAACACACAGAACACACGAAACACGCGGAACACGACTGGCACGATCAACACGATGCGATCGGGCTAACTCCGACTGGGAGTCTCTCCGACCGGAGCAACACCCGTGTGACAGCTGCCCCCACCGCGGTTCGTTTCCAACACCGGCGTGATCTCTCGAACTCGCTCACGACGATAGCGTACCCGCTCTCCTATCGGTGTTACCCCACAATTGCAGAACGTGTGGATTGGTGGGGTAACAACATCTCGAGCGGTCGCCTGCGGCCGGAAGCACTGAATACGGTCTATCGGGGAGAGCGCGTCAACCGGTCATGAATGGTTAAATCATCGCAGGGTTTGAGGTTGCCCCTCCGCCGTTTCCGAAGCTCTCGAATACAGTTTCGACCCACCACCATTTCCGAAGCTAACTAGATGCCTGCAAGAGAGTCCCAGCTCGCGCAAGAGTCGATCAGCAACGTTGCTATTGAGGTTACACAGCTTGTGACACCTCTCAAGGAGCCCGGATTCAGACGAAGAGATGAAACTGAACTAGCCGATAAATCTCCAGCGTTACCGAAGCTTTCTGCGCTTGTAATTCCGCCTCCACCACTTCCGGAGCTTCGCATATTAGTTCGTTGAGTTATCTCCCCCTCCACCATTTCCGGAGCTAATCAACAGCCAGTAGTCCAAGTTTTCTTATACTGAATAGTATTGAAATGAACTCGAAATAGACGAGTGCGATTAGTACTCGGAGATGTCAAAACCGGTTGTTATCATTGGCAGTGGACTGGATAATGTTCGCGACGTCCGCAAATCTTGACGTCGAGAGGAGAACTTCGAGGACAGCGTTCAGCGGAACATCGAGTTCGTATTCGTGATATCTGCCGGCTGAAAGGCCCTCGTTCCGTTCGTACACGTTGATGAGCCCGAGCATATTGAGATCCGAAAGGTGGTCCCGAACACGACGTTCACTCACACTATCGGCATCAAGCCGCTCACAGATTTTGTGATATCGGTCGTAGAGATCGCGAGATCGGACGGGAACTTCGTCCTTGGCTTGGTAATACGAGAGCGCACAGAGGACAGCGTGTCCCTGTGTCGTCAGTTCCTGCATTCCCTCGTGGAGCTGGTTCTTTTCGATTTCGTCCTGTGCATCCCGAACGTGAACCTCAGTTACGGTATCTGAACCCGCTGCTTGTGCGAGTTCACCTGCCTCTCGGAGGAGACGGATTGCTTGCCGGGCCGATCCCGTATCCTGTGCGGAAAATGCGGCGCACAGCGGCACGACATCCTTCTTAAGCACCCCCTCGTGAAACGCTTTTTTCGCACGGGGTTCCAAGATCGATCGAAGCTGGTTCGCATCGTATGGTGGGAACAGAATCTCCTTCTCAGCAAGCGTGTCTTTGACTTTCGGTGAGAGGCTATCTCTGAACTGGAAGTCGTTGCTGATACCCACGATCACCGGTCTGACGTTCTCAACGTAGCCGTTCGACCGTGCTCGAGGGAGGCCGTACAGGATGTCGTCGGAGTGGCCGATATTGTCGATCTCGTCGAGTACAATTACTACTGTGCCGCCCAACGCATCGAGTTCCTCGTAAAGGATGTCGAACACACGCTGCTGAGAGTATCCGGTCGTGCTGATTCGGTCTTTATCACGTTGCTGACGGAGTTCGTTCACGAGAGCAACAGCAACCTGGTACGACGAGGAGAGGTTCTCACAACCGACCCAGGCGGTCGAGAGATCGACGTCATCATACTCGATGGCATCGGCCTCGAGATGAGAGAGCATGAACTTCGTCGCGACTGTCTTACCCGTTCCCGTCTTTCCGTAGAGGAATATATTGGATGTGGGGCGGTTATCGATGATCGGCTGGAGGGCACGCTTGTATTTCTCGAGTTCTTCGTCACGTTCGCGGATGTCCTCGGGTTCGTAAGAGTCGTCGAGGGGTTCGGCGTCAGCGAACACCTGGTGGTCCCGCTGGAACATGCCCATGTGGACCGTCCTCACGTGAGGACGACATAAAACCACCGCTTCCGTAGCTTCCTAAGCGTCCGAAGCTCGAACGTTTAAATACTAATTCACCACCGTGGTGTCCGAAGCTCGTTTGTATATATAACACTCTCACTCCACCGTTTCCGAAGCTTTCGCTCAAACCAACGTCCCCTCGTCTCTCGTGGCTCCATTGTATGAGAAGAACTAAAACAAATTCTTGTGAAGATGACCCGTAGTGTCCGAGACGTCCCATATTATTTTATTGATAGGTAACTATATTATCATAATTTCAGTGTAACTGACCACCTGTTGCGGCAAGCGGTGCATATTTCTCTAAGGTCGCTCCTTTTGCCACCCAAGATAGCTTCGGAAATGGTGGTGTGAGGGTGTGCGTATCGGAGGCGACTGCAAAAGCTTCGGAAATAGTGGAGGGTTAGATAGTAGAGGGTTGGATACCTCTAACCCGTGCGTCCTAGCGCATTGACTGTCAACGTCTTGTTCGATTAGCGTCTGACCGTGATATCCGCTGCTTGTGATCCGATAGAAATCACTCGCTAGAGGCCGCACGACCAAGATTTGCTTCGGAACCCATGGAGTGTGAGCTAACGTCCGTCGGAAGGTATTTGCCGCTCCCACGACGGAGTCCGAGCATGACGGCCGGAACACTCGGCGTGGCGCTCGCGAAACGGCTCGCCGTCGCCGCGCTCGCCGTCGCTCTGGTCGTTGCGGCGTCGTTCGCGTTCGCGGCCCCCGACGCCACCGCCGGCCCGACGGATCGAGCACCGCTCGCGACGCCGGAGTACGATGCCGAACGCCTGGCGGCCACGCCGGCTCCCGCCGAGGGAGAGATCGACGTGGCCGCGAGCGCCGGCACCCGCAGCGGGGTCGTCGTCATCGACCGGAGCCACTCGAACCGGATCGGCCGGGCCGACCTCGCCCCGCTCGTCGAGGCGGTGACGTCGGTCGGCTACAGCGTCCGGTTCCACGACGGCAGCCGGACGCTCGACCAGGCGCTGTCGAACGCGAACGCCTTCGTCGTCGTCGACCCGGCGGAGGAGTTCGAGCGCAACGAGGTGGCCACCGTCAGGACGTTCACCCGCGAAGGGGGCCACCTGCTACTCGTCGGCGAACCCACCCGCGTGCAGCCGTCGGGCACGCTCCTCGCCACCTCGTTTAGCGCCGAAGAGAGCGCGCTCACCGCGCTCGCCGCGCGGTACGACGCGAGTCTCGGGACCGAGTACCTCTACAACTCCGAGACGAACGGCGGCAACTACAGACACGTCGTCGCGGAGCCGACATCGGAGTCGGGACTCGACCTCGACAGCGTCACGATGTTCACCGCGGCGTCGGTCCACGCCCGCGGCGGGACGGTGCTCCTGCGAGCGACCCCGAACACGCAGGAGTCCGGCACCGACGGGACGGCCGCTCACCCCGTCGCCGTCCACAGAGAACGGGCGAACGTGGTCATCCTGGGCGACAGTTCGTTCCTCCGGACCGAGCGCGTCGCCGTCGGGGACAACGAACGGTTCGCCGCGTTCCTCGTGGAGTTCCTCGTCAGCGGCGAGCGAACCGGTGCCGCGGCCGTCGAGGAGGCCGCACGCGACGACGACCAGCCCGCTTGACGGGCGTTGTCTCGAAACTGCCGGGTATTACTATTGTCCACTATTGGCTACTATTTACATTATACTTGCCCGACTAAACACCAGATTCCCGTTCCTCGCCGAACTCCGTACTCGATCGACGGTCGCGGACGTACGTGCCAACTCTCCCGCGTACGTACTGACCCTCCCGATGAGAACGCGTCGGATTTGGGGGTCAGTCGATCGAATCGGCGTTCGAGCATGTCGATCGAACGCCTTCGAACCGCGTGTCCGTTCTCTGGCGAGAACCAAACCGAACCGAACCCGTTCGTGGATCGGAGGACGAGGTTCGACTTTCCGTCGGATTAGTATTGTATCAAATATACAATTGAACGTCTCCGAAAGACCCCCATCCGCGCCCGCGTTCGGCCGTCGGACAGTCCCGTTCCGCCCTCGCAGTCGGGGTCGCCGACGCGGCGTCCTCGACGGGACGGACGGGACAAGACAGAAGCGGCCGGCGGCGGGAAAACGACTCATGCCCTCCAGGCGATCACTCCTCATCAGCCTCTTCGTCGGTGCCGGCCACGCGGTCGGGTTGCTCGCGGTCGCTCACGCTCTCGGATATACGGTCGGACCCGCGGCGTACACCGCCGTCGGAGCCGGTTGGCGCTACGGCGGTCTCGCTCTCGTCGCGTCGCTCCCGGTGTGGTTGGCTCTCCGATACCGCCTCGTCGCGCCGTTCGTCGGCCTCGTCGCGACGACCGGCTACGTCCTCGGCGTGGAACTGACGCCGCCCGGCCCGACGTTCCGTGACGTCGCCGAACTCGAACGCCTCGCCGAACCGACCGGCATCACCGTCGTGGAGAACGGACTGTACATCGTCCGCTACATGACCAACGCGTCGGTCTGGACCGTCTGTTTCCTCTTCATCGGCCTGTTCGAGTACGTCGTGCGAACCACGCGAGACTGGCTTCCGGACGTACGCGCGCCGCCGCCCTGGCTGTCGGTTCCCACCTCCCGACGGCGGGCGGCGACCGTCGCGGCGACCGGGGGGCTCGTCCACGCCGTGGCGATGGTGTGGTTCGCCTCCCGCCTCGGCGTGACGGCCTCGGGCGGCTTCGATTCGATCCTGTATCCGTTCGGTGCCGTCGGTATGTGGATCCTGGCCGCGGTCCCGCTGTTCCTCCTCGTTCGGCACGTCCTCGTCGCTCCAGCCGGTCTCCTGTCGGTGTTCGTCCTGCTGGACGTCCGTGCGGAGTTCACGGCGAGCGTCGACGACCCGCACGCGCTCTACTTCGGCGGGTGGTTCTTCTTCCTCGGGATCCTCCTCGCCACGGGGGGCGTCGAGTACGGCCTCCGCCGACTCGGCGGCTATCGACCGGTCCTGCCGCGGTGATCGGTTGGCGTTCCTCGTCGCCCGGAACTCCCAGAGAGACCCGGATTACCCCACAGAGTGATATCTGTCGGCGTTGTGGGGTAACTATGGACGAGGAGCCGCCCGAACGCCCGCCCGAACCGGATCTGCCGACGTATCTCGTCGAACCGCTCGCGAAGCAGTCTCCCGAGCGGCTGGAGACGGTCGCGGCGTACGCGCGCCGACTCGCCGAGTGGAAACGGCACCGCCGCCAGCACGACCGCGACCGTCGCCGGGCTGCCGACGCGGTCGGCGAGGCGGAACTCGCGGCGCTCCGCGAACGCGGCGTCTCCACCGATCCGACGGAGTACGAGGACGTCCCGGCCAGCGGAGCCTACGTCACGGTGAAGACGACCAAACGAACCGACGAGCGGTCGTACCGGTACTACTACTGGCAGTGGCGTGAGGGAGACGCCTGGAAGAACGCGTACATCGCACCGGTCGGTTCGGACCGAACCCGTTCCGAGTAGGTCGTCGCCGACGACACTGACGGCTCCGGTGGGATCGGCGGGCGACAGCTGCGAGCCACAGTGTGTCCATGCGACCCGGCTGGTCGCCTCTCCCGAACTCACTCCGTCCGGGACTCGTGGCCCCCGTCCCCAGCCGGCTCACGCGGCCCCGAGGAGGCCACGTCGACGCCGGTAAACTCGAACCGGGCACCGCGCTTGCGACCCTCCGTGAGCGTGACACTCCACCCGTGTGCTTCGGCGATCCGTTTGACGATCGTCAGCCCGAGACCGACTCCACCCCGGCTGTCGGTGTACCCCGGCTCGAAGACCGCCCCACGGATCTCGTCCGGCACGCCCGGGCCGTCGTCCTCGACGTAGAAGCCGTCGGCGAGCGGGCCGACGCGCACGGTCACGTCGTCACCACCGTGTTCGACCGCGTTCCGGAGCAGGTTCTCCACGATGTGTCGAAGCCGTCCGGGGTCCGCCCGGACCGTGAGAGTCCCTTCGACCGTGAGTTCGGCGTCGGCCGTGGAGACGATCCCCCAGCACTGTTCGACCACCGGCTGGAGGCCGACCGACTCCAGTTCGCCGACCGACTTCCCCTGCCGGGCCAACGTCAGGGTATCGTCGATGATGGTTTCGATGCGTCGCAGGGATTCGGCGGCGATCTCCAGGTGTTCGTTCTCCGACCCCTCCCGAGCGAGCGCCACCCGTCCCTGAGCGACGTTCATCGGGTTCCGCAGGTCGTGGGCCACGACGCTCGCGAACTCGTCCAGTCGTTCGTTCTGTCGCCGGAGCTCGCGCTCGCGCTTGCGGCGTTCCGTGACGTCCCGGAAGATCACCGACCACCCGCGCATCCGTGAGCCGACGATCGGCGTCACGACCCCGTCGAGGTAGCGCTTTTCTCCCTCGCGTTCGATCACGACTTCACGGCGGATCGGCTCCGACTCCCACTCGACGAACAGTTCGGTCGGTATCGGAAGGGTCGCCTCCACGGAGCCCCCGATCGAGCCGGGATCGACGTCGAACAGTTCGCCGGCGGCGGGATTGACGTAGACGACCCGATGCTCCCGGTTCACCACGACGTACGCGTCTCGGATGTTCCCGACGGTGACCGCGTGACTGATCGGTGTCAGATCGAGCAGGCGGTAGCGAACGATCGCAAACGCGAGGAACGCGCACGCGACGGTGAACCCCGCCGAGGTGAACTCGATCCGGGAGAAGAAGCCGAGATCGAAGACGAACCCGACGTTTCCGGCGAACGGCGCGACTACCGCTCCGGTCAGCGCAGCGATCTGCCCTCGGTACGGGCGCTCCGACCCGACGAACGCCTTGACGAAGAGGACGCTCCCGACGACGATCAGCGTGTACGAGTACGCGATGTGGAGGTAAAACCACGGACCGAACGCCCGGTCGAGAACCGTGATCGAGCCTACCATAGCGAGCTGGACGTCCGTCCACATCAGCTGATGAGTGGGGTTCGTCGCGACCAAGAGGAACGCCAGGAAGGGCTCGATCGTGAGTAAGACTACTCGGCGCGGCGTGAGACGCGAGCCGTAACCGGCGTACTCGACGGCCAGCAAGAACCAGCCGACGGGCAAAAAGCCAGAGCCAGCGTACTCGACCAGCACCCAGGTCAGCTTGGCCTGTTGCCCCACGCTGATCAACCGGAACAGGTAGGCCACCGACCACTCCGCCGCCAGCACCAACAGCACGGTCAGCGTCAGCGCGGTCCGGTCCGTCAGATCCGTCCGTGGATGCCGAGCGATGTAGACGGCCAGAACCGTCGAGACGAGCGCGGAGACGAGAAACGGGACGACGTGCGGGGAGTACGCCCACTGTCCGCCGGTCATCCGACCGGAACTCTCGTCTCATACTCCATTCCGGGACGGTTCATGAACTGATATCAGGGCGTCGTCTGTCCCTTTGTTCGTTCGATATGCGTAATAAACGTTCCTGTGGTGGTTTCGACGTTGACCGCCGATTATCAGCCCGTGTACTGGTCCGGACACCGGGTGGGTCCCGAAGGCGGTCCGCTCCGGGCGCGCGAAGCCGTGTCGTTCCTCCCCCGACTCACGCTCTTCGACCGACCCACGGCGGCTCGGCTGTGGCGATTCCGTCGGTGACTGCGACGCCGTGGACGGTCGGTCAGGGGAGGTACGTCGCGAGGAAGTCGATCACGCGGTCGAGTGGCTCGTTGATCCGGTCCTCGTCGTCTTCGTCGTCGTCCTCGTGATCCGGGTCGTCCATCGTCCACAGTCCACGGCGGAGAGACACGAGTAGCTTTGGGCACCCCGGCTCCGACCGCGCATCCCCATCCGTGACGGTGTGTGACGGGGTGACTCAAGCCGGCGTCGTAGCCTCCACCGGGACTATCACGCCGGGGACGGTAGCCATCACCGCCGACAGCCGCCCTGTCGGCATCGAGCTCCTGCCCCCGTGGCGAGACTGCCCCTCTCGCCACCGCTCTCCTTCCGTTTTCCTTCCGTTCTCGCCCGTTCGGCGTGGTCGACTGCTCCCCCACGTCCGGACGGGGATGCCCGATCAGACGAGGTCTTTCGAGGCCATCCGCGCGACGACGACGGGGTACCGCTCCGCCACCTCGGCGGCGATCGATTCGCTGGCGAGGATGGCGAACCCCACGAAGATCGTCGCGAAGCCGACGAGCGTGAGCGCCGAGATCGACTCGCCCAAGAGGGCCACCCCGCCGAGGGTCGCGACGATCGGCACGGCGTAGAACACGAGGTTCCCGTGGATCGGGCCGACCTCGTCGAGGAGGCCGAAGTAGGCGATGTACGCCATCGCGCCCGCGAAGATCCCGACGTATCCCAGCGCGACGACCGCGCTCGGGGTCCACGTGATCGCGGCGATCCGTTCGCCCGAGACGAAACTCGCGCCGTGCGTGAGTAGCGCGCTCACCGGGAGCGCCCACGCCGTCCGGACGGTGCTCGAGAGGTCCGAGTCGGCCCACCGAATGAGGACGGTCCCCAGCGCGCCGGCCACCGCACCCATGAACACGACGCCCTTCCACAGGGCGTCCCCGCCGAGGAGGTTCGCCGGATCGGGCTGGACGACGAGGCCGACCCCGACCAGCCCGACGAGCATCCCGACCGCACCGCGGGTCGACAGTCGGTCGTTCGCGAGCACGACCATCGCGAACACGGGCGTCAGGATCGGGTTGAGGCTGAAGACGATCGCCGCGACGCCACTGGAGACGTGCTGTTGCCCGACGAACAGGAACGCGTTGGCGAGCCCGATGACGAACACGCCGGTCGCGAGGATCCCGACGATATCGCGGACCGACGTCGGGCGAAGCGCCGCACGGGACGACGTCGCGGCGACGTACGCGAGCAGTGCGACCGCCGCGATATCGAACCGGAGCGCGACGAACAGCAGGGGCGGGAAGTACGCGAGCCCCGCCTTCGCCGCCACGAACGTCCCTCCCAACAGGAGACTGGCCGCGACGAACAGCGCGAGCCGACGGCGCGTGCCCATCAGCGGTCACCCCTCCGGCCCGGCGGGACGATCCGTGATCGCGTCAGTGAACTCATCTACCCCGGAGTACGGGAGCCGGGCATATACGTTGCTTCAGAAATCGTTTCACTGGAAGAAACTCCCGACCCGGGGGAGCGGACGGTTCACGGCGTGAAACCGTTTCGCGACTCGAAAGCCGTTTAGCCCCCGCCCTCACAACCCGGGGTATGGAATCGGCGTTAGCGGAGATCGAGTTCCTCGCGCTCTCGGCGAACCGCGTGGAGGCGCTCGGCTACCTCGCCGAAGAGCCCCGCACACGACGCGAACTCGTCGAACTGACCGGTGCCTCACAGCCGACGCTCGGGCGGATCCTCCGCGACTTCGAGGAGCGCGCCTGGATCGAACGCGACGGTAGCACGTACCGGGCGACGGTGACCGGTACGCTCGTCTCGCGCGGGTTCGGCGAGTTGGTCGAGATCCTCGACGCCGACGCCGAACTCCGGCCGGTCGTCCGGTGGTTGCCGGCGGAGTCGATCACGTTCGACCTCGAACACCTGACGACGGCGACGATCACGACGCCGAGCCGGATCCGCCCGAACGCGCCGGTGCAGCGTGCACTCGAACTCCTCGGCGACGCCAGCACGGTCCGAATCGTCTCGTACGCGTTCAACGAGGGGAGCCTCGACGTCATCTCCGAACGGACGAAAGCCGGCGACCAGCGGTTCGAGGGCGTCTTCTCGTCTGACGCGATCGACGCGATCGCCGACGACTCACAGCTGCGCCGACAGCTCCGTGAGCTGCTCACCGCGGAGAGCGCGACGGTTCGGATCGCCGACGAGCCGATCCCCGTGGCCGCGACGATCGCCGACTCGGTCGTTCACCTCTTCTTGCGCGACGACACGGGCATCCTTCAGGCGTCGATCGACGTGGACGAACCCGAGGTGCGCTCGTGGGCGGACGGCCTGTTCGAGCGGTACTGGGACGCCGCGGAGCCGCTCACGATCGAGCAACTGTGAGCCTCTCCCGTCGCTCCCTCTCGTACCGACACCCGGCTGCTCTCGGCCGTCTCTCCGTCAGTCGTCCGGTTCGTCGCCGTCGTCGTCCCCACTGTCGTCCGGTTCGTCGCCGTCGTCCCCCTCCCCGTCGGTGCCCGTGTCGACGCCGTCCGTGTTGCTGTCATCCGCGTCGCCGGCGCCTGACTCGCCGTCGGTCTCCTCCTTCTCACCCGCGTCGTCGTTATCGCTCGCATCGTCGTCACCGCCGTCGTTGTCATCGCTACCATCACCGTCACTTCCGTCGTCGTTATCGGTGTCGTCGTCCGCACCACCGCCGTCGTCACCTGCCGCTTCTCCGTCACCAGCGCCGTCGTCGCCCGTCGCATCGCCCGAATCGTCACTGTCGACACCCGAACTATCATCGTCACTAGTGTCGTCGTTAGCCGAATCGTCGCCATCATCAGCGTCGTCGTCACTCGTCTTTTCGCTGTCACTCACCTCATCATCACTCGACTCATCGTCGTCACCGACGTCGTCACTCGACTCGTCGTCACCGGCGACCGCTCGTGCGGCGGTCACCATCTCCCGGCTCACGATCGAGTCGGTCCAGTCCCGGAGGTCGACGGCGACGTGACCGGTGGCACCGTTTCAATCGCCGAGAGCGCCGACGTGAACGGTGACGTCACGGAAACGGCGTAGGAATCGGTGTGTCAAGAGCGGTCCTGCACACGCTAGTGGCCCAGCGATGACGTTCGAGACGGAGTTCGACCCCGACGAGACGTCGGTCTGTGTGGCCGTCGCGACCGCCACGGACACCGACCCGCTGGAACTGCCGCCCCTGTACGGGCGCGTCGACGTCGGCGTGGCCGAGCGGCTCGTCCCACGCGAACGGAACGTCACCGTCCGTTTCCCGTACTTCGGCCGGTCCGTCGTCGTGGTCGGACCCGGCCACGTCGTCGTCTCCGGCCCGTTCCGCTGACTGCGCTCGCGGGGTCGAATCAGCCGGTCGCGTCCCCAGCCCTGGCTCTTTCCCGCCAGACTGGGGCGACTCGCCTCACTCGATCTCGAGCGGACCGCCGTCGGAGCCGTCCTCGTCCCACTCCAGTTCGAACTCGATACTCAACTCTCCCGGCTTCCCCGCCGGCCCCTCCCGCTCGGCCTTGACCTCGAACGTGGGGCTGGACGGCGGGTCCATGGTGACCGTCTGGTCACCGGCTGTGAGCGTGATGCTCTCGCCCGCCTCGAGGTTGTCGGCCACCGTCCGCAGGTAGGCGGCGATCTCGCCACGACTCTGGACGTTTTCAGATTTGAACAGGGTTTCTTCGGGCATACAGCTAGTTATGTCCCCGTGAACGGATAAACCTATGTCGAACAGCCAAATACCCGGATCGACTCACCACGGGGAGCGAACCGCCGACCCCCCGGTCGATGAGACGCACCGCGCACGAGCCGTCCACGCGGCTCGTCCGCAGGGTACGACCGACCGCCGTCCCGTCCCCCCGGCTGCCGGCGGAACAGCTCGCTCCCGGCGTCTTTATCTCCGTTCTCGTGGTGGTCGACGGCGGTGATGCAACAGCTCCGGACGGTCGCCGCCGCGCGGCCCGTGGCGTCGTTTTTCGCGCTCGCGTACGCAATCTCGTGGCTCGCGTGGTCGCTCCCGATCCTCAGCGCGGACGACGCCCTCGGTACCGTCGGCTTCGTCGTCGGGGGCTTCGGCCCCGCAGTCGCCGCCGCCGTCGTGACGCGACTGGCCGGCGACTCGCTCCGGGCGTGGGCTCGCCCGATCGTCCGCTGGCGCGTTCCGGCGCGGTGGTATCTCGCCGCGTTCGCCGTCCCCGTGGTCGTCGTCGCGGTGGCGAGCGTCGGACTCGTTCTGCTCGGGGCAGCGGTCGATCTCGCCGTGCTCCCGGGTCGGCTCACGGCGGTCCTCACGGGGTACGTGTTCGTCGCGCTCGTCGGCGGGGGCAACGAGGAGCCGGGGTGGCGGGGATTCGCGCTCCCGCGACTCCAGGAGCGACACGCTCCGGTCCCGGCGACGCTCCTCCTCGGCGTGGTCTGGGCGTTCTGGCACCTCCCGCTGTTGGCCACGAATCCCAGCGCGCTCGCCGGGCTGGCGTCGCTTGCGGACCTGGGGCCCACGGTCGTGCTCCCCGTCCTGAACATCGTCGGCTTCGCGTTCCTCCTGACCTGGATCTACAACGCCACCCGGAGCGTCCTGCTCGCGCTCCTCATGCACGCCGGCTTCAACACGGCCAACAGCACCCTCGTCCCGCTCCCGTTCGAGGCGCTTCTCGGGGAGAGTTCGACGGCCGTCCTCGTCACGGTCACCGCGGCCGTCTGGCTCGTCGCCCTCCTGCTCGTCGTCGCCACCCGGGGCCGTCTCGGATACGACGGCCGCGGGCCGCCGAAGGCGTGACCGGCGGCCTACGACGCGTCCTCGACTCCCAGGCGACACGGGGCCCGCGCGGTCGGCGTCGCGGGAGCTATTACCCTCCGGCCCGCCCACCGGACGTATGGATCCAGCAGCCGTGCTCGCGGACAGCGTCGTCGAGGTGTCGGCGGAAAGCTACGCCGTGGTGACCGCCGACAGCGAGGTGCCCGGGGCGTTCGCCACGATCGACGACGGGAGGGAGACGACCCACGTCGTCCCCGAGGAGCAGTTGAGCGACGTCGAGACGATCGACGCGACGCGTGGGTGGACGCTGTTCACGTTCGACGTCGTGCTTCCGTTCGAGCTGGTCGGCTTCCTGGCCGTGGTCGCCTCAGCGCTCGCCGAGGCGGAGATCCCCGTCTTCGTCCTCTCCGCGTACTCGACGGACCACATCCTCGTCCGAGAACACGACGCCGCATCCGCTGTCGAGACGCTCTCCGACCTCGGCTGTGAGGTCCGCGAGCCCTGATCCACTCGCGCCGCCGCCCGGCAGCTCCGTCGCCGTCGCCGTCGATCGAGCCGAGTCGCCAGCCAGTCCCCCAGCGTCAGCGAGACGGGCTGACGGACCGGACCGTCACTCCGCCGTGGCGGTCCGTGCCTCCGCGTCGTCGTACTTCTCGTGGTACTCGCCGATCAGCTGGCCCATCTTGGCGTACCAGTCGTTGAGCAGTCGCTGGAGATCGGCGGCGACGGCGTCCGCGTCGGCCAGCTCGAAGACGTGGTAGTAGCCGCCGGTCTCGTAGTTGACCTGCTCTTTCCGGAGGAAACCCGCGTCGAGCAGTCGCTGGACGGACCGGTACGCCGTCGACCGCTCCCGGTCGACCGCGTCGGCGACCTCGTCGACGGTCAGCGGCTCGTCGGCCGCGGCGACGACCGCGAACACCTCCCGGTCGATCCCTTTGAGCCCGTGGAAACACTCCATGAGGCCCTCACACTCCATGTCCTGTCGCAGGTAGTCGCTCATCGAGGATGCCATCTCGTTCGTGGTACGTCCCACGTCTTCAAAAGTATTGTGCATTACTCAAACAACTCTCTTCACAACCCGTGCCGAGTTGGTCGCCAACGGGTGAAAAAAGCCGGACGCGTTTTTCGATCGTGCAACGAGAGGGCAAGACGACCTGTCAACGCTGGACTCGATCGCACCCGTCGCGTCGCCGGTTGGCGTCCGCCAACCGAAGAGCGAGGGGCTCGTGGCCCGTCTCTTGACCGATGACGGGGGTTCTCCAGCCCGACGCGCGGGTCGCCATGGGCGCACTGTTCACGCTGGTCATCGGGTTTCTGGTCGCCGTTGGCTCGCTGCAGGCCGTCCTGAACGGTGAGACGGCGACGTTCGCACGCTATCTGGGTATCGCACTGTTGCTGTCGGCGTTCAGCGTCGGCTTCTACCGGAAGTGGGGAACGGAAGCGTGAGCCGGCCGAGCGCTGTCGCGACGGTGCGACGACGAGCGGCGTGACGGAGTGCGGCCCCAGGTCGGGTGATCGCGGGGACCCCACGACCACAACGGGGCGTGCGGCACGGGACCGCGAGTGGCAGGAGAATGCACGCCCACTCGGGGGGAGCCACGGGAGAGACGTGAACTACCCTACCCTACTCGCTCACGGCTTTTGCCGTTCGCTTCTTGAGGGTAGGGCTTCCTGTTTCCACGACGCGCTTTGCAGATACGGGTGTATCCACAGGGAGCACAGTCTCCACAGGCGTTCCTTCGGAGTGTCCCACTCCTACATCTTGTAGACCGCGAGAAAGGATGTTCCCCGCCGCGTTCGCGTCCCTGTCCGCCTCGAAACCACAGGCAGGACAGGAATGTTCGCGGACCCACAACGGCTTCTCCGTCGAGACGCCGCACGCCGCGCACTCTTTCGTCGTCCCTCTCGGGTTCACCGCGACGAAGTGCGTCCCCTCACGCTCGCACTTGTATTCGAGCAACGAGAGGAACGTTCGCCACGCCGCTGCCGCCGTGTTGCGACTGTTTGACGGTGATTCGAGCATCCCCTTCACGTTCAAATCTTCGACCGCCACGAGGTCGTACTCCCGAGCGTAGTAGGCGGAGAGTTTGTGCAAGAAGTCACGGCGCTTCCGTCGGAGGTCCGCGTGACACTCCGCGACCCGCCGCCGTTGCGTCTCCCAGTTGTTCGACCCGTGTTGCTTCCGTGAGAGGGACCGCTGTTCGCGCTCCAGTCGTTCCCGTTCGGCGGAGAGGTCGAGCGACCCAACCGCCGTGCCGTCGGTGTCGTGGGCGTACTTGAGAATCCCCACGTCGATACCGATGCACCGCTCGGGATTCTCAGGCGGTTCGGGCGGTTCACGGTCCATTTGGACGCCGAAGGTGGCGAACCACTCGCCCGTCGGTTCCTTCTTGAGCGTGACCTGCTTGAGTTTGGCGTCGTCTTCAGAAATCTCCGATTTCTGATGGGCTGCATAAGAGCTGTCGCTCTTGTGAACGTCGGGGATGGCGCGGTGGAGCCGAATCGGTATGTCTCCGAGTTTCGAGAGTGACAGGACAGTCTGACCGCCCTTCTTGTCGAGCTTGAAGCCAGACTGGGTGTACGTGAAACTGCGGAACTCCCGCGGCGGCTTCCACTTGAGTTGCCCGACGTCGTAGCCGCTCTCCTTGAGTCCACCGAGCGATTTGACGTTCTGCTCGATTCGCATAACCGTCGTTTGCAGAACTGTCGAGTACACGTCCGAGAGGCCTTCCCACCAATCTTTCAGGGACGGGATCTCGTCCCGGATGGACCGAACGCGCTGATTGAGCGTGCCCGTGTCCTCGGGGATTTGGTTGAAGCGGTAAAGCGCGTGGTTGTACAGTTGCCTACAAATGTCCCGCTGGCCGTCCAACTCCTCACGGTGGGTGTCGGACGGTTTGAGACGGTACTTGTAGGCATAGTACATTCTATTCGCGTTGGTTCTCGACGTACTGTGTCAGCACATCCAGCGACACCTGCCCCGTCGAGATGAGGCAGTACGAATCGTTCCAGAACGAATCGCCCCACAGTTCGGTCTTCAGTTCGTCCGCGTACTCGTTGCGGATACGGCGGGCGGTCGCGCCCTTGACCGTGTTGATGAACTTTACAAGATCTGTGGTTGGTTTCGCTCGGAAGAGGATGTGAACGTGGTCGTCCTCGCCGTCGAGATTCGTCAGTTCGACACCGTAGTTGTCCGTGAACCCGCTGATGACCCCGCGAATGAATTGGGTTCGCTCCTCGGTTAGTACTCCACGCCGATACTTCGTGGTGAGTATCAGGTGGTAGTGCAGAGAGTACGTCGAATGCGCTCCCGAATCGAGGTCGTATTCCATTGGGTTCGTACTTTTACGTGGTACCCCAATTCAAAAACATTGCGACTACGTGGGCCTGTGGGCCTGCAACCGTATTGCTGTATGAACAGGTGATGGCGGCGCTGTATCCCCACCCTACTCCGCTCCCTTTGATCGCTCCGTTGAGGGTGGGGGCTTAGCGCCTATATCCAGCTAACGGTGTGTTCGTCGTGCGCCAACCGACGGCGCGCTGATTGACCCGAGCGCGGTCAGCGCGCCGTCGCCGACTCCGGCGGGATCAACAGCACGTTGTTGTGTCCCTGTGCGATGACCGACTCGGAGACGCTTCCGAGGAGGAGGCGGCGGAGCCGGCTCTGCCCGCGCGCGCCGAGCACGGTCACCGTGGCCCCCACGCGACTCTCCTCGGCCAGGATCTCGTCGACGACGCCGCCGTCGCGGACGTTGACACCCGTCTCGATCCCCATCGTCGTTTCGAGGTCGTCGGCGAGTTCCGAGAGGCGCTCGCGGACCTGTTGCACGTCCGTGTCCCTCTCCTCGCGACCGCGGACGTGCAACAGGTCGGCCTGCTGTGTGGCACCCGCGAGTTGCGGGACGAATTCGAACGCACGCGCCGCGTTCTCCGAGAAGTCCGTCGGGAACAGGACGTGTTGGAACAGGTGTTCCTTCGCGACCGCGTGGGTGCCGTCCCGCTTTTCGATCCGCTCGATCAACAGCGGTCGGACGGCCGTTCGGGCGACGTTGCGCGCCGTGCTCCCGATCAGCCGGTTCTCGAGGGGGCTCTGCCCGCGCGAGCCGACGACGATCATGTCCGCGTGGAGCCGTTCGGCGAAGCCGTTGATCCGCCGGTGGGGCGTTCCGCGAGCCACGTGCGTCTCGACGTCGAAGCCCTCGGACTCGAACGTCTCACGCTGCGTTCGGAGGGCTGTCTGCCTGTCCGAGGCGATATCCATCCCCGGCAGCCCCGTCGAGACGTTGTCCGGGACCACCGTGACGAGGTGGACGTCCGTGACGCCGATCCGTTTCAGGCACTCAAGGCAGGTTCGTGACCGGATCGCCGCCTCGTTCGCGTCCGAGAGGTCCGTTGCGAATACGATGCGCATGTCTTCTCCTTCGTTCTCCACCTACTAATATTGCACGCTATATACAATACAATCTGACCGAGCGACCACGATTCCCCCGGGGTTGTCGCTCGCCAAGACTCCCCTTAGGCCGTTCCAGACCTTTCTAACAGATAGGAACGCGCGGCTTCGGCACTCTCTCAACCATGGTCGATCCAGTCATCGCAAGCCGACTCCAGTTCGCCCTCACCACCATCGTCCACATCATCTTCCCGGTGATGAGCATGGGGCTCGCCCCGTTTCTCGTCTACTTCACCTGGAAGGAGCTCCGCGGTGGGTCGAGGGTATACGAACAGCTCCGACGCTTCTGGACGAAGATCTTCGCCGTCAGCTTCGTCGTCGGGACCGTGACGGGGATCGTCCTCGAGTTCGAGTTCGGGACGAACTTCGCGGCGTTTTCGACGTTCGCCGGCGAACTGTTCGGCGGCCCGCTCGCGATCGAGGGGATGATGGCGTTCATGCTGGAGGCGACGTTCCTCGGCGTCTTCGTCTTCGGGCGCGAGCGGGTCTCTGATCGCCTCTACTTCGTCTCCAGTCTCGCGGTCGCCGCGGGGACGTGGCTCTCGGCGGTGTGGATCCTCATCGCGAACTCGTGGATGCAGTTGCCCCGCGGCTACGAACTCGCCCAGCAGGGCGGGCAGACGGTCGTCCACCTCACCGATCCGATGGCGGCGTATCTGAACCCCCGGTTCATGTTCATGTACGTCCACATGCAGAACGCCGCGGTGGAGTCGGTCGCGCTGTTCATGGCCGGCGTCGCGGCGTACCACGTGTTCAAACACTACGTCTGGGGCTACCCGGTCCAGGAGGTCGACTTCTGGGAGACCACGCTGAAGATCGCGCTCGTCGCGCTCCTCATCACGGCCCCGCTTCAGGTGCTCCACGGCGATCTGTACGCCCGGCACGTCAGCGAGACCCAGCCGCAGAAGTTCGCCGCGATGGAGGCCGTCTGGGAGACCGACTCGTACGTCCCGGAGTACCTCATCGCCTTCCCGACGAGTTTCGAGGACCTGACGAACCCGCGCGCGAAGGAGCTGTTCGGGCTCGGCATCCCCGGCGGGGCGTCGTGGCTGGCCAGCGGCGGCGATCCACGGGCGACTATACGCGGCTTGAACTCTTTCGAGACGGAGGCACCCCCGGTGGCGATCGTCTTCTGGTCGTTCCGCGCGATGGTGGGGTTGGGCTTTTGGTTCATCCTGCTCGCGCTCTGGGGCGGCTACCGCTGGTGGCGCGGCGAGCTGTTGGAAGACGACCTGCTGCACAAGGCGCTGATGGCGTCGAGCCTCCTCGGGATTTTAGCCGTGGAACTCGGCTGGGTCGTCACCGAGGTGGGCCGGCAGCCGTGGGTCGTCCAGGGGGTGTTGAAGACGGCCGACGGCGTCTCCCCGGGGCTCACGGGCGCGGAGGCGACGCTGACGCTCGTCGGCTTCGCCCTCGTCTACACCACCTTGCTCGCCCTGTACAGCTACGTGATCCTCCGGATCATCCGCGAGGGGCCGCCCGGTGCCGAGGAGTTGCGGACGCGGCGGGTCGAGGCCGGCGGGCCGACGACGGGGGTGCCCGGCGATGACTGAGTACGGGACGTTCGCGTCGGAGCCGCTGTTCGGCCTCCCCCTCCCCGACCTCTGGTTCGCGCTCGTCTTTTTTATGCTCGGGACGTTCCTCTTTCTCGACGGCTTCGACTTCGGGGCGGGGGCGCTGTTTTGGACCCGCGACGACCCCGCGGAACGCGAGACCATCCTGGCGGCGATCGGGCCGTTCTGGGATGGCAACGAGGTGTGGCTCGTCGTCTTCGGCGGCGCGCTGTTCGCCGCTTTTCCGGCGGTGTACGCCAACCTCTTCAGCCGCAACTACCTGCTGTTGTTCGGCGTGCTCGGCGCGCTCATCCTCCGGGGGCTGGCCCCCGAGATGTACGAACAGCGCCACGACCCCGCGTGGCAGCGCTGGTGGGGGCGGGCGTTCGTCGCCGGGAGTGTGCTCGCCCCCTTCCTCCTCGGCGTGTTCGTCGCGAACTGGCTGACGGGCACCGGCGCGCTCGTCACTGCCGCCGGACTCGTCGTCGGGGTCGCCGTCGTCGCGCTCACGGTCGTCTCCGGCGTCGCGTTCGTGCGGCTGAAGACGCGCGGCGAACTCCGGGCCGACGTCCGGCGGTACGGCGAGCGCGCCGTCGTGGGGTATCTCCTCGCGGTCGTCGCGTCGCTCGGTGCGCTCGCGCTGTCGACCCCGGCGCTCGCGGCGGCCCTCGTGACCGTGCCGGTGTTCGCGCTCGTCGGGCTCTCGGTCGCCCTCGCGGTCGGCTACGTCGTCGCGCTCCGGAGCGACCAGGACCTCCTCGCGCTCGTCGCGAGCGCCCTCCTGACGTACGGCCTCGTCGCGGTCGTCGCGCTGTTGTTGTTCCCGGTCGTCGACCCCGGCGCGTCGCTCTCGGTCGACGACGCGATCGTCTCGACGTTCCCGCTCAACATCATGTCGGTCGGGGCCGCGCTGTTGCTCCCGCTGGTCCTGACCTACTTCGCGGTCCTCTACAACGCGTTCAGCGGGCCCGTCGAGCCGACGGAGTCGTACTGAGATGAGCCACGACGAGACGAGCCACGATCCGGCGGAGGCGTCGTCCGGGACGACGACGGCGTCGCGGGGACGCACGCGCCTCCTCTCGCGGATCGTCGTCACCTGGGTCGAACTCACGCTGGTCGGGTTCGCCGGCGCGGCGCTCGCGGGGTCGACGAGCGGCCCGCCGCAGTTCGTCGTCTTCTTCGCGACGACGCTCCTGACGGTCGCCGTGCTCTTTTACAACCTCGACCGCCACGTCGGCGCTCGACTGGCGGCGGCCGACGACGGCTCCTGAGCCACGGGGTCCGTGGTCGACCTGGCTGACGCCCGTTCGCACCGAGGAACGGTTTTGCCCCGGCGGCGCGGTACTCCGCCCGTGAAGTGCTGTCTCCTGTCTCTCTCGACGACCGAACTCCTCGTCCGCGGCGTCCTCTTCGGATCCTCGATCGCGGCCTCCGTCGGTCCGATCGGCGTCCTGTGCGTCCAGCGGACGCTGGAGCGGGGCAGACGCGCCGGCTTCGTCAGCGGCCTCGGTGCCGCCTCGGCCGACGCCGTCTACGGTGCGGTCGCCGGCTTCGGTCTCACCGCGCTCTCTGCCGTCCTGCTCGACGCCGCTGCCGGCATCCGCGTCGGCGGCGGCCTCCTCCTGTTGCTGATCGGGCTACGGACGTTCCGGCCCCCCCGGCGGAGGCGGACGACGCCGGAGACGAGCGACGGAGCCTCCTCGGCGACTCCGCGTCGACGTTCCTGTTGACCCTCGCCAACCCGGTGACCATCTTGGCGTTCGTCGGCGTGTTCGCGGCGCTGGGTGTCGGCCTCACGGGGGCGTATCTGGACGTCGCCGTGCTCGTCGTCGGCGTGTTCGCCGGCACCGCGTTCTGGTGGCTCTGTCTGGCCGCCGTCGTCGACCGCTTCCGGGGACGCCTCGCGCCGTCACACCTGCGTCGGGTGAACCAGTTCGCCGGCGTCACCATCGCCGGCTTCGGTCTGCTCGCGCTCTGGAGCGCGGGCTGCGCCCACGCGATGGGGCCACCGCGCCGGACGACCCCGTTGCCGTCGCCACCCTCGGCCGACGCTGACCGTCTTCATATCAGACATATGTGATAAGACGCCCGCCGCTGTATCTCCTCTCATGCCCACGCACGTCCTGGTCCCGTTCGACGGCTCGCGGCTCTCCGAGGAGGCGTTGCGGTACGCCTGTGCGGAGTTCGGCTCCGGCACCGTCACGGCCCTCTACGTGGTCGACCAGCGGACCGACGCGACCGCCGCGATCGGCTGGGGCGACCACCCGGGCGAGTGGGAGGAGTGGCTCGACGACCGACGCGACCACGCGCGGGAGCTGTTCGCGGACGCGGGGGCCATCGCCGACGCGTCCGACGTGTCGCTCCAGACGGGCGTCGCGGTCGGGCCCGTCGCCGAGATGGTCGTCGAGGCCGCCGAGGAGTACGGTGCCGACCTGCTCGTGGTCGGGACCCACGGCCGCTCTCACCTCGGAGAGTTCCTCCTGGGGAGCGTCGCCGAGTCGCTGGTCCGGCGGTCACCGATCCCCGTCACGACCATCCGGGGCCCGGTCACGGACCGAGAATAAGAGCCACCGCGTCCGATTCGCCCCCGCGTCGACGCATGGACCGTCGAGAGCCCCGCGTCAGCGGTCAGTCGGCGGTCGACCGAACCGGCGTCTCCTCGGTCTCGGCGCGGAGTTCGCGGATACTGCTGAGGACGACGGCCCCGCTCACGAGGAGGGCCGCGCCGAGGATGACGATCAGGCTCACCGTGTTGAGCACGTCGATCCCCAGGAAGTTACCCACCTGGCGGATGGCGACCGCGAACGCGCCCAGGAGGAGCATCACGCCGAAGTAGATCTTGATGCCGTCCTCGTCGACGAGGCCGGTCGCGGCGGCCCCGAGGCGCGCACCGAGCGCGCTCCCGGCGAGCAGGGGGGCGACGATCGAGAGGTCGACCGCGCCCGACTGCGCGTAGAGGAACGAGCCGATCCCGCCCGAGAAGACGATCTCGAAGAGGTCGGTCCCGACGGCGACGGGGACGGGGACGCCGATGGCGTAGAACAGCGCCGGCATCCGGATGAAGCCGCCGCCGACGCCGAGGAAGCCCGACAGCAAGCCGGTGAGAAACGCGACGATCAGCACCATCCACAGCGAGACGGTGATGCCGCCGCGGAGCGAGAGCATTGGCGGGATGTGGTACGACTGGATCTTCTTCGCGATGTCGGGGATGTCGTCGGCGTCGAGTCCCTCGTCCGCGTCGTCGCTCTCGTCGACGTCGTGGCTGATGCCACCACTGCCGCCACGGAGCGCCTCGCGCGTGACGAAGACACCGATCCCGCCCAGGAGCACGACGTAGGCGACGCTCACGACGCTGTCGGCGAGCCCGATGTGCTGGAGGTACTCCAGCCCGATCTTGCCCACCTCGATGCCGAGCGTCGTCCCGACGATCATCGAGACGCCGAGCTTGTAGTCGACCTGCCCGAGGTCGCGGTGTTTCAGCGTCGCGATGACGCTCGTCCCGAAGACGAACGCCAGGCCCGACCCGACCGCCACGTTCGGCTCGTACCCCATCACCAACAGCGCCGGGGTGACGAGGAACGACCCGCCCATGCCGAAGAACCCGAAGAGGATCCCGATGAGGAGGCCGAACCCGCTGAACATCGCGAGCAGGGCGACGCTCACACCCATGAACTCCATCGCCATCGTCACTCACCCCGAAGCATTCTGACGACGTACTTCCCGACGAGCTGTTCGAGCGCACCGTAGCCGACGTAGAGGATTGCCGCCTCTACGAGGACGAGGCCGACGAGCGCGGCCGCCAACGCGTTTCCCGAGAGAGTTTCGATGCCGAACATCACCACTCACCTCGTTGCGATATTGCACTCATTGCGGATTCTTGCACAGGAACCACTACACTGGGCACGGTCATAACGGTTTTGGGTTCTTCGTACAATACTATATTCCGCTAACCGACCGATGGTGATCCATACGTTATGAGTGGGTTTGGTCCCGTCACACGACTCGAGACACCGACTGCGGCGTGCCCGTCCCACTCGGGCGAGCCGAGAACGGCGCTGCCGCCGTGTGTGCGTGGTTCGTGGGCTCGATCACGCGTGACGAGGCGTCGAGTACGCCGGGGTTGTCTTGCACCAATCACACATACACTGGGAGCCTACTCGTCCGTCGGCGTCTGTCTAGACAGACCGGGTCCGGACGTCGCGGTCGCCGGGGCCACCGACAGGGTGGTCGGCCCGTTCGGCCTCGTCTCGGCGCTCCGGAACGACGACGTACGCCGCTCGCCCGGGACCGCCTTCACGATGGTGGAACGGGTCGGCCAGACGCAGCCGAGTACGACGGAACAGTCGGGCGACGGAACAGCAAGAGGACGCGGCGACCCCGGCAGTGTTGTTCTTCACGCCGTCTCGAGATCCGCAACCGGTGATCGGGTCGAGCGACCGTACCGAACCCACCGTGTTCGTCACTTCGAGCGATCCGATCACTGCTCGATTCGTGCTCCCTCGGTACCGGTGTGCTGTAATCACCCGCTGTATTCAGCGGGCTGTTCCGTCCAGTCACTGAGGGTTTTACCAGAGCTGGTTTTCACGACCGTCGACGGCGATGCCAGGATCGACCGCCGGACCGACCTTCGGGTGGTCGCGCGTCACCCGAAGCGGACACTCGTCGGGCGACTGCGCGGGATCCGACTCGAACAGGTACTGCGTCCACTCGCGATCGGCCTCGACACCGTAGTCGCCGAGGTCAGCGTGCGGGCAGACCCCGTCGTACTCCGTGAGTCGGTCCTGAATCACGTCGCGCGCGTGCTGTCCGGCCTCGGTGTCGGCGGTGACGCCGAGCGCCTCGAACAGCGCGCGCGGCTGGAACGTGATCTCCAGCCCGATGGGACAGTACCGGCTCTTGCGGTCGTCGTAGAAGGGCGCTCGACACGTGGGGAACATCGGTTCGCCGCCGAAGGAGAACTCCCAGTACGGGTCGTCGGGACGGGTCGGGACGTCGTCGGGCCACGGCTCGGGGTCGTGGACGTGGAGGAACTGCAGGACGTGCCACAGCGTCTCGTGGTACGCCGATTCGGACAGCGGTTCGTCCGGCGGCCTGAAGAAGACGACGAGCGACGCCCGCCCGCTGTGGTCGGCCCAGACGCCGAGATACTCGCGGAGGGCGTCGCGGAGGCCGAGCAGGGCATCCTTGTCGGTCGTCGACGGGACGAACGTGTACAGGGGATCGCCCTCCCTGACCGACTCGGCCCCGAAGAAACACGGAAACGGCGTGCCGTTCCGCGTGCCCGTGAGGCCCTCGCTGAAGGTTCGCCAGTGCGATTCGACCCAGTCGGGCATCGCCCCGCGGTCGATACGGTTCACGAGCGTTTCCTGGTCGAGCAGTGCCTGAACTCCGTCTTCGTTCATGTGGTGTACCGTCGTTCGAGGGGTGGTCGTCTGTCGGTCGCGGCTCGTCGGTGTCGGTGGGTGCCCGGGTTAGCCAGCCCCGCCGGGGCCGGACTGTCGCTCGTCTGAGCGGTCGAACGAGAGGCCGATCCCGATGAGCAACAGCGCCGCGGGCACGAACGGCAGCGCCGAGATGGCGGTGACGACGTCGTCGTGGAGGACACCGTACACCACGGCGGCCGTCGCGAACGTGACGGCCACCGCCGCGGCGAGCGCGAGGTGCCGGTCGATGCGTGCCGAGCGAAGTCGGGAGAGCAGGGCTGACCCGTCCATGACGGTCACGGCTAGCCGGTGGAACGGCATACGGGTTCAGTTGCCGCAGGACAACCAGCGCGATCGACCGTGACAGACCTGAGATGCACTGCAGTCGGGCGGTTACTCACGGAGGTGTCAGGAAAACCCGCGAACCGCGAGTCGGTCGGGCGTTTAGTCGCCCGCTCAGTCGCCGGCCAGCGACTCCTGGCTGGCCGCGCAGTTGTTCGGGCCGAGTTCGAGCTCGAACGCCTCGTCGTCGCCCGCCGTCCGCTGGCCGAGGTTGGTCGCGATGATCTCCTCGTAGTTGCCGGGCCGTGGCGGCATGTCGGACAGGACGAGTTCGACGAAGTCGTCTTCGTCCATCGTCAGCGCGTCCATCCGCGCCACCAGGTCGCCGAGCGGCGCGGTGTAGGTTCCGTCTTCGGCGGGCTCGGCGGCGTCACTGAAGTGCGCGCCGGCGACGAGCGTCTCGTCGGGGAGCGTCAGCACGCGCTCTTGAAGCGACTCGTACAGCATCCGGGCCGCGTCGGGCGCGCCCTCGTCGCCCTCTTCGAGGTCGGGCCGAGCGACGCTCTCGATGAAGAGGCCGTCACCCGTCGCCAGCAGGCTGTCGCCGACGAGGTAGGACGTCATCCCGGTCGTGTGGCCGGGCGTGGCGACGACCTCGACGTCGACGTCGCCCACCGAGAGCACGTCGCCGTCGTCGACGGTCTCGAGGACGTCGGCGTAGGTCACGCCGCGGGCGACGGCGGCCGCGGGGATGACACCCCTGACGCCCTCGTCGTCGAGGTCGCGGACCCCGCTGATGTGGTCGGCGTGGATGTGCGTGTCGATGGCGTACTTGAGGGTCGAACCCATCGCCTCGGCGTCGGCGAGGTAGCGGTCGGTGAAGGCACGAAGCGGGTCGATGACGGCGGCCTCGTCGCCGTCGACGACCAGGTACGCCAGGCAGCCCGAGGAGGGGCGCTGGTACTGGTAGACGGCACCGGGGCCGTCGTATCCCTCAATCTCGACCAGGTCGTACAGCCGCGCCCAGCCGTTCATCCCCTCGTCGAGGTGGACCACGTCGCGGCCCGCCTCCTTCAGCACGCCGGCGACGTACTCGCTGGCGCCCCCCTTCGCACAGAGCACGACTAGCGGGTCGCCCTCGGGGACGCGGCCGAGGAGGTCGTCGTCGACCTCGTCCAGGAACTCGTAGTACGGAACGTTCTCGATCTCGACGGAGTCGCCGTCGACGCGCCACTCCTCGAAGTCGCTCTGCATCCGCGCGTCGAGGATCGTCACGTCCTCGCCCGCGTCGACCTGCCTCTTGAGCTCCGCCGCGGAGATGTCGTCGACCGTCACGTCCGGCGTCGGGAAGTCGTCTGGGTCCATCGTCACTTTCAGCTATATTGCATAGACTAATAAATATTGCGCACTGTGTCCAATACCGATCTCCCGGTGTCTCCTCGATCCCGACCGAACGCTGACACGGTCGCCTGTCGCACCCGTCGCCGGGGCGCTCCCGCCGAAGAAGACGAATATTCGGCCGTTTCCGGCCGTCGACCCCCGCGTGTCGACCCGAGGGATTCGAGTGTCCTGTCGGATCGGCCGCCGGCATGAGCGTCGCTCGCACGCCGGAGCGGGCGGATTCAGTATAGTGTTTCGGTCGCAATACGTCCCGCCCGGGGCCGCGCGTCGCCGAACCGAGCGGCCCCGGCCGACGCGCTCGTCACCGACGCCGATCGAAAACCGTTATTCCCGTCCGGCCCAAGCACGTGTAATGCGCGAGTTCCTCTTTTCTCTCACCTACTCTCGGGGCGTCGATCGCTACATGGACGCGTTCATCGAGGAGGAGTCGCTCCGCTCGGAGGCGATCGTCTCGTGTCTCGACACGGACCAGTTCTGGCAGCTCGAACGGGTCACGGGCGAGCCCGAGGCGCTCGATCGGCTCGATCCGTTGTTGCTCGACGAGTCGCTCGACCGCGAGTCCGTCAGCGCCCGCGACTGCCGGGGCGTGCGACGGCACGACCTCCTCGAAGAGGGGAGCCGCCACCGGATCGTCTACACCCACGTCTCGGAGATCACCTACTGCGACGCCGTCCCGCTCATCGCGACCCAGTACCTCAGCGGCGGCGTCGTCTTCGAGGTCGTCCGTCGGGGCGAGCAGGCGCGCTGGCGGGTCCTGATGCAGAGCGACGAGAAGGTCGGGATGGTGTACGACACCCTCGGCGCACAGCTCGCCGACGGGATCGGGTTCGAGTTCGGACATCTCGAGGACGCGACCGGCTGGCGGCACAGTCTCCTGTCGTCGCGATCGCTCCGGAGCGAGCAGCGGGAGACGCTGGAGTTGGCCGTCGACCGCGGCTACTTCGAGACGCCACGGGAGGTGACGCTCGACGAGCTCGCGGACGAACTCGACCTGCCCCGGTCGACGATCTCGTACCGGCTCCGGCGGGCGACCGCCGAACTCGCGAAGGGGTTCGTGGAGGAGGAGTACTGATAATGGGGGCCGGAGAACGATCACACGACCCGACGGAACCGGTCGACGACCGCACACAGGACCACTCAATGACAACGACGCATCCAGCGGACGTCCTCGTCTCGCCCGCGTGGGTCGCCGACCGACTCGACCGGTTCAGGGAGCCGACTCCCGACTACCGGCTCGTGGAGGTCGACGTGAACACGGATTTCTATCGGGAGCGTCACGCGCCCGGCGCCGTCGGCTTCGACTGGCAGGCGGACCTCCAGAGCGACACCTGGCGCGACATCCCTACGCCGGCGGAGTTCGAGCGGCTGATGGGCGACAACGGCATCGCGAACGACACCACGGTCGTCGTCTACGGCGACAACGCGAACTGGTTCGCGACCCACCTGTACTGGCAGTTCAGCATCTACGGCCACGACGACGTTCGGGTGATGGACGGGGGGCGCGAGTACTGGCTGGAACACGGCTTCCCGACGACCGACGAGGTGCCGACGTTCCCCGCGACGGAGTACCACGTCGAGACGACCGACGAGTCGATCCGCGCGTTCCGTCGCGACGTCCACGAGGCGCTCGACGCGGAGACGACGCTCATCGACGTCCGGATGCCCGAGGAGTACCGGGGGGAGCTGATCGCGCCCCCGGGCATGGACGAGACCGCCCAGCGCGCCGGCCACATCCCCGGCGCGATCAACGTCCTGTGGGCCGACAACGTCGGCTCCGACGGCCGGTTCAAACCGCTGGCGGTGCTGGCCGACCTGTACGAGTCACACGGCGTCACCCCCGACGACGCGGTCATCGCGTACTGCCGGATCGGCGAACGCTCGTCGATCACCTGGTTCGTCCTCCACGAACTGCTCGGCTACGACCGGGTGCAGAACTACGACGGCTCGTGGACCGAGTGGGGGAACCTCGTCCGCGCGCCCGTCGCGGTCGGCGACGAGGAGTAGCGGCCCGCTTGCTCGTCGTGGTCGCCGTCGAAGAGTAGCCGACTCGTTCAGTCGTCGCCGTCGGAGGGTTCGCCGCCGTCAGCCAGCGCCGTCTCCCGTTTCCGGTCGAACCAGTCCCACTCGGCGGTGTACAGCCCGTCCGTCCGGAGGTTCCAGGGGTCGCCGTCCTCGACGGCCGGTCCCTCGTAGTACGACTGGACGACGTTGAACAGCCAGATCAACTGGGCGACGGTGATCAAGACGGCCCCGACGGACGCGACCTGGTGGAGCGTGACGAACTCCGGGAGGTACGTGGCGTACCGCCGGGGCATTCCGCCGTAGCCGAGGAGGATCATCGCGAAGAACGTGAGGTTCGTCCCGATCATCGAGAGCCAGAAGTGCGCCTTGCCGAGGGTCTTCTGGTACATCCGGCCGGTGACGAGCGGGAACCAGTAGTAGATGCCCGCGAACACCGCAAAGACCGTCCCGCCCATGAGGAAGTAGTGGAAGTGGCCGACGACGTAGTACGTGTCGTGGAGGATGAGGTCCACGGGAATGGAGGCGAGGAAGACGCCCGTCACGCCGCCGATGATCACGTTCGAGACGAAGCCGACGCAGAAGAGCATCGGCGTCGTGAGCCTGACGCGGCCGTTCCACATCGTCGTGATCCAGTTGAACGTCTTCACCGCCGTCGGGATGGCGATGGCGAGCGAGACGGTCATGAACGACGCGCGCAGGCGCGGGTCGATCCCGGTCGCGAACATGTGATGGGCCCACACGCCGAAGGAGAGCACGCCGATCGCCAGCGTGGAGTAGACGACGAACTTGAAGCCGAACAGCCGCCGCCCCGAAAACCGCGGGAGGATGAGGCTCACGAGTCCCATCGCCGGGAGGATGAGGATGTACACCTCGGGATGGCCCCAGAACCAAAAGAGGTGCTGCCAGAGGATGTAGCCGCCGTCGACCGAAAAGAACGTCGTGCCGAGGTTGCGGTCCATGAGCAGCATGACGATCGCACTCCCCAGGAGGGGGAACGCGAAGAGAACGAGCCCCGACTGGGTGAGGACCGTCCACGAGAAGATGTCGAGGTTCGCCCACGTGACGCCGTCGCCGCGTTCGGTGAAGACGGTCGCGATGAAGTTGATCGCGCCCATGGTGACGGAGATACCCGAGAGATGGAGGCCGAGGAGCATCAGGTCGACGCCCGCGTTGGCCTGCGTGCCGGAGCCGACGCCCGCCGACAGCGGCGTGTACATCGTCCACGCGGTCTGGGCGGGGATGAGGTCCGGGATGGGAAGGAAGCCAGCGAAGACGAGCAGCGCCGAGGGCGGTAGGAGCCAGAAGGCGATGGCGTTGATGCGCGGGAACGCCATGTCGTCGGCGCCGATCAACAGCGGGATGAAGTAGTTCGAGAACGCGGCCAGGATCGGCGTCCCGAACAGGATGAGCATCGCGATCCCGTGGCTGGTGAGCAGCGAGTTGTAGAACTGGTTCGAGAGCAGGGTCATCTCGGGGTCGATCAGCTCGAGACGCATGATCATCGCCGCCCCACCGGCCCACCCGAAGATCGCGACCGAGTAGACGCCGTAGAGTATCCCGATGTCCTTGTGATCCACGGTGGTGAGCCAGCGGAGCAGTCCCGACGGTTTCTCCGAGGAGAGCTCTTCCGAGACGGTCCCTCCCGCCCGACCGCCGAGCGGGACGGACCGCCAGTTCTCGAGCCGCGCGAGCCACACGCCGACAGCGACGAGCAACCCGCCCATGACGAGGGTGAGAGCGACCTGTGATTCGACCATGTGTGTGGGCAGTGAACTGAGCGTCAAAGGAGCCCGTTTGGCGCACACCAACTCCCGGTGCAGGGAGCCGACGGACGCCGAAATGCGGTGTATCGAACGAGCACTGAGTATCTCCATCAGCGCGACGACGCGATCATCGCGACAGTGTACGACATTGGCCTTCGCATCGTCGAACTCGTCGCGCTCGACATCGACTACCTCCGCGACGACGCTTCGAAGCTCTACCTCCCGGGTCACATTCAGAAGGACTACCCGAACGAGAACACTCCACCGCCGAAGACGCTCGGCCTCGCGAGCGACACCACTCGATTGCTCCGATCGTACCTCACGAACCGATGGAAGGACAGCTCAGCACTCTTCCCTTCGCGGTCGTCCGACCGTCTCTCAACCCAAGGGGTTCGTGATCTGGTTCACAAAGTCGCCGAGGTAGCCGAGGTTCGCCCATTCAAGATCGACGGGAATCGAGGCGATGCCTCCGATGTGACGCCTCATGCGCTCCGACACAGCACCGCGTGGCGGATGATGAACGCTGAGGACGGAAACACCCTCTACGATGTCCGGAGCCGGCTCCGGCACCGTTCAATCCAGACAACCGGACGAATCTACGATCATATCAACGATGTGTAACCGTGGACCAGCCGTTCTGTCACGGTAGTTCCAAGGGCTCTTGCATCGGCTTACGTTGAATCGCTCGTGAGGGACGAGCGAACACCCCCATCAGCGACGCGCTTATTTCAGTCTATTACAATCTATTACACATGCCAATCAACATCGACCGATTCGACGAGGAACCAACCGAGGTCCTCGACCTCCAGGAGGGCACGCAGCCCTACCGGATTCTCCAGTTCCTCGTCGAACACGACGACAAGGCGTTCACCCAGACGGAGATTCACGAGGCGACCGAAATCAAGCGTGGGAGCGTCGGCGCCGTCCTGTCGCGTCTCGAGGACCGCGGACTCGTCCGTCACCGGGGTCGATACTGGGCGATCGGAGAAGACGATCGCCTCGCGTCGTATGCAGCGCAGACACAGGCTAGTTCGGCCTCGACGACCGACGACTACTACGGAGAGGAGTGACCGGTGTCGTGCGACCGTGGAACTGTGGTGAACGGCCCTGACCTGTTCGCCGATCACGACTACCGTCCGTACGTCTGCCTCAGTGACGACACTCACCCGTTCAGCGACGAAATAGGACTGTACGCCGCGGTCACGACGACTCGTCGTGCAGTCGCAATTCCGCTCGCTGACGACGATTTCACGACTGGTGGGTTGCCGCGTGACAGCTACGTGAACCGTGGACCATCGCGACGATCCGGCACGCCGACATCCAGCACGAAGAGGGTCGTCTCGTCGAGGCAACGATTGAGACCATCGCAGAGGAAGCAGCTGGATACTTGGGTGTTCAGTGAACTGTCACGGCGGACTTCGTGGGCCCTGGAAGCAAGTAACGCTGGCGAAACGCGCTGTCACTGTCGATTCCTTACCTGAATTGAGGGGTTAAGGCCCCCTATCCTCAACGAGCGACCGAAGAGAGCGAGTAGGGTACGGTGTGTGGACGCGTCGTCGCGCGACCTCTGCCACGCGACGTGGTCGACACGCCGCCCCGTCCGGTACCCGACGCCGCTCACTCCGGGCCCGGCGACCGAAGCTTCTATCGGGTCGGGCGAGCCTTGTGGGACCGAATGCCCCGAATCGGTCCCCTCCACCCCGCGTACCGACGGTATCGGAAGCGCAGCCACCCCCGACAGGGAGCCGGCCGGTGACGCTCTACGCGCTCGACGCCATCGACGACGCGCTCGACGCGACGCGGACGTTCCTCTGGCCGTTCGACCGCGGACGGTGGGCGAGGCTCGCCCTGCTCATGCTCTTCGTCGGCGGCGTCGGCGGATTCAACCCCGTCCAGTTTCCCGGCGGGAGCACGGGCGGTGGCGGCGTAGACGCCCCTGCCGGAGCCGACGGCCCGGGCGCTCTGGAGGCTGCCCCGTCGATCGGCGGGACCGAAGTCGCGATCATCGCCGCGATCTTCGGCGTCCTCTTGCTCTTGGGCCTCGGCTTCCTGTTCGTCGGCTCCGTCATGGAGTTCGTCTTCGTCGACTCCCTCCGCCGAGAAACGGTCACGATCCGCCGCTACTGGGGCGAGCACTGGTCACGGGGACTCCGGCTGTTCGGCTTCCGGCTGGTCCTCGGAGTCGTCTCCTTCGCGCTCGTCGGTGTCGTCCTCGTGGCCGCCTTCGCCCCGATCGTCTTCGGTGACGGCGGGCTCTCGTTCGGGCTGCTGTTGGCCGCGATCCCCGTCTTCGCCGTCGTCACGATCGCGAGCGGGCTCGTCAACGGCTTCACGACCATGTTCGTCGTCCCGGTGATGCTCGGGGAAGAGACGGGCGTGCTTTCGGCCTGGCGTCGGTTCTGGCCGACGGTGACCGGCCAGTGGAAGCAGTACGTCGCCTACGCCGTCATGGGGTTCGTGCTCCAGCTCGTGGGCGGGATCCTCGCCGGTATCGCCACCCTCGTCGGGGCGGTCGTGATCGCGATCCCCCTCGGCCTCGTCGCCCTCGCCGGCGCGGCGCTGCTCACGGTCGTCGAGGCCGCCGGCTGGGCGGTCATCCTCGTCGCGGCCGTGGTCTTCGGCTTCGCACTGATCGCCCTCGTGTTGGTCGTCTCCGTGCCCGTGCAGACGTTCCTCCGCTACTACGCGCTGTTCGTCCTCGGGGACACGAACGAGACGTTCGACCTGATCCCCGACCGGCGGCGGGCCGTCCGCGAGTGAGACGGCCCGCCGACTCGCCCGGCCGGGTTCCGACCGTCGTCGGCCGTTCCCCCGTCCTCGACAGTGGTTCCCCGTCGGCCCGCCGCCCGTAACCGGCCGTCGGACCGGTCGTGTGTCCGTTGGTTTCCAACCAACTGCGGACGCGTCACGTTTGCTCCGTACATCAGTCCACCTGGCCTCCGGAAACGTCGTCCGCTGTTGTCGGTGCGTACGCGATACGACCCGAACGTATATCGTGTTGTACAGACAACACTTTGGCGACCAATGGCGTACCGGAAATACACGCTGTCGAACCTCAGACGGGCGATGACGGAGCCGTCGCTGTTCGCCCGGGAAGGAGAGCGCGTGCTGTCCCGGCTGGTGTTCCAGCGCACACACGACCCAGGCATCGACGTCATGAGCGAGGAGTGGGACAACCTGCTGATCCTCGACGCCTGTCGGGCGGACTCGCTCGCGGCCCTCGACGTCATCGACGGCGACTTCCGGACGGTCGTCTCCCGGGGGTCGAGCAGCCGGGAGTTCATCGAGGCGAACTTCGCCGGTCGGCGACTCCACGACACGGTGCTCGTCACCGCGAACCCGTTCGTCGAGATCCTCTCGGACGACGTCTTCTTCGAGGTGTGCTACGCCGAACTGTTCGAGCGGTGGGACGATGAGCTCAAGACGATCCCGCCCGACGCCGTCGTCGACGCCGCCCTGCGGATGCGCGAGCGCCACCCGAACAAACGGCTCCTCGTTCACTTCATGCAGCCGCACGCGCCGTACATCGGCCCCACCGGGCAGGAGCTGTACGAGCGCTACGAGTTCGGCGTGTTCAACCCGAACGTGATGGAGCGGCAGGGCCTCGACGGGGCGCACGCGAACGTACGAGAGGCCGTCAGGGACGGACCCATCGAGGAGGCGGAGCTCAAGCAGGCGTACGCCGAGAACGTCCGGATCGCCGCCGACCACGCGAAGGAGCTCGTCGATCGACTGGACGGCCGGTCGGTGATCACCGCCGATCACGGCGAGATGCTCGGCGAACGCGTGCTCGTGAGCAAACAGTACGGACACGCTCCCCGCGTCTACACGCCGGAGCTACGGGTCGTGCCGTGGCTCGTCGTCGAGTCCGACGAGCCGCGGCACGTGACCGAGGGGGAGCCGTCGGGCTTCGCTCGCCTGGACGACGAGACGCGCGAGACGCGGCTCGAAGCGCTCGGCTACCTCTGAGGCCCAAAACGGCCGTCGTCGGTCGGGGCGTTGGTTACGGGGGATTCAGCCGCCCCTGATGCGGTTCGTCGCGCCGACGGTCTCGGCGACGACCCAGACGACGAACACGCCGTACGCGACGAGGAGCGCGCCGCCGAACTGTCGGGCCAGGTGCGGAACGACCCCGACGCGGCTGTCTCGAAGATGAGCCGTGCCGTCTCGGCGCTCGTTGGTGCGTAGATGGCCTCACGCCTGGACGTCCACATTTCACCTACACTTTAGGGTTATAGTTCATAGCTATACTTTATGACTATAGTATAAATTTACGTTAAATAGCTATACTGTATAAACAATGCTCGTCACTCTACCTCACAGATACAACACACAGCTATCAGATGTGGCTATGCTGTCTGACTTAGATTTATGTTCGTCGTCGCCGACCGTCTCGTAATGCTCACCTATGCGCCGGTCTCGGAGGCGGGGGGCGTCGGCAAGACGACGACGGCCGCCACGCTCGCGGCGAGCCACGCACGCGCGGGATACGACGTCCTCGCGATCGACATGGACACGCAGAACGGGAGCCTCACCTATCTGTTCGCGCCCGAGTACGACCGCGGCGATCCGGCGGTCGACAACCTCGTCCGCCACCTCGTCGGGCGCCCGAAAGGCCCGTTCGGCCAGCTCACGACCACGGTCGAAAGCGGGATCGATCTCGTCCCCTCGCACAACATGCTCGAGGATCTCCACGAGTTCCTGCTCAACGAGAAGAACCAGGCCGAGAACTTCGGCGAGTCCTACAGCATGTACCACCAGCTTCACCGCGTGCTCCGCGAGGCGAACGTCCGCGACGAGTACGACGTCGTCATCGTCGACTCCGCCGGCAAGGCAGGGCCGATCCTCTACAATGCTCTCGTGGCGGTCAGGAACGTCGTGATCCCGTTCGAGGCGACCGCGAAGGGCCAGGAGTCGATCGCGGGCCTCGACGACCTCGTCGACGGTCTGGAGGAGAGCATCGACGTCGACGTCGGGGTGCTCGCGGTCCTCCCCATCGGCTACAAGGACACCCGCGACCAGCGGGACGTTCTCGGCGAACTGCGCGCGAGCGGGTTCCCGGTGCCGGTCGTGATCGGCGAGCGCGGGTCGTTGATGGAAGGCTGTTGGAAGCAACAGTGCAGCCCGTACACGTACGTCGAACAGCACCGCGACCGGCGGCGCGACTACGAACTGGAGACGCTCGATCAGTTCGACGAACTCGCCCGCTATCTCGAAGCCGAAGCCGGCCTCGAAACCCCCGAGGTGGCCGTCTGATGGGGCTCAAATCCGGCTCACGCGACTCCGGCCTCGACGACGCGGACGGCGACGCCGACGCCACGGACGACGTATCACCGTCCGCCGACCGGGAGCGACC